>NZ_JAXIVS010000002.1:600000-950385 GCF_034259325.1 Hyalangium ruber | reverse complement strand
CTCCACCAAGCGCTGGATGGCCAGCCAGCGCCGATGCTCCAACTCTTCGGGCGAGCCTCGACTGCGCATCCTGCCAAGCTACCCTGGCTCTTCCGCTCGGACATTACTTTCCTGAGACGCTATAAACGCGCGGCGTGTTCGCCAGCTGGCTCGCGCGCTCGGCCCGGCGGTGGCGGCGGGCCTTCAAGCCCAGCCACCCGCTCACCCCCAGCAGCACCAGCCCCACGCCGCTGAACGCACTGCCCACCAGGCCCGGGGTGCGCCGCTGGTCGTGGAAGACCACGAGCCCCGTGTCACCCCCGGCCAGCGGAGCGGCGCGAAAGCGGTTCACCGCCTCCGCCGTGCGCTCGGCATCGGCCAGCTGCTCCAGCCACTTGTAGCTCAGCGGGAACTTGCCCCGAGGCGTCTCCAGCACGGGCCGGTAGAGGTTGTCCCCGCCCCGGCGGCCGGTGCGGTTGCGCTCCACCGTGACGTCCTGGAGCTCCTCCACCGTGAAGCGCTCCACCGGCTCGCGGGTCAGCCAGCCCTGGTGGAACAGGGTACACGGGCCGCCAGGAGTACACGCCAGCTCCACGCGCGCCTTCAGGTTGAGCAGCATCCCTCCGAAGACGAGGAACGGCGCGGCCAGCAGCACGAAGGCCACGGCGCCCAGCGTGGCGGCACGGGCCCGGGAAGGCGGTGCGTCGCCGCCAGCGGGCGTCTCCGAGGGAGCGGGTTCGGTCACGCCCCCGTCTATAGATCCACGGGCCTGCCACGGCACCTGGAATCCACCCACCCTCGCTGCGCCGACAGGTGGACGGTCGCGCCTTCCGACTGTTCACCCGTGAGCCTCGCACCCTCAGAGTCGCTGCAATGCGCGTGCGCGCGGGCCATCTAGGTCGAGCGCCAGCGAGGGCTGGGAGGCCGTCGTCCAGGAGGGGTGTCATGAAGGCCGTCGCTGTCTTCCCGAAGTCCCGCGAGGTGCGCGTCATCGACGATGCACCCGAGCCCCGCCTGCGCTCGCCGACGCAGGTCCGGGTGCGCACGCTGGAGGTGGGCGTGTGCGGCACGGACAAGGAGATCATCGACTTCCGCCACGGCGCGCCGCCCGAGGGCGAGGACTTCCTCATCCTGGGCCACGAGGCGCTGGGCGAGGTGGTGGAAGTAGGCGCGAGCGTGCAGGGCCTCAAGGCAGGAGACCTGGTGGTGCCCCGGGTGCGGAGGCCCTGCCCTCACGAGCGCTGCGAGGCCTGTCGGCACGGCTACCCGGACTTCTGCGTGACGGGGGACTACACGGAGCGCGGCATCCAGAAGGCGCACGGCTTCTGCGCGGAGTTCTTCGTGGAGGAGGTGGCCTACCTGCACCGGGTACCCGCCGGGCTGCGCGAGGTGGCGGTGCTCACCGAGCCGCTCACCATCGCCGAGAAGGCGCTGCGAGAGCTGGAGCGGCTCAAGGAGCGGCTGCCCTGGAGCACGGGGCCAGGGCGGGCGGTGGTGCTGGGCTCGGGGCCGGTGGGGCTCCTGGGGGCCATGGCGCTCCTGCGCGCGGGGTACCGCACCACCATGTACTCGCGCTCGCCCAAGCCCAACGCGAAGGCCGAGGCCTCGGAAGGCGTGGGCGTGCCCTACCTCTCCTCGAAGGAGGTGCCGGTGGAGGAGCTGCGCAAGCTCGCGGGCCCCGTGGACGTGGTGTACGAGGCGGCGGGAGCCTCCAAGGCGGCCTTCGAGGTGCTGCGTGCGCTGGGCCCCAACGGGGTGTTCATCTTCACCGGAGTGCCGGGCCGCAAGGAGCCGCTGGAGCTGGAGGGCGCGGCGCTGCTCAAGCAGCTGGTGCTCAACAACCAGCTGGTGCTGGGCACGGTGAACGCCTCGGACGCGGACTTCGCGGCGGCGCTGGAGGACCTGGGGCACTTCCAGGCCCGCTGGCCGGGCCGGGTCGAGCGCCTCATCACCGCGCGCCACCCCCCGGAGGACTTCCAGAAGATCGTCTCCGGCAAGGCGGGCGGCATCAAGCACGTCATCACCTTTGGATGAGGAGCGCGTATGAGCGGCGGGGACAACGGGCCAGCGGTGGGTGACGTCGAGCGGGCGCAGGTGGGCTCGGGGCCCGGGACGGGCCGGTTCTCGGGAGGCTCGGTGCCCATCGAGGACCACGGGGTGATTGGAGACCTGCGCACGGTGGCGCTGGTGGGCACGGACGGGACGCTGGACTGGCTGTGCTTTCCGAACTTCGACAGCCCCAGCGTCTTCGCGGCGCTGCTGGATCCGGAGCGGGGAGGCCACTTCCGCATCGCTCCGGAGCCGGACGGGGTGGTCCACAAACAGTTCTACTGGCCGGACACCAACGTGCTGGTGACGCGCTTCTACTCACCCAAGGGCGTGGGCGAGATCATCGACTTCATGCCCATGGGGGTGGCGGCCGAGCGCGAGCACGTGCGCGAGGTGCTGCGGCGCGTGCGCGTGGTGCGTGGGGAGATGGCGTTCGGGCTGGAGTGCTTCCCGGCGTTCAACTACGGGCGGGACGCGCACACCACGCGGGCCATTCCGGGCGGAGCGAGCTTCGTCTCCGAGACGCTGAGCCTCACGCTGTCCACGAAGGTGCCGCTGGACATCGGCACGCGAGGGGTGCGAGCCCACTTCGTGTTGCACGAGGGCCAGTCCGCGGTCTTCACCCTGCGCGAGGGCGCGCCCCCTTCCTGCACGGACACGGTCCACAGCCACGAATCGGCCGAGGTGCTGTTCCGGCACACGGTGGACTACTGGCGAAGGTGGCTGTCGAAGTGCTCGTACACGGGGCGCTGGCGCGAGGTGGTGCAGCGCTCGGCGCTGGCGCTCAAGCTGCTCACCTTCAAGCCCACGGGGGCCATCGTCGCGGCGCCCACCTGCAGCCTGCCCGAGTCACCGGGCGGGGTGCGCAACTGGGACTACCGCTACGTGTGGCTGCGGGACGCGGCCTTCACCGTGTACGCGTTCCTCCGGGTGGGCTTCAAGGAGGAGGCGGGCGCCTTCATGCGGTGGATCGAAGCGCGCTGCGCGGAGCTGCCCGAGGACGCGCCGCTCGCGCTCATGTACAGCATCGACGGCACGCCGGTGCCGAAGGAGGAGGTGCTCGAGCACCTGAGCGGCTACGGCGGCGCGCGGCCGGTGCGCATCGGCAACGCGGCGGCGGATCAGCTCCAGCTCGACATCTACGGCGAGCTGATGGACTCGGTGTACCTGTACAACAAGCACGGGGCGCCCATCAGCTATGACTTCTGGCGGCACCTGCGGCGGCTGGTGGACTGGGTGTGCGACCACTGGAAGGAGCGGGACGAGGGCATCTGGGAGGTGCGCGGCGGGCGGCGCCACTTCGTGTACTCGAAGATGATGTGCTGGGTGGCGGTGGACCGGGCCATCCGGCTGGCGGACAAGCGCAGCTTCCCGGCGGACCGCGCGCGGTGGCTGGCGGTGCGGGACGCCATCTTCGAAGACATCATGCAGAAGGGGTGGAGCACCCATCGCCACGCGTTCATCCAGGCCTACGGGCACGAGGCGCTGGACGCGGCGAACCTGCTCATGCCGCTGGTGTTCTTCCTCTCGCCGGTGGACCCACGCATGCTGTCCACGCTCAAGGCGATGCACCGCCCGCCGGAGGAGGGAGGGCTGGTGTCCGACGGACTGGTGTTCCGCTACGACGCGGACGCGAAGCTGGATGGGATTGAAGGGCGCGAGGGCACCTTCAACCTGTGCAGCTTCTGGCTGGTGGAGGCGCTCACCCGGGCGAGCGTCACCAAGCCGCAGTACCTGGAGGACGCGCGGCTGACGTTCGAGCGGATGCTGGGCTACGCCAACCACGTGGGGCTGTACGCGGAGCAGACGGGGCCCTCGGGCGAGGCGCTGGGCAACTTCCCCCAGGCGCTCACCCACCTGTCGCTCATCAGCGCCGCATACAACCTGGACCGCACCTTGGGCCGGAGGGACTGAAAGTCCCCGTCACCGGCTCTTGAGCCGCTCCGCCACCACCTCGCGCAGCGCGGGGGGCTCGAAGGGCTTCTCCAGCCGGGAGATGCTCGGCTGGCCGAGGAACTCGCGCGCCCCTTCCGTGAACGCCCCGCCGGTGACGAAGACGACGTCCTTGAGCCGCTCCGGCCACCGGCGGCTCAGCTCGGCGTGGAACTCCATGCCGGTCATCTCCGGCATCATCAAGTCGCACAGGAGCACATCCCACGGCTCGCCCTGCTCCATCCACTCCAGCGCCGCCTGGGCCCGGTTGAACACCGTCACGTCGTGCTCCGTCCGCAGCGCCCGCTTGATGGCGTTGAGCACCAGCTGCTCGTCATCCACCACCACGATGCGGCCCCGCCGCGCCGCCGCCTCCACGGGCTTGTCGGCCGCGACCGCCTTCTCCGTGTCCTGGGGCGGAGGCAGCACCACGCGGAACGTCGTGCCCTTGCCGACCTCGGTCTCGAACTGCAGCTCTCCGCCCAGGTTGGTGATGATGCCATGGCAGATGGACAGCCCCAGCCCCGTGCCCATGCCCTGCGGCTTGGTGGTGAAGAACGGCTCCAGGATTCTCGCGCGGATCTCCTCCGGGATTCCGGCGCCCGTGTCCCGCACCTCGATGAGGATGCGCCCCTTGGCGTCCACCCGCGTGGAGACGAGGATTTCATTGCGGTCCGCCGCGCCCTCGGGAATCGCCTGCGCCGCGTTCACCAGCAGGTTGAGGAACACCTGCCCCAGCCGCGCCTCGTTGGCGTACACGGCGGGCAGGGGCTGGTACGACTTCACCAGCTGCGCGCGGTGGCGGATCTGGTTCCAGGCCATCGTCACCGCCGAGTCGATGGCGCGGTGCAAGTCCACCGGCTCCAAGCGCTCGTCGTCCGGCCGCGAGAACATCTTCAGGTCCCGGACGATGAGGCGCATGCGCTCGGCGCCCTCGCGCGCCTCCTTGAGCGCCTGGGGCACCTCCTCGGACCTCAGCGGCGCACCCGCGGCCTGCTCCACCTCCTGGCGCACATAGTCCAGGTTGGCGATGACGTAGGCCAGCGGGTTGTTGATTTCATGCGCCACCCCGGCCGCCAGCGTGCCCACCGAGGCCATGCGGTCGGCCTGCGCCAGCCGCGCCCGCATCTCCTCGCGCTCGCTCATGTTCATCACCGCGCCCAGGATTCGCACCGGGATGCCCTGCGCCGTGCGAAGGATGGTGCCCCGGTCCAGCACCCGCGCGTAGGTGCCGTTGGCGCGCCGCACCCGGTACTCCTCCGACCAGTGCGTCGCCCCGTTGCGCACCGCCTGGCGGAAGCTGTCGGCCACGCGCTCGCGGTCCTCCGGGTGGACCAGCGAGTACCACCACCCCGAGTCCTGGCTCGAGGCCGGGTAGCCGAGCACGTCCTGCACCCGCTCGCTCCAGGACACCCGGTTGCCCACCAGGTCCCAGTCCCAGATGATGTCGTTGGTGGCGCGCTGAATCACCTCGAAGCGCTCGTTGGTGGCGCGCAGCTCGTCGATGAGCCGCGTCTGTGCCCGGTTCATCTTCCGCAGCTCCAGCTGGCTCACCACCTGCCGGGCCAGCGCCTCCAGCGCCCGGGCGTGGCGGGGCAGGGGCGCGCGCGGTGCCCGGTCCAGCACGCACACCGTGCCCAGCGTGTAGCCCTCGGGCGTCACCAGCGGCGCGCCCATGTAGAAGCGCGGCGTCGGATCCGTGTGGACCTCTTGCAGGTCGACGAAGCGGGGGTCCTCCAGCACGTCGGGCAGCACGAACAGCGAGGAGTGCTGCACGGTGTGGGTACAGAAGGAGGTCTCTCGCGGCACCTCCCGCAGATCCACTCCCACGCGGGACTTGAACCACACGCGCGTCTCATCCACCAAGGTGATGAGCGCCACGGGGGCGTCGCACAGCTGCGCCGCCAGCTGGGTGATGTCGTCGAAGGAGGGCTCGGGCGCGGTGTCCAGCACCTCGTAGCTGCGCAGCGCCTCCAGGCGGGCCTTCTCGTTCCAAGGAAGGACTCCAGCGCTCACGCCCCCACTGGTTCGGGAGGGCGGGCCGGAAGGCTCCAACCGGGAGAACTCCAATCGAGCGCTGCTGGGCCCCAAAACGCGGGGGCTCGCATTGTGAATCATCGCACCCTCCTACGAGCGCGCAGCTCCCCCTCGACGAATTGTCCTCTGCACCGCATTTCTACCACGAGGCTGCAGCTTCTGGGCGCCGGGAGAACCGCTTCACCCTAATTTTCTTGGAAGCTGAGAGGAGTGGATGTGTGCCCACGTGGGTTCCAGAGCAGGAACCGGAGCCCTGGGGCGCTGGGCGGTATAGAGGAAGAGAACCCCCCGGAGGCCGTTCACCGCTCATGAGCCCGCTCAAGCCCGCCTTCTTCGAACTGGCCGTCCGGGCCGATGCGCGGTGGGACCGCTTCAGCCGCGGCGTGCGCCGCCGCATGGGGCTGGCCCGGCCGCTGCGAATCCTTCCCTACCGGGGCTACGGCACGGCGGAGCGGGTGCTCATCCAGGCGCGGGTGCTGGAGGACCGCTTCGTGAAGCCCTCGCACCTGCGGCGCTCGCTGGTGGGCAGCGCCATCGCCTCGTACAAGCGCTACGCGACGGTGGAGATTCCCGGGGCGCGCGTGGCGGTGCATTGGGGGGACAAGCGCTGGGAGGGCACCACCGACGACGAGGGCTTCCTGGAGCTGTGGGTGGCACCTCCGCCCGGGGTGCGCCCGGGGTGGAACGTGGTGGAGTTGGAGCTGCTGGAGCCCGAGCCGCAAGGGGTGCCCATCGTCTCCGCGCAGGTGCTGGTGGCCGGCCCCCAGGCGGAGCTGGGCATCATCAGCGACATCGACGACACCGTCATCGTCACCGGCGTCACCAACCCGCTCAAGCGCGCCTGGGCGCTGTTTCTCACCGAGCACCGCACGCGCCTGCCCTTCGAGGGCGTGGATGCCTTCTACTCGGCGCTGCGCGAGGGCCACGGCGGGCTGGCCGACAACCCCATCTTCTATGTCTCCAGCAGCCCGTGGAACCTGTACGAGCACCTGGATGAGTTCCTGGCGCTGCACCGCATTCCGAACGGGCCGCTGCTCCTGCGTGACTGGGGGCTGAGCCGGCACGGCTTCGCGCCAGGGGGCGGGCACGGGCACAAGCTGGAGAAGATTCGAGGGGTGCTGGGCACGCTGGAGACGCTGCCCTTCATCCTCATTGGCGACAGCGGGCAGGAGGATGCCGAGCACTACCGCACCATCGTCCGCGAGTACCCCGGGCGGGTGCGCTGCGTGTACATCCGCAATGTGCCCTCCCGGGCACAGCGGGCAGTGGAGCTGGAGCGCCTCGCCCAGGAGGTGCGCGAGGCGGGCAGCCAGCTGGTGGTGGTGGACGACACGGTGAGCGCGGCGCGGCACGCGGCCCAGGCGGGGTGGATCCGCTGGCAGGAGGTGCCGCGCGTGCAGGAGCACCAGCAGGAGGACGCCGACGCGCGCACGGTGCTGGACGCACTGGGACGTAAGGGCAGCTAGACACCTCGGGAGAGGCCGGGTTTTCAACACCGACCTGCCCAGGAGCACGGCTTCATCCCCCTCCCCCCCTGGCACACCTTATGAAAGGGCCTCCCCTTTGTCTGGGGGAGCGCCGAGGGGGGGACATGAGGCGTCGGTGGACGTTCGCGCGCCGCGTGGGGGCCGGACTTGTGGCCTCCGGAGTGGTGGCGGTCGCCATTCTGGTGACGTCGGTGCTGGCCGTGCGCTCGGTCCACGTGGGCAATGAGATGGAGGTGCTGGAGCGCTCGACGGATCTGCTCGAGGTGGAGCGGCTGCGGCGCTCGTTCAGCGACAAGGTGGCCAGCAGTCGGGACTTCATGCTCACGCGCCAGCCGTTGTTCCACGAGCGCAAGCAGGCCGATCGCCAGCGCTTCCTCTCGGTGATGGAGCGGCTGCGGATGCGGCTGCGCAACGGAGAGGAGGCCGTGCTGCTGACCGAGGTGTCGCGCACCGAGAACGCGCACGAGCAGGCGCTGAGCGGATTGCTGGAGCCGTTGATCCGGGAGCCGGGCCTGCGGGCGGTGGATGCGCAGCAGGTCACCCTGATGGGGCACACGCGAGACCAGACGGAGGCGGCGCTGGAGCGGTTGGTGCGCCACAGCGAGGCGCGGCTGGTCTCGACCATCCAGGAGGAGGTGCTGGAGGACCGGAGCGCGCTGGTGCTCGTCATCTCCGTGGCCTCGCTGGGGATGTTGGGGATGGTGTGCCTGGCGTGGGTGCTCACCCGTCAGGTGCGTCCGCTGTACAAGGAGGCGGAGGCCTCCGAGCAGCGCTTCCGGCTGGTGGTGGAGGGGGTGCAGGACTACGCCATCTACCTGCTGGACTCGCGGGGGCGGGTGGAGAGCTGGAACCCCGGGGCCGAGCGCATCAAGGGGTGGCGGGAGGACGAGGTGCTGGGGCGCCACATCTCCATCTTCTATACGCCAGAGGCGGTGGCGGCGGGGGAGCCGGAGCGGGACCTGACGCGGGCCGAGCGGGACGGGCGGCTGCGCGCCGAGGGCTGGCGGGTGCGCAAGGACGGCACCCGATTCTGGGGAGAGGTCATCTACACGGCGCTGAGGGACGACGCGGGGGAGCTGCGGGGCTTCGCCAAGGTGACGCGCGACATTACGGAGCGGCGCCGGGTGGAGCGCACCCAGCGGCTGTTCGCGGAGGCCGGCCGCATCTTCAACCAGTTGTTGGAGCCGGACCTGACGTTGGCGGAGCTGGCGCGGCTGATGGTGCCGGAGCTGGCGGACGGGTGCGTGCTCTTCCTGTTGTCTCCGGGGGGCCGGCTGTTGCCGCGCGCGGTGACGCACGCGGAGGCGGACAAGGAGCGGGCGTTGTGGGAGCTCTTGCACCGCTACCCGCCGGACATGGACAGTCCCTGTGGGCTGGCGCCGGTCATCCGCATCGGCCACGCGGAGCGGGCGGAGGAGGTGACGGAGGAGCGGTTGGCGGAGGTGGCATGGGACGAGGACCACCTGCGGCTCTTGCGGCGGTTGGAGCTGCGCTCGGCGCTCAGCGTGCCGGTGGCGGTGGGGGAGCAGCGCTCGGGGGCGTTGGTGCTGGTGTCCTCGTCACCGGAGCGGCGCTACACGGCGACGGACCAGGTCTTCCTGGAGGAGCTGGCGGGGCGGGCGGCGCTGGCGGTGGACAACGCGCGGCTGTTCCAGGAGGCGCAGCGGGCGCTGGAGCTGATCGGCGTGGCGTCGCATGACCTGGGCAACCCGCTCAACGCGATGCAGCTGTTGCTGGCGCGGCTGCAGCGGGTGGTGCCGGAGCACGAGCCGGAGCGGGTGCGCGAGGGGTTGGCGGCGGCGCTGCGGCACGGACAGCGGCTGGGGCAGCTGTTGCACAACCTGTTGGACTTGTCGCGACTGTCCTCGGGGAAGCTGGCGCTGGAGGTGTCGCGGGTGGACCTGGCGGAGCTGGTGCGCGAGGTGGTGGAGCGCCACACGGAGCAGGCGGCCGAGGCGGGCTGCACCATCCGCATCGAGGCGGAGGCGGGGCTGGTGGGGTGGTGGGACCGGCTGCGGCTGGAGCGGGTGGTGACGAACCTGTTGTCGAACGCGCTGAAGTTCGGGCGGGGCAAGCCGGTGGAGCTACGGCTGGAGCGGGTGGGAGGGCATGCGCAGCTGACGGTGCGGGACCACGGGGTGGGGATTCCGCCGGAGGCGCAGCGGCGCATCTTCGAGCGCTTCGAGCGGGAGCGGTCGGCGGGGCAGCACGCGGGGTTCGGGCTGGGGCTCTACATCGTCCGCCAGTTGGTGGAGGCGCATGGGGGCACCATCCGGGTGGACAGCACGCCGGGGGACGGGGCGGCCTTCACGGTTGACCTGCCCCAGGAGCTGCACCCCGGCGTGGATCTGGGCCCGAGCTTTGGTTCGGACCGACACTGAGCTTCAGCGAGGCGCTTGGAGCTTGTGCAGGAACCGGGCGAAGGCGGTGCATTGCTGCCGGAGTGTGTCGAGATCGCACTGGCGCGCGATGTCTCTTCGGATCTCTGCGGCATCACGGCTGCGGGCGTGCTGCTCACACCACTGCTGGAGGAGTTCCTTGGCCTGGCGCCGGGAGAGCTTCTCGGGAGGCTTGGGCGGGGCCAAGGGCTGACGCAGGACCGATTGGAGCGCTGCGGTGTCAGCGACAAGCCACGCTTCGAACTCCTGGATGGCGACGGAGACGACGGCTTCGACGGGGATGCCCTCGAGCGCGGAGTCGAGCAAGGGCTGGCGCTCCTCATCTCCGTCCGCGTCGACGAGGACCACGGCGAGGTCAGGCTGTCGGCCCGGGTCGGCCCAGAAGAGCAGGGGACGCAGGGTGTTGGGGCTATGAAGGATGCTGCCACGAGCGAGTTTTCCGCGGCCGGTGCGCAGCGGCTCCTCGAACTGTACGAGCGAGGCGTCGAGGCCCCGGGATTTCTCCAAGCACCGGCGCACGAGCAGGTGAGCGGAGCCCAGCTCCTCTTCAAGAAGGGTCGAACCGGGAGCGCGAGGGAAGTTGGAGGTGCCCGCGAGTTCTCCCGCGCCTTCGGCGTAGACGACGACACGGAACATGCTCAGCGCCCCGGGACGCCGCCCATGCTGCCGGAGAGCCAGATGCTGCCGAGAGACTCGCGATACTCCTTATAGACCTGCTGCCAGTTGGTGGAGTTCGTCGGCGCCTCGTTCACCTGCACGGAGCCGTCCTCGGGTGAACGGGTGAGAAAGCGAACTTCCTCAGGGCGTACGTACTCGAGCAGCTCGGCGGAGTGGGTAGCGAGGATGACCTGGATCGGCTTTCGGCCAATCTCTCCGGTGGTCATCTTGCGCAGCAGTTGAATGAGTTCTTCTAGGAGGTAGGGATGCAGGGCTCGCTCGGGCTCCTCAATTGTGAGGATGTCTGCGGGCGGGTTCTGGTGCTGGAGCACGAGAAAGGCGAGCACGAGCATCGTGCCGTCCGACACTTGGGAGGGGGCAAGCCACAGGTCTGGGTCCCAACGGTCTTGAAAGCGCAGCCGCTGCCTGCCGTTCGCTGTGGGCTCCAAGTCCACATCGCTGAACATCGGTACTAACCGACACAGTTCTTTGGCGACAGCGGCTTGTTGCTGCCGGGTGAGGGTGGCGAAGACATTGGTCAGGTTCTCTCCAGCGCGGCTCAACTGCTGCGCGGCGGCTAGCACGTTCTCGCCGCGAAGCGCCTTGAGATCGAGGGCCAGGGATTGAACCTGATGGGGGTGACTCCAATTGCTGATCCACAAAGAAAGGCGTGAATTGTAAAGGGAGGTTTCGCCGGGAGGCTTTGCCGTTGTCGTAATCTCTGGCTTCTCGTTGCTGTAGCCCCATTTCACCGATACTTTGAGCGATGTGTCTTGCCTCCAGACATCTGCGATGTCGAACTGACGAGGTTGGAGCCCTTCCAGCACCGTGGTCTTGCCGGACGAGTTAGGCCCCACCAGCACGGTGAGCGGGGCAAGGTTCAGCTTTACGTCCCGCAGGCAGCGGAAGTTCTGGAAGTGGACCGACTCGATCACACGCCCACCTTACCAGTCCTGAGCCCCAGCGCCTGATTTCACACGTGGAGCGTGGGCACGGACTCTGCCGGTACCAGCCGGAAGGGCGAGTCGGCGGGGACCTTCTCGGCCTCCTCCAGGCGCTCGAACTCCTCGGCGTCGTGGGCGCAGAAGACGGTGACGTTGGCGCCGTGCTGGCGCACCAGCTCGCGCAGCCGCTCCTGGTTGCGGTGGCGCAGGCGCGCGTTCTTCTGCATCAGCGTCTGGTAGAAGCGCAGGCCCGGCGGGCAGCGCCGCTGCGCGTCCATCTCCCCGTGGAAGAAGTACGCGTCACCCGCGTGCAGCAGCCAGCGGTTGTCCACCTGGAGGGCGATGCCCGCGTGCCCCTCCGTATGGCCCTGGAGCGGCACGAGGAGCAACTCCGGAGGCAGGCCCGACAGCTCGCGCACGCTCTCGAAGCCGAACCAACGCTCGCCGCCTCGGGGCGTGGGGTACGTCACCCAGTTCGCCTCGTGCATCCATTGGCGCGGCCGGAAGCGCCGGCGGTCCAGCGCCGTCTTCTGCGCCACCGCCGCCTGGTACTCCGCGTCCATCAGGTGGACCCTCGCCCACGGGAAGTCATCCAGCCCGCCCGCGTGGTCGAAGTCCAGGTGCGTGAGGAGGATGTCGGTGACGTCCTCGGGCTTGAAGCCCAGCCGCTGGAGCTGGCGGATGGCCGTCATCTCCTCCTGGAGCTTGGGCCGGCACAGCACATCGAGGAACAGGGGGCTCAGGCGCGGCCGGGGCTCCAGCACGTCATTGAGCCCGAAGCCCGTGTCCACCAGCACCAGCTTCCGGTCCGTCTCCACCAATAGGCAGTGGCACACCAGGGCCGCCGGGCCGGACACTCCCTTGCGTCCGTCCATCAGCCGCCGGCCGGGCGGACACATCGTCGTGCAATTGAGGTGGTGAATGCGCAGCGGCATGGCTCTCGGCTCCAGGGCGCGGGGCCTGTGGCGGCCCGGTTCCGGAGCAAAGGTGTGCCGCAAGGTGCGCGGGAGGAATCTGTACCAGGGACAGCAGGGCCGTGGGGCCGCACGGCTGTCCGTGTACCAGGGGAGCGCCTAGAGGTGCTCCGGGTGCTCGACCGTCCGCTCGCTGCGAAGGTTGCCCGTGTTGAGCGTCGAGGCCGGCTCGAAGAGCAGCACCTGCACCTCCTCGTCCGCCACGGGTCGGTGCTCCACGCCTCGGGGGACGATGAGGAACTCGCCGGGCTCCAGCTCCACCGTCCGGTCGCGCAATTCCATTCGTAGCCGGCCCTGCACCACGAGGAACAGCTCATCCTCGGCCTCATGGTGGTGCCACTCGAAGGGGCCCAGGAGCCGGGCGAGCTTCACGTGCTGCCCATTGAGCTCACCTACCACCTTGGGCTGCCAGTGCTCGGAGAAGCGCGCGAACTTCTCGGCGAGGTTCACCTTCTCCACCTGGGAGCCTGCGGAGACGGTGGCGGCGTGTACTCCTTCCGCGGCGCCGTTCGCCGCCGACCGACGCGAGTCCCAGCGGGGGCGACGGCAATTCACACTGCGCACGCTCGTGCCGAGCCCCTGGCTCGGCGGTGTTTCGCTATCACTTCTCATCCCTGCCCCCTCGGTGGGGCGCCAGGCCCCCATGGATAGAGGATGACAAGCATAGGCATTCCCGGGCAGGCAGGCAGCCACCAGTGTCAGATGGTCAGCGAAGGAGGCTGGCGCGCACCCGCCTCCGCGCTCTAAAGAGGTGCCCATGGATGGACAATGGCTCATGGAGGCGGTGATGCGCGTCATCCCCCTCGTCCTGTCGCTCACGGTGCATGAGTTTGCTCATGCGTGGAGCGCCTGGAAGTTGGGAGACGACACCGCGGCGGCGCAGGGCCGGCTGACGTTGGATCCGCTGGCCCACATCGACCCGCTGGGCTCGGTGCTGCTGCCCGCGCTGGGCATCCCGTTCGGGTGGGCCAAGCCGGTGCCCGTCAACCCCGCGCGCTTCCGGCGGGGCGTGAACATGGGCACGGGGATGATGCTCACGGCCCTGGCGGGCCCCTTGTCCAACCTGCTGCTGGCGATCGCCGGCTCGGTGTCCTACGGCCTGTGCCTGCGGCTGGCGCCGGACACGCTCCAGGCCAACCCCGGGCTGGAGGTCTTCATGCTCTACATGGTCATGGGCAACATCGGCCTGGCCGTCTTCAACATGCTGCCCATTCCGCCGCTGGATGGCAGCCGCGTGGTGGAGCGCTTCCTGCCCTACCGGATGCGGGATACCTGGGAGAAGGTGGTGCAGCTCAGCCCCTTCCTGCTGCTGGGCATCATCTTCTTCGGACGGCGGCTCATCTCGGGCCCGGTCAGCTACATCTGGGGAGTGCTCCAGAACCTCTCCCTGAGCATCGGGCTGAGCTGAGCGCGGGGGGCCGGCGGCTTCCCGGCTCAGTCCGGGAAGAACAGCGGCTCGCGCTTGCGCACGAAGTCCGAGATGACCGAGGCCACCTCGGCCGGCAGCTCGTGGAACTGCACGCCCACTCCCGGCATGAGGTCCGGCGTCCGGTCGTTGGGCTCGCGCAGCCAGCGCACCACGCCGCTGGCCTTCATCGGGCGGCCTCCCGGCAGGGTGAAGTCCAGGTCCACCGTGGTGCCTCGCGGCACCGTCTCCACCGTGGCCACGAAGATGCCACCGCTGCTGATGTCCGTGGAGAAGCCGGTGAAGAAGTTCGAGTCGCTGCCAAGGCTGATGGTCGCCTGCATCCGCACCCGTGCGTACTCGCGGGCCGAGCTGCTCGTGGAAGCGGCGGGGGCGGGAGCGGCCCGGGCGGGCGCCCTGGCCCGGGTGGCCTCGGCGCGGGCCTGCTGGGCCTGACGGTTGCGGGCCGCCTCCTGCTCGCGACGGGCGCGGGCGGCCGCCTCGGTAAGCTGCTTCAGGTGTGACTCGGCCTCGGACAGCTCCCGCGTCAGCGCGGTGGTCTGCTGCTGGAAGGCATGCAGGGCGATCTGCACATCCTGCGTGGCGAGGCGGCGGGCCTCCAGCGCCTGCTGGCGGGCCTCCAGCGCCTTCTCGCGCGCGGACTCCACCGCCAGCTCGGGAATGGCCGCCGCCTGCAGCCGGGCGCCGATCTCCGGCAGGGTGATGTCCCCGGAGTGCTCGGTCTGCATCCGCGCCAGCTCGGCGCGCACCTGCGTCAGCCGCGAGGCCAGGGTGGTGGCCTCGGTGGTGGCACGCGCTACCTGATCCGCGAGACGGTTCTCCAGCGCGCCAAGTTCGGACTCGGCGCGCGCCAGCTCGGACTCACGGGCCATGGGGGGACGGGGAGAGGCGTTGGACGGCACGCGCGCCACTCTAGCGCCCCTGGGTCCCGGTCACGAGTCCCCGGTGGGCCTACATGCCCGGAGGACTCCAGGCATGCAGGCAGGCGAGCACCCGAGGCTCAGTCCGCGCCCTTGATGCAGGCCAGCGGCCGGAGGCGGTGAACCACCTTGGCCAGCCCCGCCATCTCCACCGTCTCCAGCACGTCGTCGAGGTTCTTGTAGCAGGGCCCCGACTCGTCCAGCGGCGTGGTGCGGGTGTTGAGGAGGATGCCGGCCTCGGCCATGCGCCGGTCCGTCTCCTCCTGCTGGAGCACCCGGCGGGCCTCGCCGCGCGACAGCCGGCGGCCCGAGCCGTGGTTCACCGAGTAGATGGACTTCTCGGCCCCCTCCTCGGCGAAGAGGATGGCGCTGCCCGTCTCCATGCTGCCGGGGATGAGGATGGGGTGGCCGGTGTTCTCCCAGGCCGTCTTCTTCAGCGCGGGGTGCCCCTTGGGGAAGGCGCGGGTGGCGCCCTTGCGGGCCACGAACTTGCCGGCCTCCTTCTGGATGAGGTTGTGGGAGATTTCGTAATAGATGTCCGCCGTGCCGCCGAACACCTCCTCGAGCGCGGCGCACACCGCCTCGCCGATGATGAGCCGGTTGGCCACGGCGAAGTTGGCCGCCATGTTGTGGAGGTTCCAGTACTCGCGGCCCAGCTTCGACTCGGCGTCCAACCAGATGAAGTCCTCGCTGCGGCTCTTGAGGCCCAGCGCGTGCGCGCCCTCCACGAAGAAGTGCTTGGCGATGTTCCACCCGAAGCCGCGGCTGCCGGTGTGCAGCATCACCCACACGCGGCCCTCCTCATCCACCTGCATCTCGGTGAAGTGGTTGCCGCCGCCCAGGCTGCCGAGCTGGTCGCGTTTGTCATAGGCGCGCTCGGGGATGTCCACCCGGTCATCCTCCACGGGGATGAAGTCGCGCTCGGTGGTGGAGGAGCCGCGGCCCAGGGCCTTGGCGCCATGGCGCACCACCTCGGCGAAGGTGCGGGGGTTGATGTGGCGCTGCTTCTGCACCCGGCTGGCGCCCACGCCCACGGCGATGCGCTGAATCACTTCGTCGATCCACCGCCGGCGCTTGGCCTTGTCGGCCACGTCCTCGGCGGTGAGCGTCGTCTTGAGCTGCACCATGCCGCAGCCGATGTCGTAGCCAGCGGCGGTGGGCAGGAGGATTCCGTCGGTCTCCACCACGGTGCCGATGGGCACGCCGTAACCGAGGTGGCAGTCCGGAGTCACCGCGACGCGGGAGACGCCGGGGAAGGAGGCGGCGTTGACGACCTGGTCGAAGACGGCCTCCTCGAGGCCGGGCGTCTCGGGGCCCTCGCCATAGAGGAGCTTGTCGGACAGGAACAGGTCGGCGTCGACCCGCATCGTCTTGGTCTTCGGCAGCACGTAGTGGCCTTCGGAGACCTTCTCCAACCTTTGAATCCAGCTCATGGCGTGACCCTCCCGAGGGGTATTCAACACGCGCCAGCGACGGGAGCATCCAAAAGAAGCTGACCGGTAGGTGAAAAGGCGACGTGTCCCGAGGGAGGGGCCGGCCGCCCACCGAGCGAATTTCCGCCTGCGTACAACAGGAAGCACTCGGGGGGAGTCAGGGCTTGCCGGAGTTGATCCGCATTCCCATTCATCCCTCACAGCATCAGGGGGTGGGCGATGGGGTTCGTGGGGAGCTTGTTGGTGGCAGTGGCGTTGAATGCGGCTCCGCCGGTGCCGCAAGCGGGTCAGGTGTTCAACCCGTCGGTGTGCGCGAAGAAGCGGGTGGATGCGTGCGGTTGCCATCACGTGTACGGCGTGCGGCACTGCCACCCCAACCGCAAGAGCGACCACTGCGAGGCGCCGGTGAACGCGACGGTGCCCAATCAGTCGAAGAAGGACGAGCCGGTCTCGCTCTGAGCCGAGGGTCTCGAAGGGCGCGAACCCCGTGGAGGATGGAGCCACCGGGAGAGCGGGGCGGTGTTAGCTTCTGCTCATGTCCCGCTGGTTCAACACCGCTGGCCCCTGCAATCCGGCCGACCACTACATGCTGCCGGCCTTGCAGCGGTTGCCCGAGGTGCGCTCCCTCATCGATCAGAACAGCTACTTCGTTCTTCATGCCCCTCGGCAGGTAGGCAAGACGACGACCCTGCGGGTGCTTGCCGACCAGCTCACCGGAAGCGGCCGTTATGCCGCGCTCTACTTCTCCTGTGAGGAGGGCGAGGTAGCAGGCGACGACTTCGCCTCCGCCCAGCGTACCATCCTCCGTGAGCTGCAGCGCCGCGCCGAGCTAGCGCTTCCCGCCGATCTCCGCCCACCGCCGCTCGTGTTCGAGGGAGACGAGGGCTTGTTGAGGGCGCATCTCTCTGCTTGGGCGCGTGCCTGTCCCAGGCCCGTGGTGCTCTTCTTCGATGAAGTGGATGCCCTGCGAGGCCAGAGCCTGCTGAGCGTGCTGCGTCAGTTGCGCGCCGGGTTCTCCGATCGGCCCGCCGCCTTTCCCTCCTCGGTCATCCTGTGCGGCCTGCGGGACGTACGCGACTACAAGGTGGCCTCCGGCAGCGGCAATACCCTGGGAACCTCCAGTCCCTTCAACATCAAGGTCGAGTCGCTCACCCTGCGCAACTTCAGCCGCGACGAGGTGGCCGAGCTCTACGCCCAGCACACCGCGGACACCGGCCAGCCCTTTCTCACCGAGGCCGTGGACCGGGCTTTCTACTGGACGCAGGGCCAACCCTGGATCGTCAACGCCCTGGCTCGGCAGATGGTGGAGAAGCTGGTACCCGACAGGACGCAGGCCCTTACCGCTGTCCACGTGGACGCCGCCAAGGAGATCCTCCTGCGTCGCCAGGACACGCACTTGGACAGCCTCGCCGAGCGCCTGCGCGAGCCGCGCGTGCGCCGCATCCTCGAGCCCATGCTCGCGGGCCTCGCCCTGGGGAACGTGCCCGAGGACGACCTGCGCTTCATCCAGGATCTGGGGTTGGTGCGCATGGCCCCAGGAGGGGGGCTGGAAGTCGCCAATCCGCTGTACCGGGAGATCATCCCCCGGGTGCTGGCGAACACGGCCTTCGCCTCCCTACCGCCCCAGTCCACGACCTGGATGCGAGCGGATGGGCGCCTGGACATGGAGCGGCTCATGGAGGCGTTCCTCGCCTTCTGGCGGCAGCACGGCCAACCCCTGTTGGGCACGGCGCCCTACCATGAGATCGCGCCGCACCTGGTGCTGATGGCCTTCCTACACCGGGTGGCCAACGGAGGCGGCACGCTGGAGCGCGAGTATGCCATCGGCACCGGGCGCATGGACCTGTGCCTGCGCTACGGCCCCGACACGCTGGCCCTGGAGCTGAAGGTGTGGCGCGACGGCGAGAAGGAGCCGCTGGAAGAGGGCCTGGCCCAGCTGGATGGCTATCTGGCGGGACTGGGGCTCACCAGCGGATGGCTGGTCATCTTCGACCGGCGCAGCGGTCAGCCTCCTATCGCTGAGCGCACCAGCGCCAGCCAGACACATACGCCTGCAGGCCGTCTCGTCACCGTCGTGCGAGCCTGACGCGGCCGGGCTTCAGTGCAGGGCGCTCGGAGCGCTCTCGGTCTCGGACTCCACGGTGATTTCGAGCGTGAAGTCGCGCAGCTCGGGCGGCAGCTGCTCCGGATCATCCACCAGGTGCATCTCGAGCGGGGTGCGCGAGCGGATGAGCGCCCAGCTGTCCGTGGGCGAGCAGCGGAAGGCGAGCGCGTTGGGCGACAGGCGCCGCACCTCCAGCCGAGGACGTGGCGCCTCCGTGGACGTGGGCGCCGGCAACGCGGGAGCCGTCTGAACCAAGGGCACCGTGTGTCGCTCTCCGAGGAGGGCCTCCTTGGGAGGCGGCGGAGGAGCCTGATAGCTCGCCGTCCGAGTGCGCGGCGGCAGAGGCGGCGGAACCATGGGCCGAGCCGCCGAAGCCTGCACTCCCTGCGTCATCGAGCGCGGCGGCAGCGTGGACGCGGCCGTGACTCGCGGCGCCGGGCTCCCAGCTGTCGCCTGGCCCTGGGGCGGCGTGGACGCCGACACCGGCTGAAGGACCGGAGGCGCAAAGGGCCGCGTCCCGGAACGCGGCGGCAGCGGCGAGGTCGCCGCCCGAGCAGGCAGTGCCCGTCCACCCGCCGTCGCCGAGCGCGGCGGCAGCGTGGTCGCTAGCTGCGCCTTCGTGGGCGAGCCGGACGCGGGCGTGGAAGGCATGCCCGGCGCGGGCAGCAGCACCGGCGGCAGGAGCGGTGGAATCGACGGCGCGGCGGGCAGCGCGCGCTGAATCGGCGGCAGGGCCGGCGTCCGGTTCGGCACGCCGCGCATCAGGTGTACCTGACGCGGAGTGGACGAAGGTGGCGGCACAGGGTCGAGCCCGGACTCCAGCGGCGGCAGCAGGGGCAGCTCGTCGCGCTCCTGGAAGCCCGTCGGCATGTCCTCGGCGCAGGCCAGCGGATCCAGGCGCGCGACCTCCGCCTGCAACAGCACATCATTCGGGTCCAGCTCGAGCGCGGCCTTGAGCGCCCCTCGTGCCCGGGACTCGCAGCCCAGCTCCAGCAGCAGATCCGCCGCCGCTCGGTACGAGGCGATGGCCTGCAGTCGCTCTCCCGCGCGCCGACAGGCCTCCGCGTGGCGCACGCGCATGTTCGGGTCCCTCGGAGCCAGCCGGAGGATCTGATGGTACGTCTGCGCGCACTGCGCGAACTTCCCCCGGACGTACTGTTGGTGTGCCGTTTCCTTCAGCTCCCTCAACCCCATGGACGACCTTCCCCGGCGTCCCACCCCCGGACGCGCCACGTCTGCACAAGCATTCAATGTGCCGACGAGTG
Organism: Hyalangium ruber; assembly: GCF_034259325.1. NCBI lineage: Bacteria > Pseudomonadati > Myxococcota > Myxococcia > Myxococcales > Archangiaceae > Hyalangium > Hyalangium rubrum. The sequence continues at coordinate 930,779 of NZ_JAXIVS010000002.1, read as the reverse complement.
GACTCCCGCGAAGGGTTCAATGCTGGGCGGCGATCGGGCTCCGAGGCCGGGGCTGTGTCGTCCACCGATCGCTCCAATGCACCCTGGAGCAGCGGCTGGATCCGTGCGGTCTACCTCGGAGCAGCGCTCCACACTGTAGAAGCAGCCAAAACCGCGCTGTAACAAGGAAAGGGATTCTCAGCGTCCGATCAGCGCGGCGATTCCGTTGGCCGACGCTCGTCTCGGCCCCTGGGGTGACTCGCCTCCGCGCTGGTGGAATAGTCCTCGGGCATCGCTTGCCTGCCTGGTCTCCGAGGAGGGCACGGGCGAAATGGAGGAAGCACCCATGCGGCACTTCGTTCGAGGCACCCTGGTGGTCCTGTCCCTGCTCTCCGTGCCCGCGTTTGCCGAGCCACCCGCCAAGGGGGGGCCCGTGAAGGTGGATGACACCATCACCGTTCGCGCGGGCAACGCGAAGGCCCTGAAGGTTCCGGGGGTGACGCGCGTGGCGCTGGGTGACCCCGACGTGGGCGATGTCGAAGTCACCGGCGATGACGTCCTGCGCATCGAGGGACGGAAGGCTGGGGAGACCACCCTCATCGTCTGGACCGACGAGACGCGCACGGTGTACCGCGTCGTCGTCCAGAAGTGAGCAGCCAGCGGCTCACTGGTAGTGCTTCACCTTGGGCCAGAGCGTGGCCATGGGGGCCTTGAGCCCTCGGCAGAGGTAGAGCGGCAGCTGGTCCTCGTACGGCATGACGTAGGGGTTGGGCGCCAGACGCGAGGCCACCTCCAGCTGGGAGCACGCCTGGGCGTGGTCCTCCGCGTCACCGCCGATGATGATCAGCACCTCGGGCTCTGTGTCCCCAGGGCCCCAGAGGAAGTAGTGGTTGTGCCCGGAGCGGGCCGGCGGCAGGCCATGGGCGCGTCCCAGCCAGTCCACCGCTCCGGCCTCGCCGTAGTTCTGCGCGAAGATCATCGTCCGCGCCTGCTCCTCGGGTGACAGGCGGTGGTACACCTCGGCCACCGCCGCGACGAGTTCACGCCATCCGTGTTGATCCGCGTAGTGCTGGGGCAGCACGCCCATCCGATGGCGCTCGGTGCGGGGAGGCTCCAGGCCCAGCGCCCGTTGGTAGGCGATGAAGCGCTCCACGGGGAGCACCGGCAGCGTCAGCGGCAGGAGCAAGGCCCCTCCGGCCAGAGCGCCCGTAAGCACCGCCGCTCGGGGCAGGGGACGGCGCACGGCGCGCTCGAGCACTCCCGCGCCCGCGGCGACCAGCATGGGGTAGGCGGGCGCCATGTAATACGCCTTGGCCTTCATGAGGATGTACAGCCCCAGCAGTACGAGGAAGCCGAGCCCCAGCGCGCGGTAGGGCCGCAGCGCTCGGGAGAAGACCAGGGCGAGGAGCCCCACGAGGCTCAGCGCGAAGAAGAGCGGGTGGAGCAGCAGCACCTGCCCGGAGAGGAACTCTCCCAGCGCGAACGGGGCGTTCTTGTAGAGCTGTCCGTTGCGCAGCAGCTCGAGCATGGGCAGGCCGTGGCGCCACTGCCAGAGGACATGGGGCAGCACGTGTACGGTGGCCAGCACCGCGCCGAATGCGAGCCAGCGGCTGCGCATCAGCCGTCGCTCGGGAGTGAGCAACAGCCCGAGGGCCAGGCTCACGGCGAAGAAGCCCATGGAGTGCTTGTTGAGCACCCCCACTCCGATGAGCGCGCCCATGGCGAGCCACGGTCGCCGCGCGTCCGTGCGGATCATCTCCACCAACAGGGCGGCGCACCCCATCCAGAACAGGGGCTCGAAGGCGTTCATCGTCAGCGTGTGCCCGGCGAAGAGATTGAAGGGGGCCAGCGCCACGGCCACCCCCGCCAGCGCCATGGCGAACGTGCCGCCTCCGAGCCTGCGCGTGAGCCACCCGGTGAGCGCCACCAGTCCTCCCGCGGCGAGCGCGGGCAGGGTGCGGATGCCGACGAGCGACTCTCCGAAGAGCGAGGCGGCCAGTCGCGCCGCCACGGCGATGAGGGGCGGCTGGTCCACATAGCCCCAGTCGAGGCGCTGGCCGCAGACGAGGAAGTACAGCTCATCGCGGAAGTAGCCATACCGCCCGGCGAAGAGCAGGTGGAGAGCCACGGTGCCCAGGGCCAGTACGGGCAGCACCCAGGGCACGCGGGCAGGGAGGGGAGAAGGGGGAGCCGGGAGGAGCATGGAGATAGGTAGCGGTTGAGAATCCCACGGCAGGTTCTAGGGTGGGGCCACCATGGCGAACCGGGGCGAGCGGAGCTTCGAGGACACACTCTGGGAGGCGGCGGACAAGCTGCGCAACAATCTGGACGCGGCCGAGTACAAGCACGTCGTCCTGGGGCTCGTCTTCCTCAAGTCCATCGGCGAGGCCTTCGATGCGGACCAGGTGCCTCAGGAGGCGCGCTGGCGGGAGCTGGCCCAGGGCGCGCGGCAACCCGACATCGGCGCGCGGGTGGACGCGGCGATGGCGGCCCTCGAGCGGCACCACTCGAACCTCCAGGGCGCGCTGCCACAGGGCTATGCGCGGCCGACGCTCGAGCCTCGGACGCTGGGAGCGCTCGTGGAGCTGGTGGACACCATCGGCCTGGGAGACTCGGAGAGCCGGGGCAAGGACATCCTCGGCCGCGTGTACGAGTTCTTCCTGTCCAGGTTCGCCCGCGCGGAGGGCAAGAACGGTGGACAGTTCTACACGCCCAAGTCGGTGGTGAAACTGCTGGTGGAGCTGCTGGCCCCGTATCAGGGGCGGGTCTATGACCCGTGCTGTGGCTCGGGCGGGATGTTCGTGCAGAGCGAGCGGTTCCTGGAGGAGCACGGCGGCAAGCGGGGAGACATCTCCGTCTACGGGCAGGAGTCGAACCCGACGACGTGGCGGCTGGCGAGGATGAACCTGACCCACCGGGGGCTGGAGCACGACCTGGGCCCGAAGCCCGCTGACAGCCTGCACGAGGACCTGCACCCGGAGTTGAAGGCGGACTACATCCTGGCCAACCCCCCGTTCAACGTGAGCGACTGGGGCGGAGAGCGGCTGCGCGAGGACGCACGCTGGGCGTACGGGGTGCCGCCGGTGGGCAACGCGAACTTCGCGTGGGTGCAGCACTTCCTCCACCACCTGTCTCCCCAGGGCATGGCGGGCTTCGTGCTGGCCAATGGCTCGATGTCCTCGAACCAGTCGGGCGAGGGGGAGATTCGCAAGGCCCTCGTCGAGGCGGACGTGGTGGACTGCATGGTGGCGCTGCCGGGCCAGCTCTTCTACGCGACGCAGATTCCGGCCTGTGTGTGGCTGCTGACGCGTGACAAGAGCGGACGGGGGCGGGGCCGCGCGCGCCAGGGCGAGGTGCTCTTCATCGACGGGCGCCGGCTGGGGCACCGGGTGGACCGGACCCACCTGGAGCTCACCGACGCGGACGTCCAACGCGTGGTGGGTAGCTATCACGCCTGGCGCGGCGAGCCGGGAGCTGCGCGGTACGCGGACGTGCCCGGGTTCTGCCGGGCCGTGTCACGGGAGGAGATCTTCGCCCAGGACTCCTCCCTCAACCCCGGGCGCTACGTGGGCGCGGAGGAAGGCGCGAGCGAGTCGGGGCGAGAGCCGTTCTCGGAGCTGATGCCCCGACTCGTCTCCGAGATGGAGCGGCACATCACCGAGGCCCACCAGCTGGAGCAGGAGATCCGCGAGAGCCTGCGGAGGCTGGGACATGGCGGCTGAGGCCTGGAAGCGCACCACCGTCGAGCAGCTCGTGCGTGCCGGTGCGCTCGCCATCAACGACGGGTACCGCGCGAAGAACCTCGAGCTGGGCGAGCCGGGGGTACCCTTCGCGCGCGCGGGCAACATCGACCAGGGCTTCGACTTCTCCGACGCGGACTGCCTGCGCGAGGAGCACCTCTCCCGCGTGGGCGAGAAGGGGTCCCGGCCCGGAGATGTCGTCTTCACCTCCAAGGGGACCGTGGGACGGCTGGCGTTCGTGCGGCCGGAGACGCCGCGCTTCGTCTACTCGCCGCAGCTGTGCTTCTGGCGCGTGAAGGAGCCGCGCGTACTCGACAGCCGGTTCCTCTTCTATTGGATGCGGGGCGAGGAGTTCTCCCGGCAGGTGGACGCCGTCAAAGGCCAGACGGATATCACCGACTACGTGAGTCTGAAGGAGCAGCGGCGGATGCACCTCACGCTGCCGCCCTTGGCCGAGCAGCGCGCCATCGCGGAGATCCTGGGCACCCTCGATGACCGAATCCTCGTGGGGCAGCGGTTGATCCACACCCTGGAGTCCATGATCCAGGCCCTTTTCCGGTACTGGTTCGTGGACTTCGAGCCGGTGCGCGCCCGGGCCGCGGGCCAGGGACCCGAGCTCCCGAGCCCCGAGCTGGCGAAGCTGTTCCCGGCGGCCCTCACCGCCCACGGCCTGCCAGTGGGGTGGAGTCGCAACAGCCTGGGAGGACTGCTCCCGGGCGCCAACTGCGTGCTGACAGGTCCGTTCGGCAGTCTCTTGCACGCCTCGGATTACCGCGCGGAGGGCGTGCCCCTCATCCAGGTGGGGGACGTGAACGACGGTCGCGTGCGGGGCCAGGGGCTGCTTCGCGTGGGTGCCCACAAGGTCCCCGCGCTGGAGCGCTATCGGCTGCGCGAGGGGGACCTCGTCTTCACCCGCGTGGGCGCGGTGGGCAGGTCCGCCCATGTGCCGGCGCACCAGGCCGGATGGATGATCTCCGGGCAGATGCTGCGCGTGCGCCTGCCGACGCATGGACCCCTGCACCCGCGCTACCTCGCGCAGGTGTACCGGCAGGACGCCTTCCTCTCCCAGGTGGAGGGCTATGCCCTGGGCACGACACGGCCTTCCCTGAATACCGCGCTACTCGAGGCCCTGCCCTTTCTCGTGCCTTCGCGCACCGTGCAGGACGCGTTCGCCGCCCGTGTGGCGCCGCTCGACCAGCGCGTGTGGAAGGAGCTGGACGCGCGCGTGGTTTTCGAGGCTTTGCGGGACACCCTGATCCCCGAGCTGCTCTCGGGCCGGCGGCGCGTTTCAGAGGCCCAAGCCGCCATCGCCGCCCATGGATGACGCATGGCGTTGGCTCCGCTGTGCCGAGACGTCTCCGTGGAATGGTGAGTGCCGCCAACCGTTGCCCTAGTATCCGCCCGCCTCAAAAACCCCAGGACCACTCTCTGTGAAACGACTGCCGCTCTTTCCCTGCTTCGTCGTGCTCCTCGTCACTGGCGTGCTCTCCGCCCGCGCGCAGACGCCGCCGCCCGCCGTGCGGCATGATCCGCAGCCTCCCAAGGAGAAGGACCCCGCCGTCCAGGCCGCCTCCGCCACCCAGGTGGATGGGGGCATGCCGACGCCAACGCCGGGAACTCCGGACGCGGGCGTGGAGTGGAGCGTCAACGCTCCAGGCTTCCCCGCCACCGAGGTGCCCCTCGACGTGACCGAGGGCACGTGGATGAGCCTCGACGTGAGCCCGCGTGGAGATGAGATTGTCTTCGACCTGCTGGGCGACCTCTACACGCTGCCCATCGCGGGCGGCGAGGCGAAGCCACTGTCCACGGGCGTCGCCTGGGACATGCAGCCGCGCTACAGCCCGGACGGCAAGTCCATCGCCTTCACGAGCGACCGGGGTGGCGGCGACAACCTCTGGGTGATGAAGCGCGATGGCACGGATGCGCAGCCGGTGACGCAAGAGAAGTTCCGCCTGCTCAACAGCCCGGCCTGGTCTCCGGATGGCCAGTACCTCGTGGGGCGCAAGCACTTCACCTCGCGGCGCTCGCTGGGCGCGGGTGAGATGTGGCTCTACCACCGCTCGGGCGGCGAGGGCGTGCAGCTCACCGAGCGCCCCACCGAGCAGAAGGACGTAGGCGAGCCGGTGTTCTCTCCGGACGGCCGCTACCTCTACTTCAGCCAGGACGTCACCCCCGGCCGGGTGTTCGAGTACAACAAGGACGCCAACGGGCAGATCTACGCCATCCAGCGGCTGGACCTGGAGACGCGGGAGATTTCACCGTTCGTCTCCGGGCCGGGCGGCTCGGTGCGGCCCACGCCTTCGCCCGACGGCAAGTCGCTGGCCTTCGTGCGGCGCGTGCGTGACCAGAGCGTGCTCTATGTGGCGGATGTGGCCTCGGGCGCCGAGCGCGCGCTGTTCGATGGGCTCGACCGAGACATGCAGGAGACATGGGCCATCCACGGCGTGTACCCGACGATGGCGTGGACGCCGGACAGCAAGTCCCTGGTGTTCTGGGCCCAGGGCAAGCTGCACCGCCTGGAGGTGGCCACCAAGCGTGTCACCCCGATTCCCTTCCGCGTGAAGGGCACGCGCACCGTGTTCGAGGCCCTGCGCTTCCCGCAGCAGGTGGCTCCCGAGCGCTTCCCGGTGAAGATGCTGCGCTGGGTGCAGGTGTCTCCGCAGGGCGACCGCGTGGTGTACCAGGCGCTGGGGCACCTGTACGTGCGCGAGCTGCCCAACGGCACCCCGCGCCGGCTGACGCGACAGACGGAGCACTTCGAGATGTCGCCGTCGTTCTCTCGGGATGGGCGCTCCATCGTCTACACGACGTGGGACGATGAGAAGTACGGCACCCTCCGCGTGGTGCCGTCCACGGGCGGTGAGGGCCGGGTGGTCAGCGCCCAACCGGGCTTCTACCTGGAGCCGGCGTTCTCTCCGGACGGGCGCTCCATCGTCTATCGCGCCTCGGGGGGTGGTTACCTGATGCCCGCGCTGTGGAGCCGCGAGCAGGGCCTGTTCGTCATCCCCGCGGGAGGCGGCAAGGCGCGGCGGCTGGTGAAGGACGGCGAGCAGCCGCACTTCGGCGCGCGCTCGGACCGGGTGTACTACCTGGCGGTGGAGGGCGGCGAGAAGGAGGACAAGCGCGAGCTGCGCAGCATCGGCCTGGACGCGAGCGAGCAGCGCACGCACCTGACCAGCGCCGAGGTGCTCACCTACCGCGTCTCTCCGGATGAGAAGTGGGTGGCGTTCCGGGAGAACTTCAACGCCTACGTCATGCCGCTGCCTCGCGGAGGCAAGGCGGCGGCGGCCAGCAAGGACAGCAAGGCGCTGCCGGTGTCGAAGGTGTCCAAGGACTCGGGCGAGTACCTGCACTGGTCCGGAGACTCGAAGCGGCTGCACTGGGCGCTGGGGCCCGAGCTGTTCACGCGTGAGCTGCGCGAGGCGTTCCTCTTCGTGGAGGGCGCTCCGGAGAAGCTGCCCGAGGTCGCGGAGCACGGCCGGAACATCTCCTTCGAGGCGACGACGGATGTGCCGGGTGGCGCGGTGGCGCTGGTGGGCGGCCGCGTCATCACCATGCGCGGGGAAGAGGTGATTGAAGACGGCGTGGTGGTGGTGCGCGGCAACCGCATCCTGGCGGTGGGCAAGATGGGCCAGGTGCGCGTGCCCGAGGGGACGAAGGTGGTGGACGTGCGCGGCAAGACGCTGATGCCGGGCCTGGTGGACGTGCATTGGCACGGGCCGATGGGCTCGGACGGGTTCCTGCCGGAGCAGAGCTGGATCAACTACGCCTCGCTGGCGTTCGGAGTGACGACGCTGCACGACCCGTCCAACTCGACGGGGGAGATCTTCGCGGCGAGCGAGCTGGGCAAGGCGGGGCGGGTTGTCGCGCCGCGCATCTACTCCACGGGCACCATCCTCTATGGCGCGGCGGGCGTGGGGTACAAGGCGCCCATCGAGACGCTGGAGGATGCGCGCTCGCACCTGCGGCGCATGAAGGCGGTGGGGGCCTTCAGCGTGAAGAGCTACAACCAGCCGCGGCGCGACCAGCGGCAGAAGGTGCTCCAGGCGGCGCGCGAGCTGCAGATGATGGTGGTGCCGGAGGGCGGCTCGCTCTTCCACCACAACATGGCCATGGTGGTGGATGGGCACACCGGCGTGGAGCACTCGCTGCCGGTGGCGCGCGTCTACGCGGACGTGCTGCAGCTGTGGAGCAAAAGCAAGTCCGGCTACACGCCGACGCTGGGCGTGGCGTACGGCGGGCTCAACGGCGAGGTGTACTGGTACGGGAAGACGAACGTCTGGGAGAACTCGCGGCTGATGTCGTTCGTGCCTCGGCGCGTGATTGATGCGGCGAGCCGGCGTCGGCAGATCGCCCCGGACACGGAGTACAACCACTTCGCGGTGGCGAAGGCGGCGCGCGAGCTCAATGACGCGGGGGTGAGCGTGCAGCTGGGCGCGCACGGACAGCGCGAGGGCCTGGCGGCGCACTGGGAGCTGTGGATGTTCGGCCAGGGCGGGATGAAGCCGCTGCAGGCGCTGCGGGCGGGCACGCTGTCGGGTGCGCGCTACCTGGGACTGGACCAGGACATCGGCTCGCTGGAGGCGGGGAAGCTGGCGGACCTCATCGTCCTGGACAAGAACCCGCTGGAGGACCTGCGCAACACGGACTCGGTGCGCTTCACGATGGTGAACGGGCGGCTGTTCGACGCGGCGACGATGAACGAGGTGGGCAACCAGTCGCGTGTGCGCGCGAAGTTCTTCTTCGAGCGCGAGGGCGGCGATGCCTGGGCGCCGGGCCTGTCACTGACGGTGGAAGAGGACTGAGGCCATGTCCACCTTCCTCCTGCCCTCCACGTTGATGGCGAGCCTCCTGGCCGCCACCCCTCAGCCTTCCCCGGCAAGCGCACCCACCGCGGCGCAACTCCAGGTCGCCGAGCGGCTCGTGGGCCCGGCGCTCTCCGAGGGCCATGCCTGGACCCGCCTCGCCGAAATCACCGACGGCATCGGCCCGCGTCTGTCCGGCTCCGAGGGAGCCGAGGCCGCCGTGCAGTGGGCCCTCCGCTCCTTCAAGGCCGATGGCGTGAAGGCGTGGACCGAGCCCGTGAAGGTCCCCCGCTGGGTGCGCGGTGAGGAGCGCGCCGAGCTGCTCTCCTCCGAGCGCTTCCGGGGCCGACCGCTCACGGTGATGGCGCTGGGCGGCAGCGGAGCCACCCCCGTGGAGGGTGTCACCGGCGAGGTGGTGGAGGTGTTCTCCCTCGAGGAGCTGGCCACGCTGGGAGAGCGCGTGAAGGGCCGCATCGTCCTCTTCAACCACACCATGGAGAAGCCCGAGGACTACGGGCGCTTCGCCTCCCTGCGCTCGCGAGGCCCCGCACTGGCGGCCAAGGCCGGAGCAGTGGCGACGTTGGTGCGCTCGCTGGCCACCGCCTCGCTGAACACGCCGCACACGGGCGCCACCCGCTTCGAGGATGGGATCGCGCCCATCCCCGCCGCCTCCGTCACCGTGGAGGATGCCGAGCTGCTGCACCGGCTGCTCGCCGGAGGCGGCCCAGTCCGAGTGAAGCTGGTGCTGGGCTGCAAGGAGTTGCCCGAGGCGGACTCCTTCAACGTGGTGGCCGAGGTGAAGGGCCGCGAGAAGCCCGAGGAGATCATCCTGCTCGGCGCGCACCTGGACTCGTGGGACGTGGGCACGGGCGCGCATGACGATGGTGCCGGCGTGGTGATGGTGATGGAGGCGGCGCGGCTGCTGGCGAAGCAGAAGCCCGCGCCCCGGCGCACGGTGCGGGTGGTGCTCTTCATGAACGAGGAGAACGGGCTGCGCGGCGCGAAGGCCTATGCCGAGGCGCACGCCGCCGAGCTGCCGCGCCACGTGGCCGCGCTGGAGATGGACGCGGGCGGAGGCAAGCCCCTCGGGGTGTCGCTCCGAGCCGGTGAGGGTGCCGCGGAGCTGGTGCGGCCCTGGTTGAGCCCGCTGGTGGGCGTGGGCTCGGGGAACCTGCTCGCGCAGGAGGCGGGTGGCGCGGACCTGACGCCGCTGCTCCCCGCGCGCGTGCCCTTCTTCGGCGTGCGGCAGGACGGCACCCACTACTTCGACGTCCACCACACCCACGCGGACACGCTGGACAAGGTGGAGCCAGAGGCCCTGGCGAAGAGCACTGCGGCGGTGGCCTGGATGGCCTACGTGATGGCGGAGATGCCCGGCGTGCTGCCCCGTCCCCCCGCTCCTCCGGCGCCCGCCGCGCCCGCGGCCGGGCCCGTGAAGTCCTCGGGACACTGAGGTCCCGCTCCCTCTGCGCCTATTCGCTCACGGGCGCAGGGGGCGCATGGCCCTTGCGCAACGGACGCTCCGGCAGCAGCACCGTCACCGCGAGAGCCAGCAGCGCCACGAGGATGCACACCCGGTACACCGACGAGGTGGCCCGGGTGAACGCCTCCTTGATGGCCCGGCCCACTCGCTCCACCGTGGCCAGCGCTTGTTGCTCCTCTGTCTCGAGCCGCGCGCGTGCCTCCGTGCCCTCCCCGACAGCCTGTTGCCGCCGGGCCTCGAAGGAGGCGCGCAGCCGCGTCTTCACCTCTCCCGCGTGGAACACCTGCCCGGGTGTGGCGCCTTCGCCCACGGCTCCCGGAGTGTGCAGGGGCAACTGCGCGCGCAGTTCCGCGGGCGCTCCCTCCAGGGCCTGGGCGGTGCCAGCGCGCAGCCCGCTGGAGAGCGAACTCGCGAACACCATGCCCATCAGCGCCACCCCCACCGTCATGCCGAGCTGTCGGAAGAACGTCGCCGAGGCCGTGGCCACCCCCATCTGCCTCGGCTGCACCGAGTTCTGAATCGCCAGCGTGTAGAGCGGGATGGAAGGGCCCATCCCCAGCCCCATGAGCACCATCTTCGCCGTCACCGTCGACTGCGAGGAGTCCGGCGACAGCGTGAAGCCCATGAGCGTGAACGCCCCGCTGAGCACCGCGAGCGAGGCCAGCATCAGCACCCGGTAGCGACCCACGCGCGCCACCAACTGCCCGGACAGCACATTGCCCGCCACCACGCCCAGCGTCAGCGGGGTGATGGTGAGCCCCGAGCGCGTGGCCGACAGCTCCAGCACGTTCACCATGTAGAGCGGCAGGAACGTGAAGGCCGAGAGGAACGCCGCGCCGATGATGAACACCGCCAGGTTGCCCATCGCGAACGTCCGGTCCCGGAACAGCCGCAAGTCCAGCACGGGCTCGGCGGCGCGGGCCTCGGCCATGAGGAAGAGCCCCACGCCCACGGCCGACAGCGCGAACAGGCCCAGCACCTGCCACGAGCTCCACGCGAAGCCCGGCTCGCCCGGCGCCACGTGGCTCCGCCCCAGGCTGAGGGCCAGCAGCAACGGCACCACCACCAGCACCAGACACGCCGCGCCCGCCAGGTCCAACCGAGGCTTGCCCGTGCCCGGCGGCCGCAGCGCGGGCATGCGCAGGAAGATGACACCGAGCGCCAGCGCGCCCACGGGCAGGTTCACGAAGAAGACCCAGTGCCAGCCGAAGTGGTCCGTGAGAAATCCGCCCACCAGCGGCCCCACCACGCTGGAGATGCCGAACACGGCGCCGAACAGGCCCTGGTACTTGCCGCGCTCGGCGGGAGGGAACAGGTCGGCCACCACGGCGAAGGCGCTGGTGAAGAGCGCCGCGCTGCCCAGCCCCTGCACCGCGCGGAAGATGATGAGGCTCAGCGTGTTCCACGCCACGCCGCACAGGAAGCTGCCCGTCAGGAAGATGAGGATGCCCGCCGCGAGCGTGGCCTTGCGCCCGAACAGGTCCGACAGCTTGCCCCACAGCGGCACCATCACCGTGGAGGCCACCAGGTACGCGGTGGTGAGCCACGGGTAGAGCGAGGCGGGGATGCCCAGGTCCACTTGGATGGCGGGGCCGGCGGTGGCGACGATGGTTTGATCCAACGCGGCCAGCAGCAGCCCCAGCAGCGCCCCCGCCAGGGTGAAGCCCTTCTGGGAGCGGGTGAAGGCAGGGAGGGCTGCGGCCGGCGGAGCCATGGCGGAAGCGGGGTCCATATATAAGGATGCGGGGAAGCTGGGGACGGAGGGGTGCTCAGCGCACCTACCTGGTGGTGCAAGCCTCCCGAGAGTCGCGGCTGGCCGCCTGCCCCTTGGGCGGGGCGACGGGGGCGCCTAGGCTGGTCCTCCATGCCCAAGTCCTTCATCGCCAAGGTCCCCTACGACGCCAGCCATCCCCCGGTGCTCGCCGTGTACTGCTCGGACGGGCGCTTCACGGACGCGGTGGAGGAGCTGGCGCAGCACCTGGGGCACGAGCGCATCGACACGCTCACCCTGCCGGGGGGGCCAGGGCTGCTCAACCGCTGGTCCGCCGACTACCTGGAGAGCGATGTCGTCTCCCGCGCGGCCCACTTCCTCATCAAGGGCCACGACATCGCGGAGGTGCTGCTGCTGGCCCACGAGGGCTGCGGTTACTACAAGGCCCGCCACGGCGCGCTGGGCGCGGAGTTCATCGCCGAGCAGCAGCTCAAGGACCTCCAGGAGGCCGCCGCGGAGCTCGTGAAGGCGTACCCGGGCCTTACCGTCCACACCTATAGGGTCCGCCCCGAGGGCGAGAAGATCCACTTCGAGCCCATCTCCTCCACGTAGCATCGCGCCGCCATGCCGAGCCCCGAGCGACCCATCTACCTCGACTTCAACGCCACCACGCCGGTGGCCGCCGAGGTGCTGGAGGCGATGCTGCCCTTCCTGCGCGAGGAGTTCGGCAACCCGTCGAGCGGACACCCCTACGGCCGGCGCGCGCGCGAGGCGGTGGAGCGGGCGCGGGCACAGGTTGCGGCGCTCCTGGGCGCGCGCGCCGAGGAGATCTTCTTCACGGGCAGCGGCACCGAGGCCAACAACCTGGCCATCCGTGGCGCGGCCGAGGCCCGCCCGGAGCGGCGGCACGTGCTGACCTCCACCGTCGAGCACCCGGCCACGGTGCAGCCGTGCCGCTACCTGGAGCGCCAGGGCTGGGCAGTGTCCTGGACGGGGGTGGACTCGGAGGGGCGGGTGCGCGTGGAGGAGGCCACCGCGGCGCTGCGGGAGGACACGGCGCTGGTGTCGCTGATGCACGCCAACAACGAGACGGGCGTGCTGCAGCCGGTGGCGGAGCTGGCGGCCCAGGCCCGCCGGTATGGCGCGTGGGTCCACACGGACGCGGCGCAGTCGGTGGGCAAGGTGCCGGTGGACGTGGACCGGCTCGGGGTGGATCTGCTGACGGTGGTGGGGCACAAGCTGTACGCGCCCAAGGGCGTGGGAGCGCTCTACGTGCGCACGGGTACGCCGCTGCGGCCCTTCACGCTGGGAGGCGGGCAGGAGCACGGGCTGCGGCCGGGCACCGAGAACGTGCCGTATGTGGTGGGCCTGGGCGCGGCGTGCGAGCTGGAGCGCGGGAGGCTGGAGCGCGAGAGCGCGGCGCTGCTGGAGTTGCGAGAGCGGCTGTGGTGGCGGCTGCAGGCGGAGGTGCCCGGCATGCGGCTCAACGGCCACCTCACGGAGCGGCTGCCCAACACCCTCAACGTGCGCTTCCCGGGCGCGCGAGGCAGCGCGGTGCTGGCGGGAGCACCGGAGGTGGCGGCGTCCACGGGCTCGGCGTGCCACGAGGGCGGGGAGAGCGCCTCCGCGGTGCTGCTGGCCATGGGGCTGCCCGCGGAGGAGGCGCTGGGCGCGGTGCGGCTGACGCTGGGCCACGGCACCACGGCGGAGGACGTGGACGCGGCGGCCACGGCGCTGGCCCAGGCGTGGCGCGCGGTGGCGAGCCCGCGCGAGCCCTGAGCCCCGGCGCTACTTCGCCTCGCCCGTCACCGGCTCGACTTGGAAGAGCACCCACTGCCCCACGGCGCGGTGGTCCAGCAGGTAGACGCGAGAGGGGTCGAAGCCGACCTCGAAGGGCGAGACGAACTGCACCGTGTTCGGGTCCACGAAGCGGAACTCCTCCAGCTTGCCCTTGCCGAGCTGTCCCAGGCGCGCCGGCTGTGTCTGGAACCGCAGCCGCTGGATTCCGGGGCGCTGCTGCAGGACGAACGTGGCGCCCTGCATCTGCGGGTCGGCCTTGAAGGGCTGGCCGCCGTCCACCACGGCCTCCTGGACCGGCTGGTCGACGAAGGGGGGCGGGGTGGTGGACAGCACATAGCGCACGCGCAGCTGGCGAGGCTTCTCCAGGCGGACCTCCCCCAGGTTCTGGGTGGTGCCGGCGGCGGCGAGCACCACGCGGCTCTGGGCGACGTGGTCGGGCGCCTTGAACCAGAGCTCATAGCGCGCAGGGCGGGGGGTGAGGCCGCTGAGCTGGAACACGCCATCCTTGTCTTGTTTGATGTCCAGCCGCACGGCGGGCCGGTCCTCGTTGATGGTGCCCGAGGGCGTGTTGAGGTCTCCGGCGGTGATGTACGCGTAGGCCTGGATGGGCGCTTTCGGGTCGGTGGCCACCACGCGGCCCCTCACCGCGCCGAGCTTCTCGGGAGGCAGCGGACGCAGCGTCACCTCGCCCACGGAGAGGAGCTCCTCGGCGGGCAGGCCCTGGGTGGAGATGTCCACCGCGTCATACCCGTGCAGGCGCAAGGGAACGGGGTTCCTCAGGTTCTCCACCAGCGTCACGAACCAGCCCTCGCCCACGAGCGACACCTGGCTGTTGAGCTGTTCGAGTTTCCCGGGACCCCCCCCGAGTTTCACGCGACCCACCAGCACGTGCCCCAAGCCATGGGCCTCGCGCTGCTTCCGGGCCGACTGGATGGCGGCGAGCAGCTGGTCGGCGAGCGGACCTTTTCCCGCCTTGCGCAGCTTCGCGAGGCTCTCGTCGACGGCGGAGGGCTTGGGCGGCGCCGCCTTGGGAGTGGGGCTCTGCGCCAGGGCATGGCCCCCCAGCAAGAGGCACAGCAACAGGAACATCCGCGGGCCGCGCTGGCTCATTCTCGGCGTCTCCTCCACAGGTCCCCCTAGCGTACCTCGGGGTCCGGGAGGAGCGCTGGGAGCAGGGAGCCGAACGTGGCCTTCCCTCGCCCCCCGCGTCAAGTGAAGCGGCGGGCCGGGATCCCTCGGCCCGACCCGCCGCTCCGGTTTGTTATGCCTTTTCGGGTCGGGGTCCGAAATGACATACCCGATAGTCGCCTTCCCTTGTGTGTGGCGGCCACCGAAGCCTCCGTTGCAGAGGCATGAGCAACCCTACCCATCAGGACACCCTCGGTCTGTACCACTCAAGTGGTACAGCGACCCTCTACTCCTGAACACTGATTGAGATTACCTAAGAGGTAATCTCCGGGGACCCAACCTGTTAGGCTTGCTAATGTTTGCAGGTGTGACAGTCAACCACATCCCGGGGTGTTCACCCGGGCTCACGAAACGAGGCCTGGGAGGGGAGGTGCTCCATGGCCAGTTCGCTGAGCCTCGACGCTGCTGAGCAAGACCTGACGTTCATGTTGATGGAGGCATTGATGGGCTCGTTTGATTTGTCGGTGGTGCTCAAGCGAGCGTATGGGGTCATCTCCCGGATGCTGGCGGCGGACCACGCGGCGATATGCATTCCCAAGCCAGGCAGCCCCACCGAATATGAATGGTTGGTGGCGGAGATGCCGGCCGAGTTCTTCGCGCACTACGGCGAGGTGGCGTCGGAGGACTTCGTTCGGCACACGATGGCCAAGCAGCCCAACGTGGTGCTGCGGGACACGGAGATGGTTTCCAGCGAGCAGTTGAAGCGCAGCGCCTTCTGCCAGCGCAGCCATGAGCTGGGGATGCCGCCGGAGCACATGATGGCGGTGATGCTGCAGGTCGATCAGGACTGGCACAGCGGCTTCATGCTGTATCGAGGTCGACCCACGCCCTTCTCGGATAGAGAAAGAGCGGTGTTGCAACGGCTGGCGTCGCTGCTGGCGAGCACCGTGCGCAACTGCCGGATGATGGGGGAGGTGCAACGCCAGATGGGAGAGACGCAGCGCCAGCTGATGGAGGCCCACCAGCGAAGGTGGGTGTTGGAGCAGCTCTTGAGCAGGAGTTCCTCCAAGACCCTGGTGATGGTGGAGCCCGCCACGGAGATGATGCGCACGGACGGAGTCACGGAGCTGCTGGAGCGGTGGTTTGCTCCGAGCGAGTTCGAGGGACTGCTGCCCAAGCCGTTGGTGGAGCGCCTGAGGCAGCTTGCGGGCAGCGTGGCGCCCGTCGGATCCCAGCAAGAGGTGTGGGAGCGCGAGAACGAGGGCCGGTCGCTGCGGGTGACGTTCATTCCCTTGTTGGCGGCGAACGGTCGGCGTTTGTGGACATTGATGCTGCAAGAGATCCCCGACGCGGTGCCGGTGCCGAAAGTCTGGCAAGGGCGGCTCACCCGGCGGGAGCTGCAGGTTGTCGAGCGCCTGCTGAAGGGCTGGGGCAACCTGACCATCGCGGAGGACCTGGGATGCACGGAGTCCACGGTGAAGAAGCACCTGCAGCGCATCTTCGACAAGCTGGGTGCGGACACGCGGGCCATGGTGCAGAGCATGGCCACCCGGCTGGATAAGACGTAAGCCCGTGTCATGAGTCGGGGAGGGCTGGAGAGTCATTGACCCTCCGTGAGCCGGAGGAGGCGCTCGCGCAGGAGCGAGGGTTCGAGCGTGCCTGCCTCGTTCTCTGGCAGGCCATAGAAGCGGCGGATGGCGCGGCGGATGGCGCTCTCCGTGGCGAACATGCCGTACGCGGTGCCTGAGCGAGAGGCTTGTCTGAGCGCCTCGAGCACCGGCTGGTCGCGCGCGTCCAACACCGCGCAGTAGAGCGCCTGCCCCCACTGCATCAGCGGCACCGCGCACAGTCGCTCGCATAGCGCCAAAGGCACCACCCGGATCAGCTCTTCCGGGACGGGCATCCGCTGCAGCTTCTCTTCGGTGATGTGGGGAAGGCCCGTCTGCTCGGAGAGCGCGTGGAGCAGGTCATCAGCGAACACCATTCGCTCCGCGCCGCGCTCAGGAGCTGACAGGGAGGGCGCGGGTTGCCGCAGCCGCAGCCCTGGAGGAAAGACCGGGCGGGCGCGAGGTGCGCTCTCGTTCAGGCAGAGCTCCTCGCCCGCGGTGCGGTGCAGTTGCTCCAACGGTGAGCGGCGCTCCGGGAGGAGCCGCGCGAAAAGGGAGGCGATGTCGTACTGGCTTACCCGGAGGCGGTGATGGAAGAGGAAGTCCTGCAGCGCCTCGGAGAACTCCCGAGCGGTGCTGAAACGGTTGTCGAGCGAGGCGCTCAGGGCGCGTGTGAGGATGAGCCACAGTGCCGTCGGCACTCCAGGGATGGGTTCCAGGGTCCGTTCGTTGAAGCTGCCCAGCTGGTGAAGGACCTGCCGCTCCGTGCCGTCCAACAACTGCCTGCCGGCGAGCAGTTCGTAGAGCAGCAGCCCCAGCAGGAACAAGTCGCTTCGCTGATCCACTGGCTCGCTCCGTGCCTGTTCGGGCGACAGATAGCGGATCTTTCCCCGCAGGGCTCCAGCGCGTGCGCCGAGGGACGCGTGGGTGAGGCCGGCGATGCCAAAGTCGGTGAGCTTCACCTCGCCATTGCGGCTCACCATGACGTTGGAAGGGTTGATGTCCCGATGGACGATGTCGAGCGAAGCGCCGAACGCATCCGTGCGGGAATGCGCATGGGCCAGCGCGTCCGCCACCTGCTGGACGATGAGGCACACTTCTCGCAGCCCCAGGCAGGCCCTGCGCGAGCGTGCGGCCGCGAGCAGCGCGCGCAGGTTCTCTCCATCCACGAACTCCAGGACCATGTGGTACTGGCCTTGGCTGATGCCCAGGTCCAGCACCTGCACCAGGTTCGCGTGCTGGAGCACCACCGACAGCCGCGCCTCGCGCAGGAAGAGCTCCACGAAGGCGGAGTCCTGGGCGTAGGCGGGCAGGATGCGCTTGATGGCCACGGGCTTCTCGAAGCCTTCGACACCCACCACCTTGCCCAGGAAGACCTCGGCCATGCCCCCCGTGGCCAGCTTCTGGATGAGTCGGTAGGTGCCCATGGTGGCCTCGCCCCTGCCTTCGGAGCCCGTGGCCCACGCCAGATGGCGGGGCAACGGATGCTCTTTTTGTAGACGCTGGTAGGCACCGGGGCAGTACCACTTTGGAGGCACCCTACCGGGCGCTCTCGCCTGGGAAGAGGCCCAGGTAGAGCGCGCGCGTGGCGCGGGCCGAGAGCAGGATGGCCGCCTGCTCGCTCGGCTCGGTGAGCGCGAGCAGCACCGTGTTGAGCTCGGCCACGTGGGAGATGTCCTCTCCCGCGTGCCCGCGCAGGAAGGTGACGGCCTTGTGGATGTTGGGAATGGCGCCGCGCTCGAGCAGCTGCTCCACCGCCGCGCCCGCGCGGTACACGGAGAGGTACTCCAACACATACGCCGTGCCGAGGAAGGCGGTGGGCGAGCCGGCCTCCGAGGTGAAGCGGTTCCACGCCACGTAGGCGACCACCGCGGGGCACGGCTCGGTGCGCTCTACCTCCTCGGGGTTCCTCCCGAGGTTCTTCAGGTCCGCCAGCAGCCACCGCTCGTGGCCTCGCTCCTCCGCCGCCTTGTGCAAGAGCAGCTCGGCCAGCGCCGGGTGCTGCCCCAGCCGCTTCATCCTCCGGCCCGCGCGCTCCAGCAGCGGCGTCGTCCACCGCACGTAGTGGTACGTCTGGGCCAGCCAGGCCGTGTAGCCCTCCGTGTCGATGGTGCCGTGGAAGAGGCGTCGCGCCTCCGGCTGGGCATCCAGCTCCTCCAGCAGCGTGCGCGCCTCCTGCTCCAGCATGTCCGTCCAGCCCGTCTGCGTCTGCGTCCGCGTGTTCATGTACGTCTCCTGTGCGGGGCCCTTGGGGAGTCCCGGTGGTGCGAGTGAGAGGTGAAGGGGAAAGGTGCCCGGGTCAGACGGCGGAGTGCGCGCCCGACTCCACGGCGGAGAACATCGTCAGGGTGCTGCTCGGAATCTCAGCCAGCGCGGCGACCAGCGGCATCGAGAAGCGGCGGAAGTGCGCGTCGTAGATCGGCTCGCCGATGAAGCGCGCGCCCATCTTGTGGGCGAACAGCGAGAGCGTCCGAGGCAGCCGCAGGCCCTCGAGCAGCCCGTGCCGGGCGCGGGCCCGCTCCGCGGGCGTGTAGAGGGGCGCGGTGGCGATGGCGGGAGGCTTCGAGGAGGCGCGACCCAGGACTCTCCAGCGGTGGCTCACCAGTCCCTGGTGGGCTGCCACCCGGTAGAGCACGTGTACATCCTCGACCGAGTCCGTCTCCGTGTTGGCGGAGGCAATCCAATGCGTCACGCCCCGGCGCCAGCTCTCCTGGTAGAGGCCGGCCTGCAAGCGCAAGAGCACCTCCGAGTTGCGCCACGGCTTGAGGATGCAGAAGCGGGTGCTCTCCGCGAAGCAGAGGCCGGGACCTCCCACGCCCGACAGGTCGAGCTTCTGCTCCAGGTCGATGCCCAACCGCCCATCCATGGCGTGGGCCACCTCGGAGTTGGGCAGCAAGAGGCGCGTGGTGGCCACCGGCTGATGGTCCGCGTAGACGACGAGATGCACAGTCGTCTCCAGGGTGTCGAAGCAGTTCACCTCCCGGGGCACGGCGGGCCCCGGTCCATCGATGAGGCGCAACTCCTCTCCGAAGACAGCCCAGCGGACGCGCAGGGCGTCGTCCAACTGGCGCTGTGTGGTGGCGACATGGCAATACAGGGTCGTCATGGGTCCTCTCCTTGGGAGGGCACATGTGGCGGTGGATGGATTGTGCGGAATGAGGCACGGCTCCCCCGCCGTGGCCCTCACGGAGTTGGTCGCCGGACCCGAATTTCGTGGGAATTATTTCTTCACGAAGAAGGTGTGCCCCACCGAGATGCCCTTGGGGGCAGCCTGCGGGAGCGAGCGGCCTTCCTCCAGAGCGCGCACAGCCCAGTCCAGCTCGAAGGCTTGTTGCGAGAACAAGGCGTACACGTCTTCGCGGCCGAGGGTGTCGTCCAACGCAACGGCCTCCGGTAGCAGCGGCTGGCTCGCCTCGTAAGGGTGCGCGGCCGTGCCGCCGAAGGGGTGATAGACGGTGATGACGCCCTTCGCGTCCCGGCCCACCACCGCGAGGAAGCCGTTATTGGAGGCCTTCGCCTCGAACCGGATGGCATCCCCGGGCGAGAGGGTGTCGCCCGAAGAGACCTGGACGCTGCTCTCGCCGACCTTGCGGTGCAGCACCAGCATCACCGAGCCCTTGACGGTGTACGGGTCACCCTCAATCAGAGTTTGGAGTAGCTGCTCAATCTGTGGTTGGAACACCAGAAGCGTCAGCATGGCCGTCGCGAGCGCCGGGGCGAGCAGTACGGGCCAGCTTCGCCACCAAGCTGGCCGCTCGGCTTTCTGGACGCGCGCCACGAAGGGAGCAGGGGGATGCTGCAGCAGGAAGGCGGCCGAGTCCGCGCGCAACTCCGCCAGCCGGGCCTTGTCCCAGGGAGACTGGGCCAGGGTTGCCTCCAGTTGGCGCTTCGCCTCCGGGTCGAGCGCGCCCGAGAGGTAGCGATCGAGCAGCGCGTCGGGGATACGCCGGGACTCGGGCGTCATGACGTCCCTCGCTTGCCGAGCCGGGCGCCGCGCTCGCGGGCCCTCGCGGCGAAGTCACGCAGCAGGTGGGAGACGTGCTTGCGGTCCTCGAAGCCGAGAATCCTCGCCACCTCCTCCTGGGTGTGGCCCTCGACGAAGTAGAGGACGGCGGCGGTGAGCGTGCGCGGCTCCTCGTCCTGGGTCAGCAGGGCCAGGTCCCGGAGCGCCTCCACGCGCGTCATGCCTCCCTCGTTCGAGGACTGCGCCCACGCGCCCGGGAGGTTGGAGTCCTCCTCCTCCTTCACGTCGAGCGAGCCGAGGACGCCGGACCAGCGCGACTTGCGGCGCAGGCGGTCCACGGCCTTGTAGGTGGCGATCTGGTAGAGCACGGTGAAGACATCGGCCTCTCCTCTCAGGGAGGCCTCGTTGCCCATGTAGGCGAGGAAGGTGTCCTGCATCACGTCATGGGCCTCGGCAGGGTCCTGGAGCATGCCCAGGGCGCGCCGGTTGATGGCGGGGGCGAAGCGCCGATACAACTCCTCAAGGTGGTTTGCTGACGCCTGACCCATCATGTCCTATTCGGAATGTAGACGAGCCTCCTGGTCGTGCCTAGGGGGGCCGGAGCGCTTCCTGCTGTGGCAGAGTCCTGGCCCATGCGTCGCTCCTGCCTGTCGCTGCTGGCCGTGCTGCTCGCCGTGGGGTGCTCGCGCCCCGTCTCCTCCCAGGCCCTGGGGTTCGAGTACGAGCCACCCTCGGGGGTGAAGCTCTCCTCGGAGGAGCCAGGTCCGCCGGCGGTGGCGCGCTTCGAGGGTGGGGTAGAGGTACGCTCGGTGCCGGGCACTCCGCCCGCGCTGGAGGCGCTGCCGGAGGCGGTGTTGGGCGCCGCGGGCGTGTCGGTGCCGGGCAAGCGGGTGAGCACCTCGCAGGGGACGCTCCCCGCGGGGCCCGTGGCGCGCTACGAGTTCCAGGAGGGCACCCACCGCACGCTGGTGTACTTCCTGCCGCGCCCGGACCGCTTCCTGCTCTTCACCTTCACCGCGCCCGAGCGGGACTACGGCCCGCGCTCGGCGAAGGTGGAGCTCTCGCTGTCCACGTTGAAGCTGCTGCGCTGAGCGATGGGCGAGGAGGTTGGTTCAATGCCCGAACGTTGGTAGAGCGCGCCGCATGAGCGAGACGGACGTGGTGGGCCGGGTGCGCATCCGCGAGGCACGCCCGGAGGATGACGGCATCATCGGCGAGCTGCTCGTCGAGGCGTACGTGACGCAATACGCCCAGAAGCTGCCGGAGGTGGTCTACACCGAGGAGCGCAAGCGCACGCTTCGGGACGTGGCGAGCAAGCGCGCGGTGGCCACGGTGCTGGTAGCGGAGGTGGACGGGGAGGTGGTGGGCACGGTGGCGCTCTTTCCGCCAGGGGCACCGGACTCGGAGGCGTGGACGCCGAACACCGCGGACCTGCGGCACCTGGCCACGGCGGTGCGCTACCACGGGCAGGGCCTGTCTCGCCCGCTGATGGACGCGGTGGAGGCACTCGCGCGCCAGTGGGGCGTGGACGCGGTGGCGCTGCACGTGCGCCGGGGGGCGCAGGGCGTGGCGCGCATGTACCAGCGGCGCGGCTATGTGCGCACGCCCGAGGGAGACCTGGATATGCCCACGGTGTTCCTGGAAGCCTACCTGCTGCGGCTGAAGGGCTGAGCCTGCCGGGAGCCAAGGGAGCGGGCCCTGCTCCGCGCCGGGACGGCGGCGTATGCTGCGAGGCACTCGCTGCTCCTGGAGGTTCCTTGCTCACGTCCGTGCCGGCTCCCTCGCTCTATGCGGGGATGCTCGGAGCCCACTGGGAGACCCTGCCGCCCCTCGTCCGTCGCATGCACGAGGAGGGGAGCGCCACGGGGCGCTTCGTCATTCGCCGGGGCGAGGGCGCGCTGTCCGCGCTCGTGGGGTGGCTGTGCCGCTTCCCCGCCCCGGGAGAGGACGTGCCCACCCGCCTGAGCGTCCGGCGGGAGCGGGACACCCAATGCTGGGAGCGCACCTTCGGAGGCCATGCGCTCTCCACGGTGCAGCGCGCCTGGGAGGGAGGGCGGATGGGGGAGCGCTTCGGCCCCGTGGAGTGTGTCTTCCAGTTGAGCGCGGTGGAGGGGGGCCTGGCCTACGAGCAGGTGGGAGCGTGGCTCTGCCTGGGGCCCTGGCGTCTGCGGATGCCTCGGGTGCTGGCGCCCCGCGTGGAAGGCCTGGCCACCGAAGCCCCGGGAGGCATGCGCGTCCGGGTGCGGATCGGCACCGCCTTCACGGACTGGCTGCTCACCTACGAGGGCCTCGTCCGTCCCGAGGAGCAGGCGTCATGAGCATCGCGCTGTGGCTGCTCGCTACCCAGGGAGCGCTGGGGGCGCTCGACACGCTCTACTACCACGAGTGGCGGGCGCGGCTGCCCGCGGGAGTCCCCGGTAGCCGGCCCGAGTTGCTGCTCCACGCCGCGCGCGACTTCCTCTACTCGATTCTCTTCGGGAGCCTGCCGTGGGTGGCGTGGCGAGGGGCCTGGGCGGCGGTGCTCGCGCTCCTCATCGCCGCGGAGATCGTTATCACCCTGGCTGACTTCGTGGTGGAGGACGCGGTGCGGCGACCGCTCGGCGGAGTGTTCCCGGGCGAGCGCTGCATGCACACGGTGATGGCCATCATCTATGGCGCGGCGCTGGCATACCTCGTGCCCGTACTGCTCGCGTGGTGGCGGCTGCCCACGGAGTTCTTGGCCGAGCCCGCTCCCGTGCCGCAAGCGCTGCGTGTCACGCTCAGCCTCATGGCGGTGGGTGTGCTCGGCTCGGGAGCAAGGGACTTGTACGCGGCGTTGCAGCTCCCCAAGGGCCACTGGCCGTGGCCGACGACTTCCGCATGATCACCAAGGACTACATCGAGCGCCTCATCGAGCAGTTCGCCCAGGCCCTCAAGGCCCTGCTGAAGGCGCGGCAGGAACAGCGGCCCGAGGAGGCCCATCGGCTCATCCGGGAGACGGCGCTGGCGACGCTGGGCATGGAGTACAGCGTGCTGACGATGGCGGACGCGGCCTCGACAGCCCGGCTGTTGGGTCATCCCCAGCGGGTGGTGGTGCTGGCGCGGCTGGTGGCCGAAGAGGGAGAGCTGCTGAGCGAGCAGGGCGAGGGAGCGCGGGCGGGGCTGCGGTGGGGCCTGGCGCTGGAGCTCTTCCTGGAGGCGCGGGAGCTGGGCGCGAGTCTGGCGGGCGAGGACGCCCGGGTGTTCGAGGGGCTGCGGCGCAGGGTGGCGCCCTCGCTGCTCTCCGAGCGGCACCAGCAACTGCTCGCGCGGCACTGAGCAGGCTCCAGCGAAACATGAGTGAGAGGCAGGTCAGCTCCTTCGAGGGCCGCGCAGCGCGTGCGCGGCGTCATCGAAGACCTTGGCGAAGGTGGCATCGCCGGGGCGATGGGCCTCGAGGAGTGCTGCGTCTTCCTCTCGTCCCACGAGCTTGAGCATGACCGCGGCTCGGACGGCACAGCCCATGGAGGTTGCCGCCACCAAAGCCCGAGCGACTGCGTGCAGTTCCGTGCGGGCCTCTGCCGGTAGGGCCCCCAGGAGACGCTCTCGATGCAGGAGCAGCAGGCTGAACAGACGCTCGCAGTAGTCTGCCGCTTCGCCCTCCTGGCTCACCGCCTGGGGAAGGAGCATCCGGGCCGTGGCGATGAACGCCGTCAGCGTGGAGGCCCAGTGCTCTGGCACGTCCTCCTCCAGAACCGTGAGCACACGTGTCTTGTACTCCACGGGGATCGCTGGCTCTCGGGCCCACGCACCCAGCGCTTCCGGCGGTTTCTCTAGGAGCACCCTCAGTCCGTGCAAGGAACTCGGCGCAGGGAGAGAGAGCTGCTCCATGCTTTGCTGCACGGCAGGCAGCAGCTCGGGGTGCCTGTTTCTCCACAGCGCGCGTGCCAGCAGAGTGACCTCCGAGGGCTGCGGCGAGCCAGTCACCAGTCGCTTCAGTCTCCGCACCAGAGTTGCCCGTGCGCCCGTCTCCTTGATGCGGCTCAGCGCCTGGGTGATGACCTCTGCGACGGATTCCCCGTCGTAATCACCCCGGGTCTCTTCAAGGGCGAGTTGCTGCTCCAGGCGCCGTGCGCTGGCCGATCCTCCTAGCTCGCCGAGCCCGAACGCCGCTGCTTGCCTCACTCGGGCCTCGGGGTTCTCCAGCATGGCTTCCAGCACGGCCCTCGCTTGCCGGGGCTCCGCGCCAAGCCGCGACACGAGCGCGCGTGCCCGGCCTTCGTCGCCTTGATGGAACACCGTGATCAGCTCGTCTTGTAGCTGGGCCATGTCGGGCTTTAGCGCCATCGCTCGCCTAGCCTCCCGCCAGTGCGGAGGCCACGCCGGGAGGCACGTGTCGACGAAGCAATGTTCCATCCAGGAGGTACAGGTCCTGAATCGCCTTGGGGTCTGCGCGTTTCATCGCCTCGAAGGCATCCAGCTCACGCTTCAGGTCCCTGGGGTTGGAGACATAGTTGGTGTTGTGCCGTATCCCATCGGGTCTGAGCGAGGACACATCGGGTCTGCGAAAGTGGGTTCCATCCACCGGGTCGGAGTCGAAAACAGGGTCGCCGTTGGCCTTTAGTTGCGCCTTGTTCTTGCGCAGGTCGGTATGTCCTGCCACTTCGCGGGCGGCCAGCTCCCGCTCGATGGCCTCATTGTGTGCTGCGTTCTGCCGCGTGTGGGGTGGGCCATACCGCGTGGACAGCTTGGGTGCGCCGCCTACCTCCTCCATCGTCGCGCAGACGGCGAGGCCTCCGCAGAGCCGCTGAGCCACCTCACCCGTCGCAACCCCGCTGAGGATGAGGCTGCCATCGGCGACGAGGTGCGCCGTGCTCGTAGCTCCTAGCGCCAGTCCACCTTCCACCGCGTAGCGAGGCGGCCCGAGCACTGTCCATGCACTCCCCGGAGGCACTGGCGGAAGTCCCTTGGCCACTCCAAAGCTTGCCACCAACATCAACACCCGGAGGGTCGTGCCTCCCACGGCCTTGCCAAAGTGTTCCGCGGCCGCTTCCAGCTCGTCTTCTGTCCTGGCCGCCTCGGACTCTCGATAGAGCTTCAGGCAAGCCAGCGCCAGGTTCGTCAGCTCCAGGATTCCCACGGTGATGGCCAGCACCGTCGTCACGGTCGCCGCGAGTGCCTTGGTGAAGAGAGGCTCGGGCGCGATCCATGCAGCGAAGTACACCAGCACCGAGAGGCAGACGCTGGCAACGAAGACGGGAGAGTCGAACATCTCTCGGGCCGCCTCGCGTACCCCGGCCCCCATATAGCGGGGCGAGAGCTTCAGCGCTTGGAACAACGGGCTCTGTTCCAATCGCTCTGGGAGTGGCAACAGCGTCGGACCGAAGCGAGACAAGAACTGGTCGCGCAGCCGCGCCTCCCACTTTGCAGTGGGAACTTCACCCGAGCGTCCAGACCACGCGGGTGACATCACTCGGATCTGAGGCCGATCCGTCAGAAAGGCCGCTTGGAAGAGCGTGAGCATCTCCTGGGTCTCCTCCCAGCACAGCACCTCCTGAGCGGAGTTGGCGGATGTCGGGGCGAAGGAGAGGCGCAGGCGGCCTCCAGGCAGCGAACTCGTCTTCACCGGCGTGGGCGAGGCACCGTCCGCAATGCCCGCTTGCGAGGTGGCGCATGCGACATGGACCGTGAGGCACAGGAGCAGGACCACACGCACCAGTGCAGGGACGCTCGTCATGACTGTCAGCATGCACCCATCAGGCGCGCCACGCACCACGGTGTGACGCCCATGGAACCCGGAGCCCGCGTACACGTTCAACCCCAGAGGGCCGAACGTGTACGGGAGGGCGTGCGTCTCAGTGCCGCAGCGGCAGCGAGAAGGCGAGGTGGAAGCGGGTGCCCGCC
Source organism: Hyalangium ruber (assembly GCF_034259325.1). Taxonomy (NCBI): domain Bacteria; kingdom Pseudomonadati; phylum Myxococcota; class Myxococcia; order Myxococcales; family Archangiaceae; genus Hyalangium; species Hyalangium rubrum. The sequence continues at coordinate 904,700 of NZ_JAXIVS010000002.1, read as the reverse complement.
TGCTCCGGCTTCACCGCCGCCTCCACCTGGATGAGCTGATTGCCGCCCTCGCCCGGCACCAGCTGCGCCTCCAGCTTGCCGATGTCCGCCGCGCCTCCGAAGAGGAACACCTGCGCGGCCTGCGAGAAGAGATCCGACATGTCCTTCGCGCTGGAGCCCGCCGGGAGCTGATCCCGCACCCACAGGGCGAAGCGAACAATTCGGCCAGTGAGCAACTGCGCCGGCAGCGGCATGACGTGCGCGTTGGAGCACGCCATCGGCGCCACCGACAAGAGCAACATGTCCGTGTTGCGCCCGCTGCCCACGCCCAGCACGCCCAGCTCCGACAGCCGCGTCTGCGCGCGGATGGAGAGGAACGCCTCCGTGGGATAGGCCGAGCCCGAGTCCTTCCCGGTCGGCGGCTCCCACGTCCCCGGAGCCCTCAATCCGCCCGCGTTGCCGGTGATGCGCGCGAAGCCGCCCGTGGCCTGGAAGCTCGCCGACATCATCGCCGCCACCGCGAACGCCGGGCTCGCGAAGCACGCGCGGTTGAGCACCCCCCGCTTCTCGCTCGCCAGGACGATTCGGTTGAGCGCCGGGCTCAGCCAGCGCGTGGAGTCCTCCTTGCGCAGCTCTGCCCAGTCTCCCGTGGTGCCCAGCTTCGCGTCCTCCAGCGCCGTGGGCAGCTCCGCCAGCGTGGTGCCCAGCAGCGCCGGCGTCACCGCCACCACCACCGCCACCTGGGACTCCTCGCCGATCGCCGCCAGCCGGCGCAGCCGCGCCACGTCGTCCGTCGCGTCGATGACGAAGCACACGTCCGGCCGCTCGAACGGCTCGGCCTCCACTGCCTTCTCCAGCGCATCGGGGACCTGCGCGGGCTCCACGTCCAGCACCTCGACGGCGATGCCGGAGGCGGTGGGGCACTGCTCCAACAGGAACTTCAGCCCGCGCCAAGCGGACTCCAGCCGCGCCACCGGCTCGGCGGCCAGCAGGTCCTTGCCCGTCTGGATCAACGCCAGCTCGATGGCATCCCGCACCGCCCGGCGCGCATCCGGCGTCATCTTCGCCGGGCCCGCGCCCTTGGGCGCCATGGCGCGCACGAACGCATCCACCCCCGCCTTCGCCGTCGCCGAGGGAGAGGTGGCCTCCGCCTTGGCCAGCAGCTCGCCGACGAGGTCATCCCCACCCGAGGAGGCCGCCGCCGGAGCGCTCGCGGGAGTCGGAGCCGCCGCGGGAGGCGTGCCCCCCAGCGCCGCGGAGACCGCGGCCGACAGCCGGCCGGCGCCCACCACCTCCGCCACACGCGCGGCGCCCTCGTCCGGAGTGAGCGGACGGGAGGGGTCGGCCTTCATGAAGCCCTCGGTGAGCCCCTGGAGCTTCTTCAGCTCGGGCACCGCGCCCAGCAGCTCCATCACCCCGAAGGAGCGCAGCTTGTCGAAGGACAGCTCGAAGGTGCGCTGCTCGGCCCCGCCAAGCCGGTCCGGCACGCTGACGCGCAGCCCGGAGGCGGCCTTGGCCAGCTCCTCGGCGAAGGTGTCCGGCTTGAGGAGGAACCGGCGACCCGTGGGCGAGGCCGTCACCGCCCCCGCCACCAGCCAACGTACCCGGGCACCTTCTGGACTCACGCTCTGGCTCATGCGCTCTCCTGTAGAGCTTCCAACGAATCGAGGGGGCGTACGTTAGCCTGGAGCCTGACAACACCAAGCGAAGAGATCCGCCCATGTCGCACCGCGTCGCACCCCCAGGGTGCATCGGTTGCGGATCCCTGGCGCCGCCCTGTTAGGATCTGCTTCTTCCCGTGACGAACCCTTGGGGGGTCCACGTGTCTGCTACTTACGTTCAGCTTCCTGAAACTCCGATCATTGGCCGCAACCTCGTGGGTGGCGAGTGGGTAACCCCCGCCGGCGCCGCGATGCTCGACGTGCGCAGTCCCTACACGGGCACCGTCATCGGCCGCGTTCCCCTGACTCCCGCCGCGGGCGTGGCGCCCGTAGTAGAGGCGGCGAAGAAGGCCGCCGAGGGCTGGCGCGCCACCGCCCTGCGTGACCGCACCTCGCGCATGTTCCGCTTCCGCATGCTGCTGGAGCAGCACATCGAGCGGCTTGCCAACCTCGCCGCCAGCGAGGCGGGAAAGACGATCGCCGAGGCGCGCGCCGGGCTGCTCAAGGGCATCGAGGTGTGTGACTACGCCCTGTCCGTCCAGAACCTGGACACGGGCGGCGCGCTCGAGGTGAGCCGCGGAGTGACTTGCGAGTTCAAGCGCGAGCCGCTCGGCGTGGTGGCTGGCATCGCTCCGTTCAACTTCCCGGCCATGGTGCCGCTGTGGATGATTCCCACCGCCATCACCCTGGGCAATGCCTTCATCCTCAAGCCCTCGGAGAAGGTGCCGCTCACCTCGCTGCTGCTGGGCGAGCTGATGCTGGAGGCGGGCGTTCCCCCCGGCGTCTTCTCCATCGTTCACGGTGGCAAGGAGGCCGTGGACGGCATCCTCGAGCACCCGGACATCCAAGCGGTGGGCTTCGTGGGCTCCACGAACATCGCCCGGCGCGTGTACGCGGAGGGCACCGCGCGCGGTAAGCGCGTGCTCGCCCTGGGCGGCGCGAAGAACCACCTCATCGTCGTGCCGGACGCGGACCCCGTGTTCACCCCGCAGGCGGTGGTGGACTCGTTCACCGGGTGCGCGGGCCAGCGCTGCATGGCCGCCAGCGTGATGGTGGCGGTGGGCGATGTGCAGCACATCATCGACGAGATGGCGCGCCGCGCCGCCGCCATCGAGATGGGCCCCGGCATGGGCGCGCTCATCGACCGCGCGGCGCAGGAGCGCCTGGAGGCCGCCATCGCCCGGGCCGAGGCGGACGGCGCCAAGGTGCTGGTGGACGGGCGCGGCAAGAAGCCCTCGGGCGCGGCGTACGGGGGCGGCAACTGGCTGGGCCCCACCATCCTGGACCACGTGCGTCCGGGCTCCGAGGCCCACACCAAGGAGCTGTTCGGCCCGCTCATCTCCATCGTGCGCGTGCCCACGCTCACGGCGGCCATCGAGCTGCAGAACTCCTCGCCCTACGGGAACGCGGCCTCGGTCTTCACCACCAACGGCATCGTGGCTCAGCATGTGGTGGACAACGCCAAGGCGGGCATGGTGGGCGTCAACGTAGGCGTGCCCGTTCCGCGCGAGCCATTCTCCTTTGGTGGAATCAACGAGTCGCGCTTCGGCCATGGCGACATCACCGGCCAGGGTGGCGTGGAGTTCTGGAGCTACCTCAAGAAGGTGACGCGCAAGTGGACGGCGCGCACCGACGGCTCGTGGATGAGCTGAGCCGTCCCAACGTGCCGGGGCTGGGCGAGGCGGGAGACCGCCTCTTCGGCCCGAAGTAGTCCCGAGGGTGAAGGCATTCATGCCGTTCCGGTTCTTCTCCTTCTCGCTGCTCATCGCGACCGGCGCCGTGCTGGGACACCTGTACCTGTACCGGCGCCTGGTGCGGCCGCTGGTGCGAGGCCGCGTGCCCCGGCTGTTGGCGATGGCGGTGCTGGTCCTCCTGTCGGCTCTGCTGATGTACCGGCGCTCGCTGGAGGACTTATTCCCGGCAAGTGTCGCCGGCGTGCTCGCGGTGGCGACGTATACCTGGATGGGCCTGGCGCTCTTCCTGGTGCTCGCGCTCCTCTTCCTGGACCTCACTCGAGGGCTGGTGGTGCTGGGCAAACGGCTCCGTGTGCCCTCGGCGCCTCCGGTGGACGAGGCGCGGCGACACTTCCTGGCCCGGGCGGTGGCGGGCACGGCCGTGGTCACCGGGGGCGGAGTGGCCGCTTATGGGCGCTGGCGGGCCTTCGCGGCGCCCGAGGTGACGGAGATTTCGGTCCGGGTGCCGAAGTTGCCCAAGGCTTTGGACGGACTCAGCATCGTCCAGCTCACGGACATCCACGTGGGCCCGTTCATCGAGCGCCGGTTCATGGACGAGCTGGTCCGCCGAGCCAACGCGCTCCGGCCGGACCTCGTGGCGATTACCGGGGACCTGGTGGATGGGGATGTGGCGACGCTGGGTGGGGCCGTCGCGGCGCTCGGCAACCTGAAGTCTCGCTTCGGGAGCTTCTTCGTCACCGGCAACCACGAGTACTTCTCGGGGGAGGTGGCCTGGACGGGGTTCCTGGAGAAGCTGGGCCTCCAAGTGCTGCGCAACCGCCACATGAGCGTCGGGGATGCGGGCGGCTCGCTGGACCTGGTGGGCGTGGACGACTGGAGCGGCGGGAGGCGGCGCGGCAGGCCAGGCTATGACCTCGACCAGGCGCTCATGGGGCGGGATCCGGACCGTGCTTCGGTGCTGTTGGCGCACCAGCCCGCGAACTTCAAGGTCGCCGCCGAGCGAGGCGTGGATGTCCAGCTCTCCGGCCACACCCATGGCGGGCAGCTCTTTCCGATGACCCTCTTCATCGGGCTGAGCTGGGAGCACTCCGCGGGGCTCTATCAGCATGGCGGCTCGCATCTGTACGTGAGCCGGGGCTGCGGCTTCTGGGGGCCTCCCATGCGCGTGGGCAGTCCACCCGAACTCCTCAAGCTCGTGCTGACGACCTAGGAGGGCCTCTGGCGGTCGCCTGCTCGGCTGGGCTCGGGCGAGGCCGAATTCTGGCCTCTTTCCGAGATCATCAGGGAGTGAACTAAGCTGCAGGGCGTGTTCTCCCCCGTCCTCCTGCTCGCCCCCCTGCTTTACGCCACGACTCCCGCACCCGCCACGCGCGTGGAGCTCGTCTTCGGCGGAGATGTGATTCCTCATGGCGAGTTGAAGAAGGCAGCCCAGGCCCACGCGCTCAGCGCACCGCCGGAGGTGAAGGGCGAGCCCCCTCGCTCCCTCAACAACGAGGGATGGGACCACGTGTTCGAGCCCATCGCGGGCGAGCTGCGCGCCGTGGACGTGGCGGTGGTGAACCTGGAGACGCCCGTCACCGACAACAAGAAGGCGGTGACGCGGCAGTTCTTGTTCAACGCGCCCTCGGCGATGGTGCGCGCGCTGGCCGCGGCGGGCGTGAAGCTGGTCTCCACCGCCAACAACCACGCTCGGGATCAGAACCTGCCGGGGATGGTCGAGACGCTGCGGCACCTGGACGCGGCGGGCATCCAGCACGTGGGCACGGGCGTCTCGCTCTCGCCGGCATGGGAGCCGGTGGTGATGGACGTCAAAGGGATGCGGCTGGGCTTCCTGTCCTTCACGCGGTGGATGAATGGCTTCACCAACCCGGAGGACCTCGAGGGCCCGCACGTCGCCTATGTGCCGTACAAGGTGGAGGACCAGGAGCGCGAGGTGAGCGTGGAGCAGCTGGTGGAGCAGGTGCGCCTGGCGGCGGGCCAGTGTGACGTGCTCTTCGTGATGGTGCATTGGGGGGCGGAGTACGCCGAGCAGCCCCACCCGGAGGACCAGCAGCTGGCGCGCGCTCTCATCGATGCGGGGGCGGGGGCGGTGATTGGCCACCACCCGCACGTGCTGCAGCCGCTGGAGCAGTACACGACGCCAGAGGGGCGCAAGGCGCTCATCGCGTACTCACTGGGTAACCTGGTGGCGAACCAGGGGCGCTTCTACACGTACAAGCCGGGCGGCCCGGGCAAGGACGGGGACGTGCGGGACTCGATGCTGCTGCGCGTGGCGTGGGTGCGGCGCGAGGCGGGCGGCCCGGTGGAGCTGGACGCGGTGTCGGCGCTGCCGGTGTGGATCGAGAACAACGCGCTCACGCGCAAGCGCAAGGAGCTGCGCAACATCCAGCCGTTGTTGCTCGACCGGGAGGTGGAGGCCGTCGTCGGGCGCGTGGCACAGCTGGATGCGCAGCCGCTGCCCGAGGGTCGCAAGGCGAAGGCGGCCAAGGCCGCGGCGAAGGTGGAGCGGACCGCGCTGGAGCGGCGCCTGGCGATGCAGAAGCTGCGGCGCGAGCGCATCCTGAAGATGTTGCCCGAGGGCGTCACAGTGGCCACGCCGACGCCGCGCACCCCGGAAGCGCCGGCCGGTGGCGTGGCGGTCCAAGGCGCGCCCTGAGGTCCGCTCGGTAAAGCAACCGATGCCATGGGGCAGTAGGCGCACAGGCGTCACGGACCCCCAGGGGAGCCTGGGAACTCGCTGTTCGGAAATGTCGGGGGTTTTGGGGTCGCAAAAGTCCCGACATTTTCGAACAGTGCCGCGCAGCAGTGGCTCGGAAGCGTGGCCTATCCCCTCAACCCGCGTGTCAGCCCCTCCAGGTAGGGAGAGCACCGCGCTGCATGGGTTGGGGGAGGTGGAGGATGGCGAGCAACAGACTGAAGCCACGAGCAGACCGGTTGACGAGGCCTTCGGTAGCAGAGCTGGCGGATCAGCTGGGACTGCTTCGGCCACGCGATCTGGCGCATCGAGGTGTGCCCCTGCCATGGCTGCGGTTGATGTTGAGGCAGGTGGCACCCGGTGTCTGGGGGTGGTCCCATCGCCCATTTTGCAGGACGACCATCGCGGCCAAATGCGTCCCGCAGGGGGTGGTGTGTCTCTCTTCGGCGCTCTACTTCCATGGCTTGCTGACCGAGGAGCCCGTGGAGGTGTGCCTCGCTATCGGAGAGAAGGCCCGTCGCCCACGCCGACAGCAACCTTCGCTGCGCATTGTCCGCTTCTCTGGGCCGGCGCTTTCCGAGGGCATCGAACATCATGCGGATCGCGGTGTGCCAGTGCGTGTCTACAGCGTGGCAAAGACCGTGGCGGACCTCTTCAAGTACCGCAATAAACTCGGCTATCCGGTAGCGGTTCGTGCGCTCAAGACGGCCCTGCTGGCTGGGTGTTGCTCACCGGAGGAGGTCCTCCGCTTCGCGGCCATCTGCCGTGTCACGAAGACCCTCACGCCATATGTGGAGCTGCTCATGGCTCGGCAGGGAGCCGACATCCGGAGGGCCCTCGAGGCGCGGAATCGCCCGGTGCCAGAACCGAGGATTGCCGAATCGCCACAGCCAGGTTTCGACTGGAACTGGGAAGATGATCCGGGCACGGAGTTAGAGGACACGGACTGGCTGCCTGCTTATCAGGAGGGGCCGGGTTGATGGCTCGGCGCCTTTGCAATACATCGTGGCGATGCCATGGGAGGCCGCCAGAGCTGGGAGCGCTGAGAGGCGGGGCGGCCCCGGGCGCCTGCTGCTCTTTCTGGGCGCTTCCGTGGCGCTGCATGGCTTCCTGGCGCTGCTCCTCCAGGGAGACGGATCCGCGCGGATGTCGGAGAGCCGCGTGGCTCGGGGGGCTCCTTCCGATGTCGCGCCGATCATCTGGTTCGAGGGGGCGGGTGACGTCCCGGGTGCCGGGCAGGTTGCTTCCGCTTCGCGCCCGGTGGGCGCGGCGGCTCCCGTCGAGGCCGTGCCGGAGCGTCCGCCCGAGCGTGTTCCTCGTAGCGTGAACCGGCCCCGGAAGGTGGTCGTGATTCCTTTCCCGAAGAAGGCACCTGGGGTGGCTCGTCCCGAGGAGACGGGGGCGGTTTCCGATTCCGCCACGGGGGAGATTCCCTCGTTGGATTCCGAGCCGGGGGCCTCCGGGGGAGATTTCTCAGGAGAGGAGGGCGCCTCCCAGGGGGCTTCCGAGGATGCGGTGGATACCCGCGCGTGGGCCGTGTCCGCTGCCGCCCTGGCGGGGGTTTCAGGGCTGAACATGGGCACGCAAGGGAGCACGAGCGCTCCACGTGGCGCGGGGGCTTCCTCGGGTGAGCTTCGGGCCTATTCGCGGCGCCTGTTCTCGGGAGTGACCCGGCAGCGGCGCTACCCGGCGAGCGCGGTTCGGCTCGGCATGCAGGGCACGGCCCGGATCCAGTTCCGCGTCAACCGGGACGGCTCGCTCGCCGGAGCGCCCATGCTCGCGCGCTCCTCTGGCCATTCCGTGCTCGACACCGAGGCGCTGCGCATGGTCGAGGCCGCCGCTCCCTTCGAGCCCCTGCCCGTAGGCCACCCGAGCCCCACCGCCGAGTTCGTCATTCCCGTCGACTTCGCCCTGAATCCCTCGCGGTAGGGCGCTGGGAGGCGCTGCCTCAGTCTCGTGAGGGTTCCTTTGGCTCGGGCTCGCCCTTCGATTCCGGGGGCTCCGAGGGCAGCTCGCGCAGCGGCATGAGCCGGGCCAGCAGCGGTCCGCCATGCTTGAGCCGGGCGATGCGCTGCGCTGGGTAGATGCCGCGCTGACCCGTGAGCAGGTACGCCATCGTGGCGACGATGGCCACGTGGGGCAGGACACTCGCGCCCACCAGCTCTACCGCCATGATGGAGAGGGCCAGCGGCGTATTGGCCGCGGCGGCGAACAGCGCCGCCATGCCCACCGCCGCCCCCAGGTCCACCGGGAGCCCCAGCAGCCGAGCCAGCACGTTGCCCAGCGCCGCGCCGACGAAGAACAGCGGCGTCACCTCTCCGCCCAGAAAGCCCGCTCCCAGCGTGACGGCCGTGAAGAGCAGCTTCCACGCGAAGGCCGACTCGGGCAGCGCCGGGTCCACGAAGGCGCGGACGATGGTGGGCACGCCCAGCCCCAGGTATGCGTCCGTCCCCACGAGCTTCCACAGCCCCACCACCGCCAGCCCTCCCACGGCCATGCGCAGCGGCAGTGAGGGAATGCGGCCCTCCAGCAGCTTCTTCAGCCGGTGTGTCCCCTCCACGAAGAGGATCGCCACCCCCGCGACCGCCACCGCGAAGACCAGCCACTTCGCCAGCACACCCGCCGAGAGCGGCAAGGCCGTGGGCGTCGGGTACACTGTGTGGTCGATTCCCAGCCCGCGCGTCACCAGGTCGCCCACCACCGAGGCCACCAGCGCCGGAAGCAGCGCCTCGTAGCCCAGGCGCCCCACGACGACCACCTCCAGCCCGAAGACGGCGCCCGCGATGGGTGTGCCGAACACCGAGCCGAACCCTCCGGCGATTCCCGCGGCGAGCAGCTCGCGGCGCGTTTCCGGCGAGACGCGCAGGCGGTGGGCGAGTGCGTCCGCGAGGCTGCCTCCCATCTGCACGGCGGTGCCTTCGCGGCCAGCGCTGCCTCCGAAGAGGTGGGTGAGCACCGTGCCCAGCAGCACCATGGGCGCCATGCGCAGCGGCACCTGTCGGTCTCCCTCGTGTACCGTGTCGATGATCAGGTTGTTGCCGCCTCGGATGGGAGCTCCCCACTTCGCGTACAGCGCGCCGATGACGAGCCCGGCCAGCGGCAGCGTGTAGACGAGGCCCGGGTGCAGCTCCCGCAGCGCGGTGGCTTTCTCGAGGAGGAAGAGAAAGACCGCCGAGGCCACGCCGCACACCCCACCGACGAGCGCTCCCAGCAGGAGCCACTGCGCCAGCGAACGGGCACTCCGGGGGATGTTCACGGGGGCGCAGTGTAGACGTTCAGTGGCGCTCACGGGGATGGATGAGGACTTCACATCTGCCTTGGACGACAGGTCCAGCAGTGTCGGCCAGGCGCCAGTTTCGGCCTCCCGCGTAAGGGGGGCCTCTCCCACGGCGTGAGAATCGACTGCACCTCCACTCGGGGCTGGTGGCGCGTTTCGTGGGAAGGGGTCGGTCGATGGGAACCTGGCGTTCGCTCGGGGTGGTGTTGGCGTTTTCCGCTGCCTGTGCTGCTCCTCCAGAGGAGGGTTACCCGGAGGAGCCCGCTCCCGTGGAAGCCGAGGTCGCGGGAAGGCTGTGCAACCTCTCCGCCTCGCGGGTGGCGGACATCCGCCCGGGCACCACGGGCTCCAAGCCCCGTGAGCTGATCCACGCCCAGGGCGCGCTCTTCTTCACGGCGGAGGATGGGGTGCATGGCCGCGAGCTGTGGATCAGCGGTGGCCCTCAGGGGGCGGGGCCTGCACTGGTGAAGGATGCGCGGCCCGGCACGGCGACCTCGAATCCGCGTCGCCTCACCGTGGCGGGGAACAAGCTCTTCTTCACCGCGGAGGATGGGGTCCACGGCCGCGAGCTGTGGGTCAGCGATGGCACCCAGGCGGGCACGGTGATGGTGAAGGACATCTTCCCCGGGCCCCTGGGCTCGGCGCCCGATCAGCTGCTCGCCTTCGGAGGGGTCCTCTATTTCGCCGCGAACGATGGGACGCGCGGGACGGAGCTGTGGCGCAGTGATGGGACGCCCGAGGGCACCTTCCTCGTCGAGGACCTCTACGCTGGCGAGGACCTCTCCAGCCCGGGCGCTCCGGGCAGCTCCAGCCCTCGCCGTCTGACGCAGGCTGGAGACGCGTTCTACTTCGTGGCCCAGGCGGGCAACTCCCTGCGGGTGTGGCGCAGCGAGGGAGTGCCCGGCGCGACTTCCCTGCTGGCCACCGCCGAGGACAGCTTCCTGCTCTCGTTCACCGCGGCGGGCCCGGAGCTCTTCTTCCTGCTCGATGAACAGCAGGGCCAGGCCAGCCTGTGGTGGGGACAGGGCGCGCAGACGCAGCCGCTGCGCTCGTTTCCCGGCTTCTACCCGCATGAGTTGACCCCCGTGGGCGAGACGCTCTTCTTCACCGCTGGAGGGGGTGAGGCAGGGCTGCCGGGGGACGCGGCCGGCGAGGAGCTGTGGCGCAGCGACGGCACGGCGGGGGGCACGGTGAAGGTGAAGGACATTCGGCCCGGTCCGGAGAGCTCGGCGCCGGGCGCATTCGCGGCGATGAACGGGCTGCTCTACTTCGCCGCGGACGATGGCTCACGGGGCCGTGAGCTGTGGGTCAGCAACGGCACCGGCAAGGGCACGCTGCTGATGAGTGAGTTGAGGCCGGGGCCCGGGAGCTCGTCGCCGCAGGGACTCACGGTCATCGCGGGCACGCTGTTCTTCTCGGCGGAGACGGAAGGCCGTGGCCGCGAGCCCTGGGTGAGCGACGGCACGGCGGCCGGCACGCTGCCACTGGCGGAGATTGCTCCGGGGAGTGCTTCCTCGAATCCCACCGGGTTCGTCCGGGTCAGCTCGAAGGTCTTCTTCACCGCGACGGAGGCCTCGGGCGGCGAGGAGCTGTGGGTCCTGCCAGTCCTTCCAGGGAGCCAGTGCTCCGAACTCCCGGTGGAGTAGTCAGGGCGCGGCGGGCCCAGGGGCTTGTTTCGCCTCGAGCGCCTCGAGCTGTTGCAGGAAGGCGCGGCCCCGGGCCGGGTCCGTCATGTGGATGAAGGCCGCCATCCCCTTGAGCTGCTCCAGCGACTCGCCCTCGCGGCCCGGCTTACCCTGCTCGCGGTTGTGGATCGCCGCGCGCAACCGCCGCACCACCTCGCGGGGCACGCGCGCTCCGGGCACTCCGTTCGGAGCCTCGTTCACCACCAGCCCCGTCACCCGCTGCTTGCCGCCCTTGCGCAGCACCCGCGTCTTGTCCGGGTGTACCGTGAAGCCCTCCGCCTCGAGGATGCTCTTCACCCGCGCCAGCAGCGTCGCCACCGGCGCGTCCGCCTGCTTCTTCCCCTTGGCCCCCTTGGCTCGCCGCCACGAGAACGTCAGGTCATCCGCGTAGCGCGTGTAGGTGAAGCCCAGCCGCTTCGCCATCGCCGACACCCGCTTGTCCAGCCGCAAGCACAGCGCGTTCGTCAGCGCCGGAGAGGTGGGCGCCCCCTGCGGCAGCGCCCGGGGCCCCTTGGCCACGTACAGCGTCTTGCCGCGGAACTGCATCACCTCGCGCGGCGCCTCCGTGGACAGCAGCGCCAGCAGCGTCGCCGCGTTCTCTTGCAGCCCGCCCTTGCGCAGCAGCCCCTTCACCCGGCGCCACGTCACCGAGGGGAAGAAGTCCTTCATGTCCACCTTCACCAGCACGTCCGCGCCCCGGTGCGCCAGCGCGTTGGTGAGGATGGAGCGCCCTGCCACGAAGCCGTGCGCCGCCCCGTGTACCGGCAGCCGCTCCACCACATTGGACAACACCCAACGCTGCGCCGCCTTCAGCTCCCGCTTGGGCGCGGTGATGGTGCGCTTGCCCCCATCCCGCTTCGGAATCTCCCAGCTCTGGTAGTGCGTACCCGTGTCCACCTCGCGGTGGAAGGCGAACCAGCGCAGCCGCGCCACCGACACCCCTAGCGCCTTGGCCAGCGCCTCCACCGAGTCCCAGTCCGGCAGCCCGTTGGCCTTGGCCCGCTCCTCGCGCTCCGGCACGTCGAACTTGTCCGGCCCTTGCGACTCCTCCCAATGCACCCCCGCGCCCAGGTGGTGGATGTGGGTGGCCTTCCACGCCTCCCACGCCTGGCGCTTCAGCGCGCGCCGCTCGCCGGCCTCCGCCTTCTTCTTCTCCTTCCAGGCCGCCTTCTGCTTCTCGGACAGCTCCTCGAACTCCACCTCCTCGGCCGCCACGCCCTTGGCCACGAGCTGCTGCTGCACCCACGCGTCCGTGCCGCCCGCCTCCTCGATGCCCTTCCACCGCGCCAGGAGCGCCTCGTGCTGCTGGCGGCGGGCCTCGCGCTGCGCGAGCGCGGCGGGCGAGGGCGGGGTGGGCGTCGGAGCGGTGGCGGGCTGCGGCGGCGCGGCGGGGACGTGCGACTCCAGCTTGGCGGTCATGGCAGCTCCGGGCGTCGGGTGCGGCGGCGTCGGGCGGGGGCGACAGGCGCGAGCGGTCGAGAGAGGCCCTGAAGGCACCACCTGCTCACCTGGGGCACGGTAGCCTCACCGGCTCTCCCTACGGCCGTACTGCTAGCGCGCTAGGGAAACGGCGGTTGCGTCGTTGGTTCAGCTCCCTGGCGCGCTAGCAGTACGGCCGTAGGAAGAGAGCCAAGAACAGGCTACCTTGCGGAGAGTGTCCTGCATTGCTTCCAGAGCGGCGCAACGCCGCTCCCGCGCTCGAGGCGCTGAGGCTGATACTTTTAGGACCTCTCTCAATCGCTCGCTGTGAAGTCTTTGTCCTGTCGCACCCGCCTTGGTCGGCCGTGGGGCAAGCGGCCAGATAATCCGGTTTTCTACACCAGCAGCGAAGCCGCGTCGATGTATCCCTCAGAGGCCAACGCCTCCAGGCGCGCGAAATAGGCCCCGCGCGCCTCGGCATCCGAGTCGAACCACAGCTTCTGGCGGCGCGGCTCGCCCAGGCGCGGGCCCCACTCCACCGCCACCACCTTGCCGTCCAGGGAGACGCGGTACACCTGCTCCTGCCCGGTGGCCTCACGCCGCACGTACGCCCGTGTCTCCGCGCGGATGAGCTGACGGCCCTCCGGCGTCTGCCGCAGCGCCTCTTCCTCCGCGCGCCGCCGCGCGTACGCCAGCCGCAGCGCCATCATGTGCTCGCACGGGCCCTCGCGCATCCCCGAGCGGCGGAAGTGCGGGCAGCCGCAGCTCGCCTCCTTTACCCGGCCCTCCAGGTCCAGCGTGAAGACGGGGAAGAAGCTGCGCACCGCCTCCCGGTCCACCACCTCGCCGTGGATGCGCGTGCCTTCGCCCACCACCTCATGCACCTTGGTGACTTTGACTTCGCCCGCGCCTGCCCCGCCGTCGCCCAGCAGCCGGTGCGCCCGTGCCTCGCGCTCGCTGCCGTAGCGGATGACGGCCTCGTCCACCGGCGTGGCCATCAGCTCGCGCGGCCGGTACGCGCCCCGGGCGATGTCATAGAGGATGCGCCCGCGCAGGCACTCGAGCTGCAACGCCGCGCGCACCGCGTCCTTGGGAGCTCCCGCGCCCGCCACCAGCGTCTCGAAGGAGAGGGGACCTTCGGCGCGCAGGCGGTTGCGCAGCCGCTCCGAGAGCCCCTCCGGCACCGCGCGCGGCATGAGCACGTCGAAGGCCGCCGCGCTGGACCAGCCGCTCTCCGTCCACCCGGTGAGCGCCAGCGTCAGCGTGGCCGCGCCCATGTCCACCACCCAGAACACCGGCAGGCCCGCGCCCAGCAATTGCACCCGCACGCTCTGCGCGTGGGGCAGCAGGCGCGCCAGGGCCGACAGCCGCTGCCGGCCGAAGGTGCGCACCACCGCCGGCGTGGTGCCCGTGTACACCGAGGCGTGGCACTCCAGCACCAGCTCCCAAGGCTCCACCACCATGCGCGGCGGGGCGCCGGGCACCAGCTCGAAGCGCAACGCGCGCGGGGCCTTCTTCGCCTTCCGGGTGCGCAGGGCGAAGAGCAGGTTGTACAGGTCGATGGGGGCCAGCGTGCAGGTGTTCGCCGGCAGCGTGGCCGCCGACTGCACCTGGAGGAAGCCGCGCAGCCACGCGTGAGGCACCTCCACGTTGCGCGGGGCCCGGGCCTGCTGCGCGGGCAGCGCCACGTGCGCCTCCAGAGACAGCGGCACGTAGGTGCGCAGCCGGTCCACCTTGGCGAGCAGGTCCGCTGGCACGTCCAGGAAGGTGGAGCCGTGCGCCACCTCGCGCCCGTCGAACAGGCTGTTGTCGAAGGCCAGGCGCGCGTAGGCGCTCTCGTCTCGGGAGAAGACCTCCAGGGACACCTGATCCGGATCCACCGTGAGCACGGGGTCCAGCACCGTGTCCTTCTGCTCCTCGCTCTGGAGCGAGGCGTCCAGGAACGCCTTCTGCGCCTCCCAGATCTGCGCGGTGGCGCGCTTGCCCTGCTTCATGAGGTAGGCGAGGTACGCGGTGCGGTCCCGGCCCCGGTAGCGCAGGTCGCTGGCGAGCACCCCGAGGGTGGCGGCCAGGGCGTCACGGAAGAGGGCGGGCTCGCGCACCCGGCCGCGCAGGCCCACGGTGCCGCGAGAGCCCTCCAGGGCCAGCAGCACGCGCGAGGCCTCGGCGCGGGCCTCCACCTCGCTCGCGGTGGCGTAGCGCAGCTCGACGGGGTGACGGGGGGCGGCGGTCGTCACGACGGGGTTCCTTCCTTCCGGGCGCGCTCGGCGGCCCGGCGTGCTCGTTTGTGGGCGCGGTAGGCCGCCTTGCGCAGCTCTTCCGACTGGCCCTTGTCGAAGGCGAGGCCGCGCAGCAGCTCCGCCGCGTCATCTCCACCCAGGCGTCCCAGCGCGGCCCAGGCGTCCTGCTTCACCTCGGTCGAGCCTCCGGTGGCCAGCGGGCGCAGCGGCGCGAGCTGGTGCTCGGCGATGACGCCGGGCAGCGCCGCTCGGCGTCCCTCGGAGGACTTCAGCGGCTCGGGGGCGCGCAGCCCCGCGGCCATGGGGCCCACGGCCACGGGGTCGAACGGCTTGACCGCCAGCGCCCACTCGGCGCGCTCCGGGGCCAGCCGCGCCAGGGAGTCCGCCGCGGCGGCGCGCACCCGGGCGTCTGGGTCTGACAGCCGCGTGCGGAGCGCCTCGGCCGCGCTGGCGCGCTCCTTCTCGGCGGAGAGCACGGCCTTGGCTCCCGCCTGCGCCGTGCCCAGCGTACCCAGCGCGCGGGCCGCCTCCTGGCGAACCTCCGCCGGAGCTCCGGCCTCGCCGCCTTGGAGGATGGCGCGAGCCCCCGTGGCCAGCTCCGCGACACCCAGCCGGGAGCCTGCCCACAGCAGCCGCTGCCACGCGAGGGACAACGGAGGCCGCTTCGGCCCCGGCGCCGCGGCCCACTCGGAGGAGGTGCGGCGCTCGGCGGCCGCCACCGCTCCGGCGAGCTTCGCCGTGTCCGAGGCAGGCAGCGGTGCGCGTGGCTCTCCAGTCCATGAGCCGATGACGAGGGCGGCCTCCTCGCGGGCCAGGGGCTGCTCGTGGGCGAGCAGCGTGACCAGCTCGGCGATGGGCAGGGTGCCTCGGCGAATGATTCCCCGGCGGATCCGCCGACGCAGCGCCTCGTCCTTAAGCGTGGCCAGTCGGGGGACGAGCTGCGAGGGCTCGGCCTCGTCCGCGAGGTAGGTGGCCGCCGGCTGGGAGATGTCCGCGAACCGGCTCGCCACGGCGAGGAACTCCACCCGCACCCGGTCCTTCGGGAAGAGCGCGTCCAGCGCCTTGCGGGCCTCCTTGCGCAGCCCGAAGTCGTAGTGGTCGAGCACCGAGGCCAGGGCGGCCTCGGACTCCCCATCGCCCAGCTTGCCCAGCTCGGTCGCGGCGGTGGTGCGCACGAGGCTGGAGGCGTCGTCGTCGGTGAGCAGCGCTTCGATCTTCACCCGCGCCCGCTCGCCGCCGATGTAGCGCAGCCCGCGCACGCCGGCCTGCTGCTGCTCGTGGGCTTCCGACTCGGTCGCGGCGGCCTCCACCTTCTCCTCGATGCGCTTGCGGTCCTCGCCCTCGGGGAGCTTCGCGGCCAGCCGGCCCAGGCCCTCGATGGCGGCCACCACCATGCTTGGCTCGGAGGGAGCCTCGGGTGTTCCTCCGGCGGCCACCGTCTCCAGCTCGGCCAGCGCGCGGGCGTCTCCCAGCGAGCCGAGCGCCAGCAGCGCCCGCTCGCGTTCGCCCACCTCGCCGGCGCGCGAGTACAGCAGCAGCGGGCGCAGCGCACTGGGGAGCCGCTTGAAGGCAGCGGCCTCGGCGGCGGGCAGCATCAGCTCGCGGGCACCCGCGCGCAGCACCTCCTCGAGGGGCTCCACCTTCGCGCCCTGGTGGACGACGCGCTGGGCGTAGCGGGCCACCGCCTCCCGGCGCACCGTCACGTCCCGGTCCGCGAAGAGGCTCAGGAGCAGCGCGTCCTGTCCGGCGTCGGCGCCGTGCTCCAGCTCGCGGGGAATGGCCACCCGGACGGCGGCGTCCGCAGAGCGCGCGGCGGAGCTCAGGAAACGCACCGCCAACGCGGCGTCCCGCTTCTTCAGGTCCGGGGTGCCATCGGGCAGTGGCTTCACGTCTCGGTCCGCCACCTCCATGGCGGCGGCGATGCAGGCCAGACGCACGCTCGGGGCTTCGTCCTCCAACACCTGCCGCGCCAGCACCTCCACCGCTTCGGGGTTGCGGGTGCGGCCCAGCGCCTTCACGAGCTGGGTGCGCTCCTCCAGGGCCGTCGCGGTACGCAGCCGGCTGGCAAGCGCGGCCACGGCGGCGGGGGAGGACAGTCGGGACAGCGCCTCCATGGCGCGCTTGGCGTTGGCGGCATTCTCCGAGCGCAGGAAGGTGCCGAGCACCTCCACGGCACGGTCATCCTTGCGCCAGGCGAGCAGCTCCGAGGCGCGCATCCGCAGGTCCTCGTGCTCGCTGGCCATGGCACGGCCCAGCGCCTCGGTGACGCGCGAGTCATTGGCGCCGGCCAGCCGCTCGATTACGCCGATGCGCAGGTCCGCGTGCTCGCTGGAGAGCGCGGCCAGCAGCGGCTCCAGGCTGCCGGCGGGGCTGAGCTTCTCCAGCAGCTCGAAGGCGTACTTGCGCACGTCCGCCAGCGGCGAGTTGAGCGCGGCGGTGATGCGCGGCCGGGAGGAATCTCCCCGCGCGGCCAGCTCCTCCAGCGCCGCGCGGGCCACGTCCGGCGCGAGCGAGGCGAGGGCCAGGGACAGCGGCTCGTCCGAGCCGGCGGGGTACAGCTCCTTGAGGCCCGCGAGCGCGGCCTTGCGCACCAACTGGTGCGGATCCTCCAGGGCTCGCAGGAGCGCGGCCACGGCGGCGGGCTGTCCGGCGAAGCCCTCCTGGGTGAGCTTCACCACGCGGTCCACGGCGTCACGGCGCACGCGGTGGCCCTCGTCATCCCCAGCGGACACCTGCCGCAGCAGGCCCACGTAGGCGCCGAAGGCGAGCCGGCGCAGGTGCTGACGCTCGGCGGAGGCCAGCGCCTCGGGCGAGGGCGCGGCCTCCTTGCCGGTGGCGAACAGGCGCCGCAGCCAGCTCTTGGCGGGCTTCTCCGGGCCGGGCTTGGGCGTGGTCTCCGGCTTCCACGGTGCCTCCAGCGAGCGGGGGCGGGCCACCTTCTGGGCCTCGCGGAAGTAGTCCAGCGGCTTGTGGCGCAGGTTGAGCACCTGGGCGGCCGCGTAGCGCTGCTCGGACACGTCGCTGGCGAGCGCCTCGGCCAGCCCCACCATGCGGCGGGCGCGCTCGTCCTCGGCGGGCCACTCCTTCATGTCCCCGGCCTTCTCCGGCTTGGGGGGCAGCAGCGCCTCCACCAGGTGGGCCTGGTACGCGGCGGGGTCGGCCCGCAGCTCCAGCGCGCGCGCGGCGGCGTAGCGCACCTCGGGCCGGGCGCTGGACAGGGCGCTGATCAGCAAGTCGGGAGGCTCTCCCCGGCGCGAGGCGCGCAGGTCCCGAGCGAGGATGATGGCGAACACCATCTCCTGCACCTCGCGAGCGCGGTCCTCCAGGCCGTGGAGCATGCCGCCCTCGCCCTCGGCACCGAGCGCGGCGAAGGAGAGGATGGCGCCCAGGCGGATGGGCAGGTGGTCATGGCGCAGCGTGCCGGTGAGCACGGGCAGCGCGCGCGCATCCCCGAGGCGCGACAGGCCATCGGCGGCCCAGGAGCGCACCGCCACGTCCGCGTGGCCGAGCGCATCCAGCAGGTAGCCCTCGTCCCCACGGCGGCTGGCGGTGGCGAGGCCCCGGCCGCCCTGCTCGCGCACCTCGCTCTGCTCGTGCTTGAGCAGCGTGGTGGCGTGGAAGGAGAGCAGCCGGCGAGAGCCCAGCGTGGCCAGCGCGCTGGCGGCGCGGGCCCGCAGCGGGTTGAGGAGCGGAGGCGGGTAGCGGCGCTCCAGCTCCTTATCGGTGAGGAGCACCCGCATGGGCTCGATGATGTCCTCGGCGCCGCGCGCGGCGAGCAGCTCCGCGGCGCGCACCTTGAGGGGCAGGGCGGCGGAGAGCAGGCCGGCCAGCAGCGGGCCGTTCTCGTTGGGGACGAGCTTGTCGAGCGACTCCAGCGCCTGCAGGTGGACGGAAGGCTCCTCGTCCTGGATGAGCTTGAGCAGCGGCGAGCGCAGCGCCTCGACGGGAGCGTGGACGGCGTTCTTCGCCGCCAGGGCCCGGAGCGAGGCGTGCGCCGTGTCCAGCGCCGCGAGGTGGGGCTCGGCTTTCTCCTTGCCGGCGTGCTTCACCCACGCCTCGTAGGCGGCGGTGGCCACGCCCGCGTCGCGGTCCTGCACGGCCCCCTTCAGCCGCTCCAGCGCCCAGTCCTCCTTGAGGCGCGAGGTCAGTTCCTCCACGGCGCGCAGGCGCAGGTCCGGGAAGCGGCCGGCCAGGGCGCGGTCCAGCGCCTTCTGCGGCTGCTTCTCGTTCCAGGCCCACAGGGTGCGGAAGGCCTCGCCGCGCACCTTGGCGCCCTCGTCCTCCAGCGCATCGCCGAGCAGCGTCTCCGCGCCCTCGGGCCGCTTGCCCTCCGCGCCCAGCTTCACCAGCCGGTCCAGGCCGCGCACGCGCACGTCCTCGAAGCCCGAGCGCAGCGCGGCCTCCGCGCTGGACAGCGGCGTGTCCGCGTCCAGCGCCACCACGGCCTCCAGCGCCGAGGCCCGCACGTCCGCGTCCGCGTCATCCAGCATCCACACCAGCCGCTCGCGGGCGCGCGCATCCTGCAACGCCTGGAGCGCGGTGGCCGCCTGTCGGCGGATGGGAGCCTCCGCCTCGCGCGAGAGCTGCAACAGAGCGCCCAGAGCCCGGGTGTCTCCGAGCTGCGCCAGCCCCCGGGCACCGCGCACCGCCGTGTCGGGCGTGCGGCAGGCCATGGCGGCCAGCAGCGGCTCCAGGTCGGCCTCGGTGGGCGTCGCCCCGGAGGTGGCCGGGCCGAGCAGCTTCTCCCGGAGGAGCTTGTCGCGGGCCGCCGTCACCTCGCCCTCGGTGGTGAACTTCCCCGCCTGGCCCTCGGGGCTCAGGCGCCGGGCGGACAGCGCCATCCTGCGGGCCACATCGCGCACGGCGAGGCCGAAGTCCTCGTCCTTCTTCTCCAGCACCTGGGCGAGCGGCTGGCGCTCCAGCACGCGCACGGTGAAGGCCACGCGGCGCACGTCCGCGTCCGCGTCGTCCAGCGCGCGGGCCACCAGCGGCTGGAGCTGCGCGGCGCCGAGCTGCCCCGCGCTGGCGGCGCGGATGAGCACCTCTACCTTTATATGCGCGGGGCCGCGCTCGAAGGCCGTCTTCAGTGACTCGGTGCCGCCGGAAGGGGAGGCCTCGGTGAGGGCATCCAGCGCGGCGAGGCCCACGTTGGCGTCGCCATCCGTGAGCTTGCCGGCGATGAGGCCCGGCACCAGCGGCGAGGTGCCCGCGAGCCGGGCGAGCCGCCGCAGGCCCTGGGTGCGCACGTCCGCGAAGCGCGAGTCGAGCGCGCTGCGCGGCGCGGACAGGGGAGACTCCTCCAGCTGGGTGAGCGCCTCCAGCGCGGAGAGGCGGACGGAGGGGTGGTCGTCATCCAGCCGCTCGCGCAGCTTGGGGCGCGCGCTCACGCGGCGGTGGGTGGCCAGCTCGGAGGCGGCCAGCTTGCGCACCTCCGCCTCGCGGTCCGTGGAGAGCACCTTGAGGACGAAGTCCAGCGCCTCGGGCTCCTCCAGGGCGGCGGCCTCGCGCACGGCGGCCTCGCGCTTGGGGCGGCCCGCGCCCAGCGCCTCGGTGAGCGCGTCGAAGCCGTGGGCGTAGTCGTGCTGCTCCTCTCCGGGCTTGCCGTCCGGCTCCGCGGTGAAGCGGTACACGCGGCGCTCGTCGCCACCGGTGAAGAGGTGGCCGAGCATCACCTTGGCCTGCCGCGCGTTGGGCGGAGGCGCGAAGGCGAGCGCGTGCAGCGGCTTGCTGCCACAGTCGAGGGTGCGCGGCTTGCGGCGCTCGTCCAGGCGCCACACCTTCACCTTGCCATCGGCGCCGGCGGTCCAGAAGCGATCGCTCGGCTCGGCGCTGGGCTCGGTCGTGGGAGTGGGAGGGAAGAGGAGCGCCAGCACCGGCCCGGCGTGTCCGGAGTCCTTGTCGCCGCGCACCTCGAACTCGACGGCGCCGACGAGGTACCAGATGCGGATGCGGCCATCATCGCCCGCGGAGGCGAGCCGCCCATCGCGAGGGGTGAAGGCCAGGGCGCGCACGGCTCCCTCGTGGCCCGCCATGTCGCGCCGGGCGCCGGTGGCCAGAGTGAAGGAGCGCACCACGCCGTCATCGCCAGCGCACGCGGCGAAGGTATGGCCCGGGTCCACCGCCACGGCGCGCAGGGGCTGCGGGGAGGCCTGCCACTCGTGGAGCTTCTTGCCCGAGTCCAGCGCCCAGCCGCGCAGGGCGCCATCCACGCCCACGGTGTAGAGCCGCTGCCCGTCCGGGCTGAGCGCCAGGCCGGTGCAGCCACCTGGGTGTGCGCCAGACAGCTCGCGCTCCAGCTTGCCCTCGCCCAGGGTGCCCACGCGCACGGTGCCGTCGGCCCCGGCCGCCACCCAGCGCTCTCCAGCGAGCGCCAGGGCGAGCACGGCGGAGGGCAGCTCCACGCTCCACAACACCTTATTAGAGGAGAAGTCGTACGCGGTGAGCCGGCTGGCGCTGGCGGCGCGCGCACCGCCCAGCAGGAGCACACGACCGTTGGCCGCGAGGGCACGTACCTTCTCGATGTTGCCGATGGCGAGGGTGGCCATGACGCTCCAGGCAGGTCCGTCGAAGTGGCCGGCATGATACTTCGGCGGCCGCCAGGGTGCGGAGGATTGCTGCGTCCAGAAGCGCGGTCACTCCGCCGGGGCACTGGACGACCCGCTCACCCCGGGTGCCCGTCAGGCCTCAGCTTCGGCCGCCGCGCAGCCGCTCCAGCTCCGAGAGTGCCTCGGCCAGCCGGCGTTCAGCTTCTTCACGGCGCTGGGTCTCCTCAGCGCGCAGCCGGGCTTCCTCGGTGCGCAGCCGGGCTTCTTCGGCGAGCTGCTGTTCGAGCTCCGCACGGCGCTGTTCCACGCCCTCCACCATCCGCTCCAGGGTGACGATCATCTCGTCCGCCTCGGGCAGCGGCGCCCGGCCGTGGTAGAAGCGCAGCTTTTCCCCCTCGAGTTGCAGCTCCAGCCCCAGCACCTCCGAGGTATAGAACCCATGCTGCGGCAGGACGGGGCGGTAGCTGCGCCGCGCCTCATCCAGGCGCCAGCCCAACAGCCGCAAGCGCCCACGGTCGAACAGGAAGTACTCGCGGATGCCCATCCGCGCGTAGCGCTCCACGTTCTTCTCCAGGTCCTTGCGCCGCTCGCCCGCGACATGGACCTCCAGGGCGAGGTCGATCCCCTTGCCCTCGGCGCTCACCACCCAGCGCATGCGGGAGTGCGTCTCCACATCCACCACGGCGATGACATCCGGGGCGAACATGGGCTCACCCGGGTAGTAGATGGGGAGCTCACACGCCAGGTACACCTTCCGGCCGATGCGGGAGAAGAAGCTCCCCAGCACCTCTCGCGTGCGCGCCTTGGCCTCGAAGTGCGGGTCGCCTTCGGGAGGCGAAGCCTCGGAGACGGGAAACTCGGAGGGCAGGCTGGCGACGATGCGAGCCCGCTCCTCGGGCGTCATCCGCTCCCATACCTCCTGAGGCGGCGCACGGGGGTCGTCCGGGTCGATGCTGTAGGGAGTAACGGGCATGGTGCTACAAGGAGCCTAAGCCCTCGCGTGGAGCGCACCAAGAGGTGGCAGTGCCCATGCGTCCAGTGGCCGTCGTAACGTCAGGCCAGGCGTCACGCTCATGCTGGCGGTTGACGGTCCGAGCGCCAACGGCTCAACTTCGGCTTCCCCCGATTACCCCGGTTGTGGAGTTCCATGGACTTCCCTCTAGTCAATGCGGACATGGGCGGGGACCTCGACAACCCCACCATCGCCCTCTCCATCGCGCTCGCGGCGATCGTGTTCGGCCTGTTGATGGCGCGGGTGCTCCGCGCGCCGCTGCCCTCCGCGCGCAAGGGCCTGCTGCTGGGGGGCCTCTTCGCCCTGGCCTTCCCGGGCGGGCGCATCGCCGAGTACATCGCGCACATCATCCTGGTGGAGCAGTACTCCGCCCCCGGCGTGTCGATCGGCTTCATCGGCTCCGTGCCCATGTACACCGTGCCGCTCTGCGCACTCCTCCTCGCCGGCCTCTTCCATGGCATCGCCACCCTCTTCACTCTCATGCGCAAGGGCAGCCCGTCCGGAGCGCCCAAGGGGTAGCCGACGCCCTGCGTCTTGACCGGAAGTTTCCCCGGGCGTCACCGTGGTGTCAGACGCACTTGCTACGCCCCCGGCCTTTCCGGGAACCCCCTTCGTCACACCCAAGGAGTCTCTCTTGCACGTATCATCCCCCTCGCGCCGTTCGTCGCTCACCCGCTTCCTCCGCCTGTCCGCCGTGCTGCCGCTCGTGGCGGGGAGCTCCCTCACCCTGATCGGCTGCGGTGAGGAGGACAAGGTGATGGTGATCGGCCACCGCGGCGCCAGCGCGCTGCGCCCCGAGCACACGCTGGCGTCCTACCGCAAGGCAGTCGAGGACGGCGCGGACGTCATCGAGCCGGACCTCGTGCCGACGAAGGACGGCGTGCTCGTGGCCCGTCACGAGAACGAGATCTCCGGCACCACGAACGTGTCGACGTTGGCGAAGTTCGAGGGCCGCAAGGCCACCAAGATGATCGACGGGGTGTCGGTCACCGGCTGGTTCACCGAGGACTTCACGCTGGCCGAGCTCAAGGAGCTCCGGGCGCGTGAGCGCATCCCGGCGCAGCGCCCGGGCAACGTGCAGTACAATGACCAGTTCGAGATCCCCACGCTCGCCGAGGTCATCAACCTGGCCAAGGAGCTGTCCGACTCGACCGGCCGGACGATCCACATCGCCCCGGAGACCAAGCACCCGACCTACTTCCAGGGCATCAACCTGGCGCTGGAGGACCGGCTCATCACCGAGCTGCAGGCGAACGACTTCAGCAAGAGCGAGGCCTCGGTGTACATCCAGTCCTTCGAGACCACGAACCTGAAGTACATCCGGGAGAAGATCGGCTCCTCCCAGGACAACTGGAAGCTGATGCAGTTGATCGACGCGGCGGAGAAGGCGCCCTACGACCTGGTCAAGGCCGGCGACTCGCGCATCTACCGGGACTTGCTGACCGAGGCGGGCATCAAGGAGATCGCCACCTACGCCGACGGCGTCAGCCCCTACAAGCTCAACCTCATCAGCGTGGACGCCGCCGGAGCGTTCCAGACGCCGACCGACGTGATTCGCATCGCCCACGACAACGACCTGGTGGTCCACTCGTGGACCTTCCGTCCGGAGAACGCCTTCCTGCCCGCGCCGCTCAAGGCGGAGGGGGCGGAGAGCACGCGCAGTGAGGCCGGTTCGGTCACCGAGATCCAGAAGTACCTCGAGGCCGGCCTCGACGGCTTCTTCACCGACGACCCGGCGGTGGGCCGTCGGGCGGTGGATGGCTTCAAGGAGGACTGAGCCGTCCCCGAAGCCGGGCCCCCGCTACTTGCGGCCCACGGACAGCACCAGCTTTCCGCGTCCGTGGCCCGAGTCGAGCTGGCGGTGGGCCTCGGCCACCTTGTCGAGCGGCAGCACGCGCTCGACGAGGGGCCGCACCTGCTTGCGCTCGAGCAGGGGCGTCAGCTCCTCGAGCCGGCGCCGCTCGCGCGTGAGGAACACCCCGTGCAGCGTCAGGTTGCGCGGGTAGAAGGCGCTCACATCTCCGCTGAAGCCCAGGATGGTGGCGATGCGCCCGAAGGGCCGGGTGGCGGGGATGCTGGGGATGACGTTCTGGCCCACCGTGTCGAAGACGGCGTCCACACCCTGGCCGCCCGTCTCCCGGAGGGCCACCTGGGCGGGCTCCTCGCCCCGGTAGTTGATGGCGACGTCGGCGCCGAGCTTGCGCAGCGTCTCCAGGTTGTCGGGGCCGGAGGTGGCGAGCACCCGCGCGCCCAGGGCCTTGGCGATCTGCACGGCGAACGAGCCCACGCCTCCGGCGCCCCCGTGGATGAGGACAGTTTCTCCGACCCGCACCTGGAGCCGGCGCACGAGCGCGTCCCAGGCGGTGCCGGCGGCCAGCGGCACGGCGGCCGCCTCCTCGTGGGAGAGGCTCGCGGGCTTGCGCGCGATGATGCTGGCGGGCACGAGGTTCAGCTCGGCATAGGTGCCGTGGGGGTTGTGGAAGATTTCGGGGGTGTAGAAGACCTCGTCTCCCGGCTTGAAGTCGGTGACGCCGGGGCCCACCTGCTCGATGACGCCCGAGGCGTCGTAGCCGATGACGACCGGTGTCTGCAGCCCTGCCCAGGAACCATCCTGGCGCAGCTTGGCGTCGACCGGGTTGGTGCCCGAGGCGATGACGCGCACGAGCACCTGACCCGGGCCGGGGGTGGGCGTGGGGATGTCGCGGACTTCGAACAGCTCGGGCCCGCCGAAGCGGGGAAGGACCATGGCTTTCATGGGTGCGGCAGTAGCGCGCACGGGCCCACCACAACAAGCGCGGAGGGGAGCGAGCGTCCAGGGCCCGACGCATGGAGCGCCCGTCTGCGAGGCGAAAGTCGCATGCACAAACTCGAGGGAAGGAGGGACGCCGCGATGACCCACGAAGAACTCCTGTCCCAGGTGGCCGAGCGCTCCGGGTTGGCGGGCATGGAGGAGGCGGAGCGCACCGTTCGCGCGGTGCTCGGAGTCCTCCGCGAGCGGTTGAGCAGGTCAGCCCTCCAGTCCCTGGCGGAGGAGCTGCCCGCGCCGCTGTCCCAGAGCCTGCGCAGCGTGGGGCCCGCTCAGGACTTCGACCTCGTGGAGTTCTACGGGCGTGTCGCGCGCCGGGAGGGAGTCCGGCCAGGGTTCGCCCTGGAGCACACGGGAATCGTCTGCCAGGTGGTGACGGAGGCGCTCTCGCCCGCGCTGCTGCACCGGCTGCGCGCGGAGCTGCCCGAGTCCCTGGGAGCGCTCTTCACGCCCCGCGAGACGGGCCGACGCTTCGAGCACGTCCACCTCGACCCGAGCCGCCGCACGCTTGCGGAGGGCCGTCCCGGCAGCCGCCACCCCTTGTCCGAGGCCCGGCCCGAGCGAGCGCACACCCACTCGGTGGCGCGAGCGGACAACCCGCACGGGGACACGAAGCTGTCCAGCTCGACGGGGCTCACGCAAGAGCGGGAGCAGGGGACGCTGGCGACCGGACACCCGAGGGTGAGCTGACCGCACGCGGGCCAAGTCGCGTGCAAGGAGCTTCTGGCCAGCCGTAGACTGGGCGCGCTCACCGTCGCGGTCTGCGCGCTGTCCCCGTTGCCGCGTCCTGCTTCGGAGTCCTTCCGTGCTCGCAAGACTACGTACGCCGCTGATGGCCGTGGCGGTGTCGCTCGCGTCCGTGTCCCTCGCTGCCCCGCCGCCCACCGCACCCGTGGCGCCTGCGGAGATCGACTGGAAGCTGTCGCCGGAGCGCATCGCCTCGAGCTGCAAGGCGGAGCTTCAGAAGGCGCGCGCTCGCGTCAAGGCGCTCGTCCCACCGCGCGCGGAGGAGGCGCCGGCCGCCGAGGCCCTCGTCTCGGTCGAGACGGCCATCGCCGACATGCATGACGCGCTCGTGGCGCAGAAGCTCCTCGCGAGCGTCTCGTCGGACAAGGCGGTGCGCGAGGCCTCGGCGAAGTGCAACGACGACGTCTCCGCCTTCACGGTCGAGGTGTCGGCCAGTCCCACGGTCTACGCACTGGCTCAGGCGGCCCAGGCGCGGGCGACGACACCAGCGGACAAGCAGCTGGCCACCGTCTACCGCGAAGCCGGCCGACGCGTGGGAGCCCACCTCGATGCGGCGGCGCGCGCCGAGGTGACCCGGTGGTTCGACAGGCTCACCACGCTGCAGAGCGAGTACATGCAGGCGCTCATCAGCGACCAGGCGACGGTGACGCTCTCGAAAGCCGAGGCCGCGTCGCTGCCTGCCGCCTTCGTCGCCACGCTCAAGGCGCGCGGCAACGGGTATGTCGTTCCGGTCGGGCTCAGCTCCTACGAGCGCTTCATGAGGAGCACGGCCTCGGGCGCCGCGCGCAAGCGCTACCTCCAGGCCTACTTCCACATCGGTGGCGCGGCGAACGCGAAGCGGGTGCGGGAGGCGGTCGCGCTGCGGGACCGCATCGCGCGCAAGCTGGGCTTCGACAGCTGGGCGGCCTACCAGCTCGACACGCGGATGGCGAAGACGCCCGAGCGGGCGCTCGCGCTGCTGAGGGACGTCGATGCCCGGCTGCTGCCGAAAGCACGTGCCGAGCTCGCGGCGCTCGCGGCGCTGAAAGCCGAGCAGGGCGATGCCACACCGTTCGCCGCCTGGGACTACCCGTACTACCAGGAGCAGCTGGAGCAGACGCGCCACGCCATCGACACCGAGGCCCTGCGGCAGTACTTCCCCATCGACAAGGTCGTCCCCGCCGTCCTGGACATCTACCAGCACCTGCTCGGCGTGAGGTTCGAGGCCATCGAGCCCGCCGAGGCCTGGGCGCCGGGCGTGCTGCGGTATGCGATGAGCGACAGCGCGAGCGGAGCGCCCATTGGCCACTTCTACCTCGACCTCGCGCCGCGCTCGGGCAAGTTCATGCGCCCCGCCAGCTTCACCTCGCGCCTGGGGCGTCAGTTGCCGAGCGGGGACTACCGGTCGTCGATCTCCTCCATCATCGGCAACGGTCCGGCGAGCGAACCCGGCAAGCCGTCCCTCTTCAGCCACCGGGATGCCATCGAGTTCTTCCACGAGTTCGGCCACCTGATGCACGCCATGTTGTCCACGGCGCCCTACGCCTCGCTCCATGGCGCGAACGTGCGCGGCGACTTCGTCGAGGCCCCCTCGCAGATGCTCGAGAACTGGATGTGGCAGCCGTCCATCCTGAAGAAGGTATCGAGCCACGTGGAGACGGGGCAGCCCTTGCCCGACGCGCTCATCGAGAAGCTGATCGCGCGCAAGCACGCCGCGGACGGGCTCTTCTGGACGCGCCAGGTGTTCCTCGCGATGTATGACATGACGCTCCACGGCTCCGGACCCAAGCGCGACGCGAACCGGCTGTGGTTCGAGCTGATGCCCCCGCTCACGCCGCTGCCGCCGCCGCCCACGAACACGCTCCCGGAGGCGAGCTTCCTGCCCATCATGGGCGGCTATGACGCGGGCTACTACGGCTACGTCTGGTCCCGCGTCTACGCGCAGGACATGTTCACGGCGTTCCAGAAGGGCGGGCTCGAGAGCCCCGAGGTCGGCCAGCGCTACCGGCGAGAGGTCCTCGCGCCCGGCGCCACGCAGGAGCCAGCGGCGCTGCTCGAAAACTTCCTCGGCCGGCCCGTGCGCTACGACGCCTTCTACGAGGAGCTCGGCATCACCCCGTGAGCTTTTCGTGCTCGGCGACGCGAGCGCGGTGTGGGGGCAGGGCGACCCGGAACACGCTGCCTTTCCCCACCGCGCTCTCGACCTCGATGGTGCCGCCGAGCTGCTTGACGATGCCATGGCAGATGGAGAGCCCCAGCCCGGTACCTTCTCCGATGGGCTTGGTGGTGAAGAAAGGGTCGAACAGTCGCCGCTGGTTCTCCGGGGAGATGCCCACGCCCGTGTCGGAGACCTCGAGCAGCACCCACCCATCCCCGCGCTGGTGGGTGCGGACGACGATCCGGTTCCGGTCGATGTCCCCGGGGGCGATCGCCTGTCCGGCGTTGATCAGCAGGTTGAGACAAAGCTGGCCGAAGCGTGACTCGTTGCCCAGCACGCGGGGAATCTCCTCCAGCTCCAGGACGATGCGGGCGCGGCGGCTGAGCTCGTGCAGGGCGATCTTCAGCGAGTTCTTCACCACGGTGTGCAGATCCACCGCTTCCAGCCGCTCGTCCCCGCCTCGGGCGAAGAGCTTCAGCTCCCGGACGATCTTGTTGACGCGGCCCGCGCCCTCCAGGGCCTCCGAGGCGATCTCCACCAGCTCCGTCAGCTCCACGCGAGTCAGGGCCTGCGAGCCCAGGGCGCTGATCCGCTGGTTGAGCTGGGCGGCCAGCTCCGACAGGTTCGCCGTCACATACGCCATGGGGTTGTTGATTTCGTGGGCGATGCCCGTGGCCAGCGTGCCCACCGATACGAGCCGGTCCGTCAGGAGCAGGCGCGCCTGCATCTCCTTGCGCTCGGTGATGTCCCGGGCGAGCACCACCGTGGAGGGCTGCCCGTCGAACTCCAGCTCCAGCTC
This sequence comes from Hyalangium ruber, assembly GCF_034259325.1. Lineage (NCBI taxonomy): Bacteria > Pseudomonadati > Myxococcota > Myxococcia > Myxococcales > Archangiaceae > Hyalangium > Hyalangium rubrum. Next base: position 876,004 of record NZ_JAXIVS010000002.1, on the reverse strand, counting down.
GGTGAGCTCCGTACACACCGTTCGCCCATCCGCCCGGCGCAGCCGCTGCTCCCGGGCCGCCGCCGAGCCCGGGAGCGCTGACGGGGCCCCCCGCTCCTCGGAGGGCAGCACCGCCGACCAGTCGGTCCCGAGCAGCTCGGAAGCCTGCCCATACCCCAGCAGGCGCAGCCCCGCCGGGTTGACGTAGGCGATCCGCCCGCCCTGGCGGATGACGACCGCCTCGGGCGAGCGTTCGATGAGGCTGCGGAAGTTGAGCTCCGAGCTCTGGAGCCGCCCCAGCGTCACCCGGTGGGCGTGCAGGAGCTGATCCACCTGGAGCACCAGGGTGTCGAGGGTGTTCTGCTGAAGGGTGATGTCCTGGGCGATGAAGGTGACACCCCAGGTGCCGCCCTCCTGTCGGGGCACGCGCGTGGCGGACAGGGACAGCACGGCGAGGGAGCCGTCCCTGCGCTCCAGCTCCAGCTCCACGGAGCGCCAGGTGTGGCCCCGAAGCGCCTGCGTGTGCGCGAGGGTCAGCTGCTTGTCGGGCCCCCACAGCGCCGGGGGAGGCACCTGCCCCAGCACCTCCGAGGCCGCCCACCCGAGCACCTGTTCGGCGGCGCCGTTCCACTGCAGCACCGTCCCCGCCTCGCCCAGGCCGATGATGACCAGGGGGGCGGCTTCCACGGCGGCTTCCAGGTAGCCCGAGCGCTCGCTCACGGGAGTCTCCAGGTGCGGTGACTTGGCGGAAGTCATTACGGCCGGGGCAGCGGCTGGAGGTTCTCGTGGATGCGCTGGAGGTGCGCGCTGGTGAGCGCCAGCGACAGCGCCACGAAGTCGACCGGCTTGGGAATGACGCTGCTGCCTCCCGCGGCCAGCAACTCCGCCTCGGAGTACCGGGAGCCGTAGGCGGTGACGAAGATGATGGGAGCGACGACGGGCGTGAGCGCGCGGGCGTACTCCGGAAGCTCCGCCGCCGGAGTCATCCCCCGCAGAGCCCGGGTGAGCTGGATGCCGTCCATGCCCGCGCCCCGCAGCTGGATGTCCATCAAGATGGCGTGGAGGGGCCGAGGCGGCTGGCGTAGCAGCTCAAAGGCGGCCCGGTCGTCCTTCGCCCACGCGAGGTGAAAGCGCCGGCGAAGCTGCAGCTCGGTGACGATCCAATTGTCCTCCTCGTCCTCTACGTACACCACCCAGGGCAGCTCCCGGGGGGGCTGCGCGGGCGAGGGGGACTGGGGCAGCTCGATTTTCTTCATGAACCGGTCCGGGGGTGACGATCCGAAGGGGAGGGAGCTCCTGGCGCGGCTTCCACGGGGCCTTCCCGTGGCAGGCGGACGAAGAACGCGCTGCCCTGGCCGAGCGCGCTCTCCAGCCAGAGGTTACCCTGATGCAGCTCGACCAGCTTCCGGGTGATGGACAAGCCCAGCCCCGAGCCTCCGAACTTCCGGGTGTGGCTGCCATCGACCTGGCGAAAGCTCTCGAAGATGAGCTGGTGGTGCTCGGGGGCAATGCCGATGCCCTGGTCTCGCACACAGAACACGAGGTTGCCGGGCTCCTCCGCCACGGTGAGCTCCACGGTGCCGCCGGGCGGGGAGAACTTGATGGCGTTGCCCAGCAGGTTGACGAGGATCTGCGTGAGCTTGATGGGGTCGGCCCGCAGGCCCAGCTCGGAGTCCACGGGCGCGAAGCGCAGCTCCAGGTCGTGGACGCGCGCCAGGGGGCCCATCGTCTCGTGCAGCTCGCTCCAGAGCTGGGAGACGGACAGCGGCTCCAGGCGCAGCCGCCCCTTGCCCGACTCGAGGTGGCTGAAGTCGAGCACGTCGTTGATCAGCCGCATGAGGTGGGTGCCGCTCCGGGAGATGGTCCGCAGGTGCCGGGGCACCTCCGCGAGGTCCCCGTCGAAGCGGCACAGCGGGGTGGCCTCCAGCGTGCTCTGGGCCCCGCAGGACGGACACGCGGTGTCGGGGCCCACGGACTCTCCGGCCTCGAGCTCGAAGCCCGCGGCGCACGCGTGGCAGCGGACCGCGGGTTGCTCGACGAAGCTGGAGAGCAGCCCTTGCGGAAGGTTGATGATGGCGTTGAGGGGCGTGCGCAGCTCGTGCGAGACGTTCGCCAGCAGCTCGCCCTTGATGCGGGCGACGTCCTCGGCGCGCCGGAGCGCCTCCCCGAGCTCCACGTTGGTGCCCGCCAGGCTCGCCGAGAGCCGCTTGTTGACGTAGCTGAGCTGGATGAAGTCGGCGATGAGGATGGCTCCCGCGCAGAGCCCCATGTTGACGACCGCCAGCCCGAACAGGCGGGGGGCATGCACCACGTACAAGTCCGTGAGCAAGTCTATGATGCCGGCGCCGAAGATGCAGAACAGCGTCGCGGTGACGACGAGATCCGCCGCGCGCTTGCGGCGCATCAGCGCCCGGGTGGTGAGCACCACCACATACGGCAGCAGGAAGAAGAGGTACGGGGCGAAGAGCTGGTAGACCGTGGGTGACCAGGCCGCCTGGGCGAAGGCGTAGGAGCTGGCCAGGGTGAGGAGGACCCCGACGCAGATGACGCGGTGGACCTTGCGCAGGCGGGAGGGGCGCTCCAAGCAGTACTGCTCGCAGAACTCCAGCAGCGCCCAGGCCATGATGGTCACCGAGCTGATGAGGCACGTATAGGTGAACGCGGAGGCCTGACTCAGGAAGGCAAAGCTCCCCGTCAGCACGCACAGGTAGAAGGCCGCCGCGCCGATCAGGAAGAAGGTCGCGCGCTGCAGCGCGCGCCGGGCGGGGTCCGCCTCCTGGCGCAGGAACGTGCCCAGCAGCACCAGCATGAACAAGAAGAGGACGAGCGCGCCGGACTGGACGAAGCGGCGCAGGTCGCTCCCGCGCAGGTAGTAGGGCGTCAGCTGCTCGAACGTTCCGAGCAGCACCCGCGCGTCGACCACCCCGTCATCTCCGATGAGCGCCCACTCGAAGCGCAGGGCGAGCACGTTCTCGCCCGGCCGTAGGTCTCTCGGGTCGACCTTCCACGCATCCAGCCCCTCGATGTCCGCCTTCGGTCCCCGGGCGAACTCATCCGTCTGCCCGACGGCGTGGCCGTTGAGGAAGACGGTCGCGCGGCCGGTGCGCACACCGCCCAGGGTGAACAGCAGCGGCTGTCCTTGCAGCGCGGGCGGCAGCTCGAAGCGCTTGCGGGCCCAGGCCCGGTCCGCCCGGAAGCCCTGGGCGCTGTAGCCCCCGGGCAGCTGGAACTCCCTCCACCGCGTGTCGTCGAGCTCCGGCGCTTCCCAGCCCGGCGCGTCGCCCTCCTGGACCTTCCAGGTCCCGCCCAGGTTCAGCACCTGGGGCACCAGGCGCGCGGGCAGCAGGTACGCGTCGATGAAGAGCCAGCAGGCGAGGAACGGCGCGGCGGTCGCGAGCAGCAGCAGCAGCCGGCGGGCCAGGAGTCTCATGGAGGCCACGCGTCAGGGCCCGCCCAGGCCCAGCTCGCGCACGCGGCGCTGGAGCGCGCGCCGGGAGACCTCGAGCCGCTGCACCATCTTGTCCAGGTTGCCCTGGCACTCGTGGAAGCAGCGGGTGATCTCCTCCGGGCTCAAGTTCCCCGCGGTGCGCAGCAGGGAACTCTTGTCGATGAGCAGGTACACGGAGGCGCGCGAGATGCTCAGCCGCTCGGAGGTCGCCTTCAGGTCCCAGGCGCTGGCGCGCAGGGCCTGCAGCAGCTCCTGTTCTCCCACGTCCGCGGGCCTGCGCCGCGAAGGGGACAGCTCATCGGGATCCGCCGTGTCCTCGAAGCCGGAGATGTGCGGTGAGCCCGCCGACTGGGGATCCACGGTCAGCTCCTGCTCCAGCCGATCGCCGATGCGCAGGTGGGGCAGGCCTCGGCTGCCGATGATGAGCTGCCGGGTGATGTTGCGCAGCTGGCGCACGTTGCCGGGCCAGGCGTAGCGCAGCAGGCGCACGGCGAGCGCGGCCGGCAGCCACGGCTCGGCGCGGGGGTCGGTGACCGTCAGCCGGTGGGCCTCGCCGATGGCCTCCAGCTCCTGGCGGGCGAAGTGGAGGAAGAGCGGGCCGATATCCTCGCGGCGCTCGCGCAGGGGGGGCATGCGGATCTCGAAGCCGGCCAGCCGGTGCAGCAGGGGCGCGCGGAAGAGCTCGCGCTGGATGCGCTCCTCCAGGTTGGCGTCCGTGGCGGTGAGCAGCCGCACGTCGACGGGCACCGGGGTGTTGCCTCCCACGGGGTACACCTCCCGCGTCTCCAGCACCCGCAGCAGCGCCACCTGCACCTCGGGGGGCGCCTCGCCCACCTCGTCGAGGAAGAGGGTGCCCCCTTGGGCGGCGCGGAAGAGGCCCAAGCGGTCCTGGATGGCGTTCGTGTAGGCCCCCCGCTGTACGCCAAAGAGCTCGGAGGCGGCCAGCTCCCGGGGAATGGCGCTCAGGTTGATGCTGATGAAGGGCCCCTCCCGGCGTGGGCTCTGCTGGTGGATGGCGCGGGCCACCAGCTCCTTGCCCGTACCCGTCTCGCCGCGGATCAGCACCGGCACGTCCAGGTCGGCCACGCGGGAGATGTCCTCGCGCACGCGGCGCAGGCTCTCGCTCTGGCCCACCATGCCCAGCTCCTGCGTGACGGGCGCCTCGGGGACGCGCGTCAGGTGGAGCAGCAGCACCACGCGCTCGGCGAGCACGAGCGGCACGCCGGCGATCAGCTCCTCGGGCAGGAACTCCCTCGCTCCTCGGGCGGGCTCCTCCGCCACCCGCACCGGGGTGCCATCCTTCGGGACGAGCAACCGCAGGCGCCCGCGCGTGCCGGGCGCGAACTGCACCGGGGTGCGGCTGAGGAAGGGGTCCGCCAGGGGCTGGCCCGGGGGAAGGCCGGGGCGGGAGAACTCCGGCGCACTGCGTGAGAGGGAGGCCGTCCTGCCGGTGTTGGCCAGCGTCTCGAGCAGCAGCCGCTCACCGATGCGCTGGGGCTGGGGATGGGAGACCAGTGTCAGGACTGGCACGGCGCGTGGGGAGGACGCTTGCCGGCCGCTCGGGCGCTCCGCGGTCGTGGACAGCTGATCAGAGATCTTCTGCTGCATGGGGAGTCCCAATGCCTGCGGTAGCGGCCCCACAGTCTACATCATGCGGCTCACCAGGATTCTGGGCCTTCCCACACGGGGTGTGCTGTCAGCCACTGGGACACTCGGGCGAGCTTTCGCTCCTGGCCGGCCTCTCGGTAGTACACCTGCGCCTGGAGGGCCAGCGCTCGTGCGCGCGCTCTCTCGGAGCCCGACTCCCACAGGGCCCGCGCCAGGGCCCACTCCACCTCGGCCCGGCAGGTGACGCCGCCGAGCGCGTGGGAGCGCTCGAGCAGCGGAACGGCCAGGGTGGGCTGGTGCTGGGTCAGGTGCAGCTCGCCCAGCCCGAGCAGCGCGTGCGCCAGCAGCCAGGGGCTCGTGTCGGAGAGCTGCTCGCCCCGGGTTTGGGCCTGCTCCAGGGCGCGCTGGGCCGCGTCCCACTCCCCGAGCCGCACCAGCGTCCGGCCCAGCAGCGCGCGCACCTGGGCGGTGTCCACGTGCTCGGCGCCCTGGGCCTTCTCGTGAATGGCCAGGGCCCGCTCGAACTCCACCCGCGCCTTCGCGTCCTGTTCCAGGGCGGTGTGTACCTTGCCCAGGCTGTGGTGCAGGCGCGCCGTCTCGAGGTGCTCGGGGCCCACGGCCTTCTCCAGCAGGGCCAGCGCGCGCGCGTAGTGCTCACGGCCCTGTGCGTATTCGCCCTTCATCCAGCGCACGTTGCCCAGCGTCTCTTGCGCCAGGGCCAGGTGCCGCGCGTCCCCCAGGCGCTCCGCGGCGGCGCGCAGGGGCAGCTCCAGCCACAGGGCCTCGGCATGGCGGGACTGCCGCACGCCCACCACGGTGACGAGCAGGTTCCAGCTGCGCGCCTCCTGCACCGCATCCTTGCCCAGGGCCGACTGCTCCAGGCCCTCGCGCAGCTGCGCCTCGGCGCGCGTGTAGTCGCCGTCCCCGTCCAGCAGCATGGCGCTCCAGTAGAGGAAGCGCCCGTGCAGCGGCGGGTAGCCCAGGGCCGCCACCTGGGGCCGCAGCCCCTCGGCGAGCGCCAGGCCCTCCTTGAACCTGCCCGTGCGGTGGAACGTCTCCAGCCAGTCCAGCTGGTGCATGAGCGCCTCGGCCTGGGCCCGTGCCGAGGCGGCCTCGGGCGGAGGCACCACGGTCTGGAGCGCGCCCTCATCCGCGCAGTCGCTCAAGGGAGGCAGGGACTGCACGGCCTGCACCGCGTCGTCCACCAGGGTGGGATCCGGCGCGCGGGTGAGCAGCTCGGTGAGCGCCTCGAGCTTGCCGAGCCGTCGTTCCAGGCAGAACTCCCGCATCGCCGCCAGCCGCGGGAACGGGGCCGCTCCGTCCTGGCGGGCCAGCTCACACACCGCGGTGCGCTGCCGCACCCAGCCCTGAGAATAGGTGTCCAGCAGCCGGGAGGCGCGCTCGAAGGTGTCCCGGGCATACGGCGTCCCGCTGTCCATCAGCGCCCTCTCCAGCCGTGCCTTGGTTCCTTCATCCCAGATGCCGGCCAGCCTCCGGTCCATGTCCTCGCAGGAGGAGCCGGGCGCAGGCTGGCGCGTCCAGCCCCAGAGGGAGGTGACCAGCAGCAGCGCCACCGCGCCCGAGAGCGCTCCCGCGCGTACCCAGGCTCGTCGCCGCTGCGCGGGGTCGTTCTCCAGCTCCGCCAGCAGCTCCCGCATGGAGCCGGGGCGCTGGAGCGGATCCGCCTTGAGCCCGCGCAGCACCGCGCGCCCCACCCACGCGGGCACCTGGGCCTGGGGAGGGGGAGGAGTGATTCGGCCCGCCAGGCGGGCCTCGAGCAGCGCGCTGAAGCTGTCGCCGGGGAAGGGGGGCTGGCCGTAGAGGGCCTCGTAGAGGGCCACGCAGAAGGAGAACAAGTCCCCCCGGACACCGACGGCCTGGCCCTGGAGCTGCTCGGGGGCCATGTAGCGCGGGGTGCCCATGAGCCTGCCGGACTCGGTGAGCGGCTCGACCCATGTCCTGGGCAGGGGACACTCTTCCCGGGGCAGCCCCGTGTCCGCGTCGGGAGTGGAGAGGGCCTGCGCCACGCCGAAGTCCGTCACCCGCGCGCGGCCGTCCTGGCCGAGCAGCACGTTGTCTGGCTTGAAGTCGCGGTGGACCAGTCCGGCCGCGTGGGCGGCCGCCAGGCCCTGGCCCGCGCCGAGGAAGGCGCGGAGAATCTGGCTCCAGGTGCGCGGGGCTTGCTGGAGCCACTGCCGCAGCGTCTGCCCCTCCACGTACTCCATGGCGACGAAGACGGAGTCGTCCTCCAGCCGGCCTGAGTCGTACACCTGCACCACGTTGGGGTGGTTGAGCTGGGCCATGGCCTGGGCCTCGCGCAGCAGGCGCACCTGGGAGTCGCTGTCGTCGAGGCTCCAGCGGGGGCGCAGCAGCTTGAGGGCCACGCGGCGGTTGAGGCGCGCGTCATACACGGCGAGCACCTGGCCCATGCCGCCGTGTCCCAGCAGGTCGAGCACGGTGTAGCGCTCGGCCAGGACGCGGCCGGGAGGCGGTGCGGGGAGCGCGGCCTCCGGGCTGGTGGGGTCCAGGGGCTGGGTCTCGGTGGAGGCTCCGGCGGGGAGGGGCCCGGCGGGAGCGGGCTTGCCCAAGGTCAGCGCCTCTTCCGGGAAACGGAGGTCATGGAGCCCGGTGGGCGGCGGACCAGTCATGTTCAGAACTCTACATTGCCGCCGGGGAGCGACACCTTCGGGCACCCGGTAGACTGCTTTGGCATGAATCCATCGAAGCCGAGCGGGGATTTCGCGCGCCGCACCCTGGTGCTGTTAGGGGTGGGTGTAGTTGTAGGTGTGACGCTGTTGGTAGGGGCGGGGACCTGGGCCATCTACGGGTGGATTCTGGATTCGGCGCCCAGCCAGGCGGCGCAGGCGTTCCTCCGCGAGCACCCGGACATCCAGGCGGACCTGGGGGAGGGCATCTGGATGGATGGGATGCTTCAGGGGGAGTTCTCCGAGAAGGCCGCCACGGGCTCGGCCACGTTCCGCCTGCCGCTGAGGGGCAGCCAGGGAGAAGGTTGGGCGGAGGTGCGACTGACGAAGGCTGGAGGCCAGTGGCGCGTGACGTCCGCGGACTACGAGGGGCGGGACGGAGTGCGGCGGAAGCTGGCGGTACCGGAAGAGGAGGAGGGCACTGCGGGCAAGGCGCCGGCGGCGGCTCCGAAGGAGGAGGCGGAGGACGCGGACCGCAAGCAACTGGTGCATGCGCACGGGCTCTATAAGGAGGGGCGGGGCCGGGATGCGGTCACGGTGTTGAACGGGCTGCTGGAGCGCTCGCCGGACAACGCGGAGGCGCTGTATTGGAGGGCGCAGATCCGGACGAAGCTGGGAGAGAACGAGGCGGCGCGCGAGGACATCCTCCGGGCGGTGGCGCTGAACGTGGATCTCCGCGAGGCGTACCAGCTCCACGACTTCCTGTTGGCGCGGGAGCGGCGGTGGGAGGAAATCATCCACGCTTGGACGCAGTACCTGGAGCGCCACCCGGAGGATGACGTGGCGCTGCTGGAGCGCGCGGGGACGTGGCACCACCACGGGGACGATGTGCGGGCCGTGGAGGACCTGAAGCGCTCGTGCGAGCTGGGCAATGGGTCGGCGTGCAGGCTGCACAAGCGACAGACGGGGCAGTGAGCGCTGGCCTCGGGGGGGCGCGTTGTCCTTGTCCGCGCCGGGGCGTGCGTTCACGCTATGCGGCATGAAGACCGAGTTCATCCTGCTTCGCCACGGAGAGACGGAGTGGAATTCCCTAGGGCGGTTGCAGGGGCACCTGGACAGCCCGCTGAGCCCGGAGGGGCTGCGCCAGGCGGACGCGCTCGCCGAGAGGCTGAAGGGTGTCTCCTTCCACGCGCTCTACAGCAGTGACCTGGGCAGGGCCCTGGAGACGGCGCGCCGCATTGGCGCGAGGACGGGGCACGCGGTGCAACCGGACACGCGGCTGCGCGAGCGGGGCGTGGGCATCCTGGAGGGGCTGACGCGGGAGGAAGCGGGCCGGCGCCACCCGGAGGTGTTCTCGGAGTACACGGCGGGAGGGCCGGACTTCATCGTCCCCGGGGGGGAGAGCGCGACGCAGCGGCTCCGCCACGCGGTGGGGTGCCTGGAGGAACTCAGCGCGCGCCACACGGGAGCGCGCGTGGTGGTGGTCACCCACGGAGGCGTGCTCAGCAGCTTGTTCCGGCACAGCCTGGGGATTCCTCCAGGGACGCCGAGGGCCTTCTCGGTGCTCAACGCGAGCTGGAACCAGTTCGACTATCAGGAGCGGAAGTTCCGGCTGGTGACCTGGGGCGACGTGAACCACCTCAAGGACACCAGCCGCGACGACACGTAAGCCCCGCGTCCAACCGTGTGCCCGCTTACAGGGGCACGCCGGGGTGCGCCGCGCGCAATTGCACCAGGGAGGCCAGGCAGTTCTGCCACTCGCCCTTGGCCAGCGAGCCGGTGAACTCCTGGAGCACCGGCGCCACCACGCGGGCGAAGGAGGGGTCTTCCAGCCCCAAGTCCCTCACCAGCTCGATGATGCGGCGCTTGGCGGTGCTCGCAGACATGCGCCGGGCCACCAGCCCCTCGCGGCCCTCCTTGGAGCGCCCCGGCGGCAGCCCGAAGAGCATGCGGCGCACGAAGGCGCGCAGGGCCTCCACGTTGGCGAAGCGCTCGGTGCCGCCCACCGCGGGCGCTTCCGTGGCGCCCGCGGGCTTCCACCCCTCGGGCAGGTGCGTGGGGCGGTGCTTCTCCCAGAGCAGCCGCACGGCGAACAGCCCCACCTCGCGGTCGGCGCTCTCCATGAGCCACGCCAGCCGCTCGGCCCCGCCCAGCCGGGCGTAGTGCCGGCGGATCAACTCCACCGCCACCTCGCGCGTGTTGCGCTTGGTGCTCTCGGTGAGCGTGAACACCTTCACCGCGTCCAGCTCCTCGGGCTTGAGCGTGGAGCGCTCGTCGGCCCCCGCCTCTCCCGCGTGCAGGAGCGCGTCGTACGCCAGGTTGCGCACCTCCTTGGCGTCCGCCTCCGCCAGCTCGTACACGCGCACGTGGTAGCCCCAGGCGCGCAGCTCCGCGCGCGTCACCGCCAGGGCGAAGCGCCGCACGTCATCCCGCGTATCGAACAGGGCCGGCCACAGCCGCTCGGCCGTGTACGCCTTGCGGGGGGCCTTGGGCTTGAGCTGGTAGGACTTGGACTCGGGCTGCTCGGGGCCGATGACGGGGTGGTGGCAGCGCAGGTACGTCTGCGCGAACTGGCGCACGGGCTCGGGCTGCTTGGCGCCCAGCGCCAGCTCGAAGAGCCGGTCCAGCCCCGCGCCCGCGTCCCCCGACTCGCTGAAGTCGCCCGGCGAAAGATTCTCCAGCAGGTAGCGGTGGGCGAACTCGTGCAGCGCCGGATCCGCCCGGCGCGCGAGCGCCAGCAACCAGGGCACGGTGAGCTGCCGAGGCCCGAACAGCTTGCGGTTGCCCAGGAGCGCCAGCGCCACCTCGCGGTACTTCGCGTTGAAGACGAGCCCCTTTACCCGCTCCACGTCCAGCCCGGGCAGCGCCTCGGCGCGCATGAGCCACTTCTTCACCGTGCCGCCCAGCCGAGGGTGGATGGCGTTGTCCAGGAGCCAGTCCGCGCCGATGGCCGAAGGGCTGTACGCGCCCAGCGCCTTGAGGGAGAACTGCTCCACGGGGCTGATGGAGTACGTGGGGAACTTGCTGTGGCGCGGGTCCGCGAGCAGCTCCTTATAAAAGGAGGCGGGCAGCTCGGCGGCGGCGTACTTCGATTCAATGAAGTCCTTCACCCACTTGAGCTGCTCCGGGCTGCCGTAGAACAGGTCCACCAGGAAGCGGTGGGAGAGGTCGGCGCGGTCGAAGGCCTGCTCCAGCGCCTTGGCGGCGAAGGCGTTCGTGGGCTTGAAGGCCAGCAGCCGCCCGAGGAAGTCCACGCCCAGCTCGCGCGGGTTGCGCTTCTCCAGCACGGCGGAGGCGAAGGCCTGGGTGTCGGAAGGCGCGCTGGCGAGCAGCTCCGCCAGGCGCTCGGGCTGCAGGTCCTGCGCATGCGCCCGCGCATACTCGATGGCGTAGGTGCGGGCCTTGCCACTGGGAGACACGAGCAGCGCGAGCACCGCCTCGTGCAGCCCCAGCGCGCGCAGCTTGCCCTGGTGGAACTCAGGAGCTCCCTGCAGCGTCTCCACCAGGAAGTCGTGAGCGCTGGCCAGGGGCCGGCGCGCGAGCCGCTCCAGCCATGCGGGCGTCACCTGGCTGCGCAGCACCTCGGGGAAGTCCTTGCGCAGGCCTTGGATGGCGAAGCGCGCGGCCTCATCCGCCTGACAGGTGTCCAGCAGGCGCATGAGCGCCTCGGGCGAGCGCTTCCACGCATCCGGAAACGCGCGGTGCTTCACCAGGTCCGAGGGCACGCCGGTGGTGAAGCTCTGAGCGTTGTACTTGCCGGTGCCATGGGCGAGCACATGCATGGCCACCCACGTGTGCTGCCAGTGCGTGTCGGGGGTGTAGTGGCGCAGCACCTCGACGGCGAACTGGGGATAGAGCTCCGGCACGGCGGCGCCCAGGTGCCGCAGGTAGCGCCACGCGCGGCGGCGCAGGTAGGTGAGGGTGCCCAGGGAGACTTCACGCCCCTGGCCGGAGTGGCGCTCGACGTCGAAGCGCCAGGCGAGCACGCCGAACATCTCCGCGTCATGGCGCTGCTCGGCGAGCTTGTAGATGCGCTTGAGGCCGCCCCACAGGCCGAAGTTCAGGTTCGCCTCGCGCGCCAGCTGGAACAGGGTGGAGCGGCTGGCGTGGGTGTTGTGCTCATAGAGGGCCACGAGCAGCTCGGCCAGGGCGAAGCGGGGCGGCAGCGGCACGTCCTTCTGGGCGAGGAAGCGCTGCCAGGCCTCGCGAGAGCCGGCGCGGCGGCCCTCCGCGTCATGGCGCGACTGGGCCTGCGCCAGCAGGCTCCTCAGGCCGTTGAAGTCGATGGCGCCCTGGGGGAGGGGCGTGTCGGAGCGCTCCTCTGGCTGGGCCAGGAAGGCGGTGACGGCCTCGGCCAGATCCGGCGCCTCGGCGCGGGCCAGCCGTTGGAGGTCTGCGACATTCAGCTCTGCGCTCGTGGCCATACAACCGCCGGTTTAGCACAGGCGGAACGCCAGGAGCCGGTGCGCGCGTTTGGTCACTCGGAGGAACCAGAATTGTCACCGCCTCAGGGGCAACTCTCCGGATTTCGCGGGTCTGGAGCGAGCCCAGGCCATGGCACAGCAGGTGCTACAGGAAGTGGCACACCCCTCCAGCACACGCGCCACGCCGAGGAGCTCCCTCCTCGCACGGGACAGGTGTGGCCTGGGACTGGGGCCTTTACCTTGAGGCAACCCGTTCATGACACAGACAGCCCGACCTGCGGTGACGCGATGGATGACGGCGGTGCTCGCCGTTCTTCTCTGGAGCACGAGCGTCCGCGCCGAAGTTCCTTCTGAAGCAGCGCCGCTCGAGGCGAGTGGCGCTCCCGAGCAACTGCGCCGCGCCTCCGCCCGCAGGGTGCTGGCGACGGGCACGGGCCGGTCCTTCGTCCTGGCGGGAGACGGCGGCATCTACGCCTGGGGAGGAACTCGGAGCCGGGACCTTGGCACCTCTCCGGAGCGGAAGCGGGCCAGCACCACGCCCCTCCGGATGCCGGGGATGACGGATGCGGTCGCCGTGGCCACGGGTCTGCTGGGCCAGCACTCGTTGGCACTGAAGGAGGACGGCACGGTGCAGGCGTGGGGCGGTAACTTCAGGGGGCAGCTCGGCATCGGCTCGACGAGCAACGTCCAGACGCGGGTGACGGTGTCGGGCTTGTCGGAGGTCGAGGCTATCGCCGTGGGCTTCAACCATTCGCTGGCGGTGCGTCGGGATGGCACGGTGTGGACCTGGGGCGAGAATGGCTCCGGCCAACTTGGGGACGGAACGCAGCAGCACCGCACCCTCCCGGTGCCGGTGCCCGGACTGAGCGCGGTGGTGGCGGTGGCTGGGGGCGAAGGCCACTCGCTGGCGTTGCGCGCCGATGGCACGGTGTGGGCCTGGGGTGACAACAGCTCCGGCCAGCTCGGAGATGGGACGCAGAACCGCCGGGTGGTGCCGGTGCGGGTGCCTGGGCTGACGCGGGTGGTGGCCATCGAGACGCGGAGGGCGACTTCGTACGCGGTGCGCGCGGACGGCACGGTGTGGGTCTGGGGCAACATCGGCGCGGGCCAGCTCGGCAGGGAAGCGGGCCTACGGCAGCTGACGCCGGCCCAGGTGCTGGGGCTGAGCAAGGTGGTGGCGCTGGCGGCGGGACAGATTCACGCGCTGGCGGTGCGGCGCGACGGAACGGTGTGGAGCTGGGGCTCCGGTATTCGTGGCCAGCTGGGTCATGGGGAGCTGACGGCGCGCGCCGCACCCCACCCGGTGGTCGGGCTGCACGGGGTAGTGGCCGTGGCGGCGGGCATGGATTGCTCGATGGCACTGCGGAGGGACGGCACGCTGTGGACGTGGGGGAGCAACACCGAGGGGGAAATGGGCACGGGTTCGGACCAGCGGTCGACGCCCACCCAGGTGGTGGGGTTGACGGGTGTGCAGGGAATGGGCGCGGGGACCATCCACACGCTGGCGGTGCGAGGGGACGGCACGGTGTGGAGATGGGGAGACACGAGCCATATGGGGGGCGCCTGGTCGGTCCGCGCGGTGCCGGAGCGCGTGGAGGGACTCCCCGGAGCGGTGAGCTCCGCCGCGGGTTGGAGGCACTCGGTGGTGGTGGGGCAGGACGGCACGCTGTGGACGTGGGGCGACAACACGTATGGCCAGTTGGGAGACGGACTTCCGGAGATGCGCGCGCAGCCGGCGCTGGTGCCGGGGCTGACGGAGGTGGTGGCGGTGGCAGCGGGAAACTTCCACACGCTGGCGCTGCGCGCGGACGGCACGGTCTGGGCGTGGGGCGACAATCATGCGGGCCAACTGGGAGACGGCACGTGGGAGCTGCGGCCTACGCCGGTGCAGGTGCCGGGGCTGAGTGAGGTGGTGGCGCTCGCGGCGTTCGCGGATGTCTCGGTGGCGCTGCGCGGTAACGGCGAGGTGTGGGTGTGGGGAGACGACTTGAACTCCTGGGAGGTGTCCCCCCGGGTGCCCCAGAAGGTGGAGGGGTTGACCGAGGTGGTGCAGGTGGCGGCGACGGTGGGAGAGATCGTCGCCCTGCGCGCGGACGGCACGGTGTGGCAGTGGCTGGTGCCCTTCAGCCCGGAGGAGGTGTACCCGCCGTGGGAGGTGTGGGGCTTGTCGGAAGTGGTGGCCATCGCGCACAGCGGCAGCACGCTGCACGCGCTGCGCGCGGACGGCACGGTCTGGAGCATGGGAAGCAACAGCTACGGTGAGCTGGGAACGTCGGAGGATGTCTTCTACCGTCCCTCGATGGGAGCGGTGCCAGGGGTGACGGGGGTGGTGGCGCTCTGGGCGGGAGTCAACCGCATCCACGCGCAGCGCGCGGACGGGACGCTGGTGAGCTGGGGAAGCAACCTGGGTGGCTCCTTGGGTATCGGCGTATCGTCGCAGCACCTGGAGCCCACGCGGGTGCCGCTGCCGTGCAAGGTGAAGGTGCGAGGGGAGCCGCGCGAGTCGAACCACTGCCACGCGGAGCACTGAGCAATCCCGTTCGGGCTGGGGAACCACGCGCGGGCCAGGTGTTGGGGAGGGGTCCCTCACGCCTGGCCCGTGCGTGGCGAAGCAAGGCGCCCGGCTACCCCGCTCTGCCTGGCTGGAACGTGTGGGGATCGCTCCATGCCAACGGCAGGGCGTGCGTGCCGGAGCCAGGGGAGAGGTAGCTCAACACGCCAAACACATCGGATGTGAGGACATCCTCCATCCGATCGCGCGCCTTGGCACCGTCCCCCAGCTTGCCATGCAGTTCCGCGTGGAGCATGCCACGAGCGTACCTTGAGTCACTGCTCAGGTGACGGGGTCTTGGGTGGATGAGGCCTCATCGAACGACACTCCCGAGGAGCCACCACGCTCGAGGGTCGCCTTGTCCTCGCAGGAGACCCAACCGTCGGAACGGAGCGACACCTCGTCGATGCGCAGGTGATCCGCGGCGCGGGACCCCAATGCTCCTGGAGGAGCACCGAAACCGGGAGAGGAAGCGCCCCGACAGGGCGGCCCGTCGCCAGCGCCTGTCAGAAACCTGTCTGACAACCAGACAGGTTTGTGAAGTTCGCCCCCGGCTGGGGCCCCCATAGTCCCCTGTGCAGGAATCACTTGGTACTCAGGCGCACCCGGGACGGAGAGAGGCCCCACACACGTGTCCGTCTGAGCAGCCTCGTGGGAGTCCTCTTTCGCGGACTCGTAAGCACGTGCCGTCGTATCAACCGGCAGCTTCGCGGAGGCTGCCTCGGGCAACTCGTCCCGAGCGGATTGAAGCCTCGCGGGACTCTGAGTGCCTGGCGGCATGTGCATGGGCAAAGCCTGGGGTGTCGCAGGTGCATCGTGGGCCGGCCACACCTTGCTCAGGAGGCGCTCGTCGCTGGCCTGGAGCAGCGCTGGCAACTGTCGCCTCAGTGCCTGCGCGTCCCTCTGACTCAGGCCCTCATAAGCGCACTTCGCCCACTGAAGTACGGCTTGGCTGTCCAGTTGGAACTCTGCCCGGTCCACCATGCCCCAGAAGGAACGCTCCAGTGACTGCAATAGCAGCAGGTGCCCCGGGCGCTCGGCGGTGCGTGCCGCCAGTCGCAGCAGCTCGAACTCGCGCTGAGCCCAGCGGGGCTGCGGCTCCCAGCGCACCGCTTCCTCCAGGAGCAAGCAGGCCTCCAGCAGTCGCTTCAAGTCCGCCTCGCTGGAGTGCTCGCAACAGGCACTCAGCACCTCCACCGCGGTCTCTCGCTTGAGGGCCCAAAAGCCTTCCAGCAGCTGTCGGCTCTGGGGAGAAGCTTGGGACTGCGCGTGCAGGGCCACGCTCAGGTTCTCGAGCGTCAGCGCCTGCTCCAGGGCTACCGCGCGGCTTTTGCGCCCAGGGTGCTGCACCACCAGGCCTCGGGCCGCCAGCCTCAGGAGGGCCTCTCGCACCGTGGCGCGGGAGACGCCGTAACGCTGCGCCAGGGTTTGCTCTCCGGGGAGTTGGCCTCCCTTGGGTAGCTGGCCGAGCGAAATGATTCGCTCCAGGTCCTGCTCCACACGCCAGACAAGCCCCATCCGTTCCATGTCCGCCCCCCTCCTCGATGCTGGTGTCCTTCATTCCAGCATCTCTGTCTGACATCGAAGAGGGGCGGGAGGATGCTCATGCCGCTTCGGTGATGGGCAACTGGTGCGCGAGGTTCGGGGTGGAGACGATGCGCGCCAGCTGCGGCATCCGCCCGTGCTTGCACTCCACCAGGAAGCCGTGGAGCGACTCGGCCGAGAGCCCGTGCAGCATCAGCCGGAAGCCCGCGCGCATCGTGGACAGTGGCACCATCGGATGCCGGTTGTTCACCAGCGCCACCAGCCCCGGCGCCTGCATCAGCGTGGCCACGTAGATGGCGATCGTCTCGTCCAGCTGCAGCGAGTTGCTCGCGCGCCAGAAGTCCCGGTCCGTGAGGAACAACTGGTACATCGGCGTGAAGATTTCGATCGCCGACTGCAGGTCGATGAAGTTCGTCCACTTGCGCGGCATCGGCTCGATCGGGAACTCGTCCGAGATGCCGCTGAAGTCCAGCTTCGCGGGCGGCTTGAGCGTATGCCCCTGCTCCCGGAGCGCCCGGTTCAACCGGATGACGAAGTTGTACAGATTCAGGTCATGGTTCAGGAAGATCTCGTCCTTCACATGATCCAGCGTCGTCGGGCGGATGGGGTTGGTCGGCACCCCCAGTTCCTTCGTGTTCCGGGCGATGAAGTCCAGGATCTCCGAGCCCACGTGGAAGTGTCGCAGCACCAGGTAGTTGGCCTCGGGGCTCACGAACGTCTTCAGCCCCCAGGACAGCAGCCGGTGCAACAGCTTCGAGGACGTGAAGCGGTTGGACACGAAGATCTTCATGATCTGGAAGACGATGATCAGCACCCGGGCAATCGGGCGGATCGCCGGCAGCAGGAACTGTCGCGAGCGCGAGCGCTGATCCACCAGCATCGCTGCCTTGGTGCGCTCGTTCATCGGCAGGCTGCGATCCAGGAACAGCGCTACCCACGGATCCGGGTCGCGCGGATCATGCGGTTCATTGCTCAGCTGCTCGACAGGATCGATGGCGCTCATTGAGGCAGGCTCACGCGGATGGGAGAGGAGGGGGCAGGGCTGTGCATGCGCGCTTCGATTTCGGCCTGACTCGGCACGCGCAGGTCCTTGGCGAGTCCCAGCCGCTCGAAGAGGCGCAGCACGCACCAGGTGAAGTCGAACTGGCCCGGCAAGAGCCCGTGGCGCGCGCTGGCGGGGAAGCTGTGGTGGTTGGCGTGCCAGCCCTCGCCCAGCGTGGCGAAGCCCATGAACAGGTTGTTGCGGGCCTGGTGGACCTCGGCATACGGGCGCTCGCCCCACAGGTGCGTCACGCTGTCGATGGCATCCCCCAGGTTGAAGATGAGCACCAGCATGATCCAGGCCGCCGCCACGCCCACGGGCCCGAAGAGCAGCCACGCGCCACCCAAGGGCACCACCACATGGAGGATGCACAGGACCAGGTACGGCCCCGGCCGGCTGACGAAGCGGTACCAGGGGTCCGCCGCCACGTCCTTGGCCAGGTGGTTGTACTGCTGGTTGGTGCGCGGCCGGTTCCACCCGTCATAGAGCACCCGCAGCGGGCCGGCGATGGAGTACAGGAAGCAGATGACCGGGTTGCGCGTGCCGATGTACCAGCCCACGTGCGCCCACCAGAACCCGTCCCGCACGGGCGAGTGCGGGTCTCCCTCCACGTCCGTGTGTCCGTGGTGCCAGCGGTGGTTGCCCGCCCACTGGATGGGCGTGCCCGCCGGAATCCCCAGCGTGACGAATGCCCGCTCCAGCCAGCGGTTGAGCGTGAGCGAGCGGTGCGAGAGCACCCGGTGGTAGGCCACGTTGATGGCCATGCCCGCCGCTAGGAAGTAACCCACGCAGAAGGGAATCAGCCACAGCGGATGCAGTCGCTCAAACATGGCCCAGCTCCTCGAGCTGCAAGAGGTACAGTCGCGCCGTCACCTTCGCTGTCTTCACGATGCGCGCGGCCAGCTCCGGCGTGAGGATGCCCGACCCCAGCGCGCCCTCCAGCCGGTCCAGGTGCGTGGCGTCGTTGTCCCCGTGGTACAGGAAGAAACGCACCTGCTCGTCCTGCAGCCCGAGCTGCTCCCGAATCGCCAGGCCCCAGCGCCGCGCCACCCGGTTGCCCAGGCCCTCGATGATGAACATCGCGCCCAGCAGGTCGAACGGGTTCTCCTGGCTCGCCCGGTGGAACATCCACGCCGAGAGCGCCTCGCTGCCGATGTTCTTCGGCGCGCGGGTGATGGCCTCCTGCGTGCCGCCCACCGAGACGTAGTGCCGCTCCAGCATCTCGTAGTCGCGGTGCTCGTCGCGCGCGTGGCGGATGAACGAGGAGCGCAACGCCAGGTGCTCGGCGGTGATGCTGGAGGCCGCCCGAGCGATCCACCGCGAGCCCTCCACCACCTGCTGGCGCATGTTGATGAGCAGCTCCCGGTAGTCCTCCACCGTGAACACGCCTCGCACCAGCTTCTCGATGACGGGCACCTTCTGCAGCTTCGCCTCGAAGTCCACCCACACGTGCGTCAGCTCTCGCACGAGCTTCTCGCGCACCGGGTCTCCGCCCTCCTTGGGCGCGAGCGGCAGCGGACCGGGTTCGGCCATCGGCGCGGGCGCGGCGCTGGACAGCTCGGGCACGGCGGCGCGGGAGGGCGCCACCACCGTGAGCATGGCGTAGCAGGTGATGAAGCCGCCGCTCTCGGGGACCATGCAGAAGACGCGCTCACCGGGACGGAAGCGGCCCTCGTTCAGCAGCTCCTCGAGCATGAGGAAGATGGAGGCACACCCTGTGTTACCGCGCGTGGAGAGGTTGCTGAACCAGCGCTCCTCGGGGATGTGAATCCCGCCTTTCTCCAGCAGGCTGACGATGGGCTGCTTGAAGTAGTGCGAGGAGAAGTGGACGACGAACCAGTCGATCTCCTTGGGCTTGATTCGCCCCTGGTCCACCAGCGCGAAGAAGCCGTCCACCCCCAGCGTCACCAGCGACTCCAGCCGCCGGATGTCCTGCTTGATGGTGAAGACGCCCGCGGCGGCTGCCTCGCTGAAGGAGTTGTAGTCGATCCACCCCGTGCCGAAGCCGCCGTCCTTGCCCCGGTTGGCTCCCACGTACATGCCCAGCTCGTACTTGTTGGCGTGCGAGCGGATGTCGATGAAGTCCACCTTGAGGCTCATCCGCGTGGGGTGCGGCTTGTCCTGGAGCACCGCGGCGCCCGCGCCGTCCGACAGCATCCAGCGCAGGAACTCGGCGTCGAAGGGCAGCGCGTCCTTGTCCCCGGCCACCTCCTCGTAGTGGCCCGCCTTGAGCAGCCGGCTCACCAGCTCGCTGGCGCACACGACGGCGCGCTCGGCCTCACCCGTGGCCACCTGGAGCGTGGCGGTGCGCAGCGCCTGCATGCCGGCCGAGCAGATGCCGTGCAGCGAGGCCAGCTCACACGCGGGCCCGCCCAGCGCGCGGTGGACCTGACTGGCGAAGCCGGGCAGCACCAGGTCCGCCTGGGTGGTGGCGGTGACCAGCAGGTCCATCTCGCTCAGGGTGATGGGCGAGCGCGAGAGCGCATCCTGGATGGCGTTCACGGCCAGGTCCCAGTTGCGGTAGCGCGAGCGCTGCTCCCGATCGATGGCGTAGTAGCGGCTCTTGATGCCGTTCTGCGACAGCACCCGGCTGCGCGCACGGGAGGGTCGCCCCCGAACCTTGCCGAGATACTCTTCCATCTGCTCATTGGAGATGGGCTCGCCGGGCAGGAACTTGCCCAGGCTGGTGATGAACACGTCTCGGGACATGGGACGGACGATACGCTGTTCGCCCGCACGCTTCCCACCCACATCATGGCCGCCCGCCTGGTGGGCGCCCCGCTACCGCGAGCTCGTCTGCCCCTCGGTCCCTCCCGAGGGAACACTCCATGTAGGGCCGCGAAGCACGCCGTGCGCCTCGCTCGGGGAACGGTCTCGGGCCAGGGTGCTTCGCCCTTCGTTCAGGGGCCAGTACCCGACGAGCCCCTCCTCATTGCCGTCGAGGGTACGACGCATGTCGTCACGGAGTTGCTCCGGGGTGCGCGCGACGCGCCACAGGCGCACCTCGGCGATGTCCCCCTGGAAGAAGCGTTCGGTGCCACCACCGCGCGCCCCGATGGCCCACGGGGCGGTGAAGGACAAGGCGCCGACCGTGGAGGCCGAGGCGACCAGCTCGGTGCCGTTGCGGTAGAGGTGCCACTGGGTGCCGTCGTACACCCCAGCCAGGTGGACCCATTGACCGAGGTCCTCCGGAGGCACGGGCGCCGCCGCGAAGAAGCTGACGCCGTTCCAGGAGACGATCTGGTACTGCCCGGAGGCGATTCGCAGGACGAGCTCACCGTTCGGGGCGAGGGTGTAGCCGTGGGAGAGGATGTTCTGGAAGAGGCCAGGGCCCATGCTCCGAGGGCGGATCCACGCCTCCATCGTGACCGTGCCCGGGAAGGTGAGGGCCGGTGGGTCGCCCAGGTCGACATAGTCGTTCTGCCCGTCGAAGCGCAGGAACACCGTCGGCTCGGAGCCCGAGCCGCCCAAGCCCGGCTCCTCGTCGTCCCTCAGGAGTACGCCCGCGGTGATGGCGCCCGCGGTGATGAGGAGCACCCCGGCCGCCAGCAGGGCGATCCACAGGGGAAACTTCTTCTTCGGGACCACCGGGGCGGGGCGCTGGAGCTGGAAGTTCACCAGCGGCCCGATGGCGAACTCCTCGTCGGGGTTGGCGACGTCCGCGATGATGAGACGGAAGGCGTAGCTCCCCTCGGGAGTGCCCGGAGGCACCAGGAGCTTCACCCCGTAGCTCTGGGTACCATCGGGGGCGAGCTCCCGCTCGGTCTCTCCCTCGATCATCAGCCAGCCGCGTGGTAGCGAACCTTCCGGCTCGAGCACGGCACGGACCCGTACCGGCCGGGCCAGCGTGTTGGAGACGGTGAAGGTGAACTCGCCGCGCCCTGTGCCGTTCAGTTGGAGCGAGGGAGCGGATGTGGTGATGGCGAAGCTGCGGGGCATGTCCACCTCTTGGCAAAGGTGGACATGGGCCCGGAGTGATGTGAGGCGGCCGAGGGGCCGGGCTCTCGCGCTGGCTCAGTGCTGGTAGAGCAGGGTGGTGCCGCGCACCAGCTTGCGGTTGGTGGAGGTGCTCTCCACGAAGATGGCGTAGTTGAGGTGGTTGCCCGGCTTCACCCGCACGTTGGCCCCACCCGGCATGCCCAGCACCTTGCGCGCGTGGTCTCCGCCGAAGATGGCCTTGGTGGCCTTGTCCATGATGGCCAGGTTCTTCCTCGGCTGGATCGTCTCCGGCTTGGTCAGCTCGTAGAAACCCTTGCCCGGCTTGTACTCATTGCCCAGCTTCTTGCGCAGCGCGGGGCTCGCCTGGAGCTTGCCGTTGACGAACTCGCGGATGGAGCGCTCCTTGTCCACCGTCCACTGCGAGAAGCCCTTGGACACGTTCTTCAAGCCCGTGAGGCTCTTGATGTCCACCTTGGTCATGTCCGTGGTGAAGAACGCGTTGACCGACTTTTGCCCGCTGGCGCGCGCCTTGTAGAAGGTGGACAGGCCCGCCGACAGCTTCTCGTCCATCACCTTGGTGCCCTTCACCGTGGCGTCCCAGCTGGTGACGTTGCCCTTGGGGATGCCGAAGCGCGTCAGCGAGCGCTCGTTGCCCGGCGGTACCAGGAAGGCCAGGCTCCAGCGGCCCGTCTTCTGCACCTGCTGGATGAGGCCCTTGAGCTTCGTCTTGTAGTGGCGCGAGTTGTTCTCCGCCCCGTCGGTGATGACGATGAGCAGGAAGCTGGTGTTCTTGTCCTTCGCGCCCTTGGCCTTCTGAAGGCGGGTGATGGCGGTACCCACCGCGTCCTGCAGCGCGGTGAGGCCGGTGGGCTTGAAGTCCTTGGCCGCCAGCTTGGGCACGCGCGCCACGGGGGCGGCGAAGTGGCGCGGCGCGTCCACCTTGCTGTGGAACATGAAGGTGCTGAAGAAGGTCTCCTGCCCGGCCGACTTCGCGTTGCGCTGCACCGTCTTGAGCTGCTCGTTGAAGACGCGCACCACCTGGGGCTTGATGCTGCTCATCGAGCCACTGCGGTCCACCACGAAACAGATGTGGTTGACGAGTGAATCGCTCTTGCTCTCGGCCATGGGGCCTCCCTTGCTGCGACGCGGTTGGAATTGCGTGCACTGGAGGATAGCCCGCGGCTCTCACGGATGGCGAACGGTGGGACCCGCGTGCTAATCCAATTGGCTGGACCCGCAGCGCCTTGGGGGAGACATGAGCGCCACCGTCGTCCTTCATGCGTGCGCTGGCGGGCCCGGGCGCCTGCGCGTCTGGCTCGGCGCGAGAGCGCGCACCACGGCGCCCACGCTGAGCTGGAGCCTCGATGGCCAACCCGCCCAGCCCGAGGTCCTGCGCCCCATCAAGAGTGTGCGCTCCGGTCCGTTCCTCGGCGGAGATTCGCCCCGTGTCTTCGCCGGCCTCTATGACTTTCCCGTGGACGTCCGCATCCCTCGCCCCTTCCGGGTGAGTGTGAGCCTGGACGGCGCTCCGCCCATCACCGAGACGCTGCGCGCCCTGCCGAACACGGTGCCCTTCGGGTTGGACAAGGCCTTCCACCTGATGCTGGCCTCCTGCTTCTACTGGTCGGAGGACAAGAAGGGCCTGGCGGGCATCTCCCTGGACGCGGTGCTGCGCGGCTACACGCCGGACATGCTGCTCCTGGCAGGCGACCAGGTGTACCTGGACCTGCCGCCCATCAAGGACTTCCCCCTGGCGCGCCCCGCGCTGGCCCGCAAGTTCGAGGAGGACTACGCCCGCAACTGGTTCGAGGCGAGCGCGTACGCCAAGGTGTTGCACAGCGCCCCGTACGCGTGCGTGCCGGACGACCACGACTACTGGAACAACTTCCCCATGCCCGCGGCGCACATCCAGAACACCTGGACGCAGTCGGGGCGCGACGCGTGGGGCGAGGTGGCGCGCATGCTGTACGGCCACTTCCAGCACGTGCAGCCCACCCCCGTGGGCACTCCCGTGCAGTTCGACGTGGAGCCGCTCTCGTTTTTCCTCCTGGATGCGCGCTCCTGGCGCGACGCGAACTTCCGCTTCACCATGACGCCGGAGGCCAGGGACGCGCTGTCCGCCTGGGTGTCAGGCTGCATCCGCGATCGCAAGCTGGGCGTCTTCGCCACTGGTCAGTCCCTGTTCATGCCCAAGGCGGGTGATGTGAATCGCCGCTTCGGCGACTCGACCATGAACAACTATGGCGACTACCGGTTCCTCATGGGCGAGCTGGATCGACTCATGCGTGAGGCGGGAGACGTGCTGCTGCTCACCGGCGACATGCACTGGGGTCGGGTGGTGCGCTTCGAGCCGCGGGACGCGCTCGCCTCCACGGCGCGGATGTACGAGGTGATCAGCTCGCCCACCGCGCTGGTGGAGACGCCGGGCTCCGATCAGTGGAGCCGCTTCAAGGACACCTTCTCCACCAAGAAGGACCGGTGGTTCCGGCACTCGGACGCCACCCTCCTCGGCGGCATCATGGAGGTGGAGGGCACGCGCGCTCCCTTCCAGGTGAGCACCCTCTACCGGCACCGCGGCAACAACGTGTGCCTGCTGTCGTTCCGGCGCCACGGCGACAGCCTCGAAGTGACTCCGCGCTACTTCCCGCTGGAGCCCGGTACTCCGCCCAACGTCGTCGCCCCCTTCGTCCTCCGCCACCGCTAGCGAGGTCTGTCATGCTCGACATCCGCTCCTCCCCCGCGTCCGCGCCCAATCCCCACTTCGTTGGCCAGCCCCGCGCGCGCAACCAGAGCAACCTCGCCTGGCTCCAGCGCGCGCTGAAGGCCCGTGGCAAGAAGGCTGGCGGTGTACCCCTGGTGCTCCTGGGCGGCAGCGACCCCGTGTCCTTCCGGCTGCGGGTGGCGCAGTCCCAGGTGCGGCATGACCTCACGCCCAGCCGCTGGTCCCACGTGCTGATGGTGGAGCCCGGGAGCACCGAGCTGTCGGAGGCCACGGCCTGGGAGATCTCCCTGGACCCCACCGGAGGCTTTGGCTACCCGCCGAAGACCAACGCCGTGCAGCGCGCGGACCTGCGCCGCTATGACGACGCGGGGCGCTTCCCCAATATCGGCCTGGTACACGTGCCGGTGGAAACGGGGCCGGTGCGCGAGGCGCTGCAGCGCTTCATGAACCAGCGCGCCGTGCTGGACGCGGTGGACCTCGTGACGCGCTGGCTGCCGTACGTGTGGGGCGCGGGCCGCGCGAGCAACCCGCTGCTGGACGGCCAGGGGCTGCCCTCGGCGGCGTTGGTGGAGGTGGTGCTGGGCGCCGCCGGCTTCGAGCTGACGCCCGGCATCGCCAGCAGCTCCAGCTGCCCCGAGGCCATCTGGCAGGCGGCGCGCTGGTGGCACGAGTTCCACGGGCGCGAGGACCGGGAGCCGCTCACCGGTGTCTACTGTGCTCCGCACGCGCTGTGTACGGAGCCCGAGTAGGCGCTACTGCGTCGGCGCCTCCACGTTCACCAGCTCGGCCTCCTCCGAGGGCGGGCGGTGCAGCTCCTGCTCCTTCGTGGGCCGCTGCGGCTTCTCGAAGGGCTCCAGCTTCACCGGCTGGCCCGTGCGCGCCGACTCGTACAGCGCCGAGATGATGCGCACGTCCGCCAGTCCCTCCCAACCGTTCGGTTCCGGCTCCGTCCCCTCCAGGATGCAGTCGCTGAAGGTGAGGAGCTCCGGGGCGATCTGGTCCCGCTCCTTCACCTTGCCCTTGCGCGTCTTGCCCTGCGAGGTGAGTTCCCAGCGCAGCTCGCCCTTGTACTCATAGGCGTTGTCCAGCTTCAGCTCGCCCTCGGTGCCCACCAGCCGGTAGGTGGCCACCGCCTCCGCCCCGAAGCTCACGTTGAAGGCCGCCAGCTTCCCCTCGGGGAAGCGCATCACCACCGAGGCCGCCTCCTCCGTCTCCGTGAAGCGCTCGTCGTCGCTCCTGTCGCAGAAGGCGAACACCTCCACGGGCTCGGCCCGGAAGAGGTAGCGCGCGGCGTTCACGCAGTACACGCCGATGTCCCACAGCACCCCGCCACCCTTGTCCCGCTCCAGCCGGATGTTGGGCGCCTGAATCTGGAAGCTGAATGTCGAGGTGAAGAGGCGCGGGTCTCCAATCTTCCCCTCACGCACCGCCTCCACCGCCGTGAGGTTCGCCTGCTCGAAGTGTAGCCGGTAGGCCGTCATCAGCCGCACGTCGTTCTCCTCGCACGCGCGGATCATCTCCCGGCACTCGGCCTCGGAGGTGGCCAGCGGCTTCTCGCTCAGCACGTGTACCCCCGCTCGCGCCGCCTTCACCGCGTACTCGGCGTGCAGCGAGTTGGGCAGCGCGATGTAGACCGCCTCCACTTCCGGCAGCGCCAGGCACTCCTCGTAGCGGTCGTAGCCGAACACGGGTACGCCGTGGCGCTCGCCCAGCTCGCGCGACTTCTCCGGGTCCCCACTCACCAGCGCCACCAGCCGCGAGTTGTCCTTCGCGTTCTCGAAGGCGGGCAGCACCGCGTCCTGCGCGAAGTGCCCCAGGCCCACCACCGCGTAGCCCACCTGCCGCGTCGCCTTCTTCCCGCGCCCTGCCGCCCCTCGCGTCCTGCCCTGCTGACGAGCCATTCGCTCCTCCGAAGGGAAGCCGCACGCTCCCCGTGAAGAAGCTCCGCATGCCTACCTGGGCCGACAAGTCGCAGACGCCTGCCTGGCTGCTCGCCGGGCCCGCACAAGCGAAGGCCCGAGGCGAGTCCGCGCGCCTCGGGCCTGGTGGGTACTTCCGGGGCTGAGCGCTAGCGCGTCTCCCCGCCCTGGTCTACGCCCTGAGAAGTGTCGGGGAGGTCGTCCCGCTGCTCGCTCTCCGGGGTCAGGGGGGCATCATCCTTCCCATCCATGCCGTCGGGTGCGGCCGAGCCGCCGGTGGCCGGGTCGGTCACGGTGCCGGAGCCACCCACGTCCCCGCTCACGTCACCGCTACCGCCCACTTCACCGGGCGCGCCGGAGCCGCTTCGCATGCCAGTGCCCGTGCCGCCGCCCTGGATGTCACCCCCCGCGCCTCCCGTGGCGGGCTGCTCTTGATTCACACTTTCGGCGTTCCGGTCCCGATCCTGGCACCCGGCAAGTGCCAGTGCCGAAGCGACCGCGCCCAAAATCATCATCCGCTTGAACATCGTGGCTGCCTCCGTTGGGGTTGCCCCTCAACGCTTGGGCCGCCAACCGCGGAAGGCATTGGACCTGGGAACGGGGGTGCCGCCAAGCCCCTCCCCCAGGCGAGGGGACGCGGGCGGGCTCCCTCGGCTCAGCGCGGACGCCGCAGCACCATCCACCCGTGGTGGAGCCCTCCATCGAGGAAGCCCTGCTGCAGCCGCAGGTGCTCGCGCTCCGACTGGCTGCGCCCCACGAGCCCCAGGCCGCCCTGGCGCAGCTTCGCCTCCCGCTCTCGCGCGAGCAGGTCCAGCGTCAGCGTCCAGAAGTTCACCGCGCGCCACGTCAGGTCCTGGTGCAGCTCCAGCCGCAGGCCCTCCTCGCTCGCGGCGCGGAAGTACTCGTCCACCGCGCCGATGCGCGTGCGCCAGTACCGGTCGAACGGCGCCGCCATCGCCGGCCGCCCGAGGAAGCAGTCGGTGAGCAGCACCCGGCCGCCCGGCCGCAGCAGCGTGCGCAGCTTGCGGAACCACTCGCGGCGCGGCAGGTAGCACGAGCTCTCCACCGCCACCACCAGGTCGAAGCACTCGCGCCCCGGCACCTCCAGCGCGTCGCACAGCAGGGCCGTCACCTGGTGGGCCACGCCCGCCTGCTCCGCGAAGCGCCGCACCCAGGGCAGGTGCGCGGGCGCGATGGTGATGGCCGTCACCCGCGCCTTGTGCTCCGCCGCCCAGTAGAGCGAGCCGCCGCCCAGGCCGCAGCCCACGTCCAACACCTCCCGGCCCACCTGCCAGCCGCCCACCGCGAGCGCCATCTCCTTGAGCAGCCGCTCCTGGGCCTCGTGGATGCGCACCCGCAGCGCCTCGACCGTCAGCCCGGGCGGCGGAATCTCCTCCACCATGCCCGTGTGGTAGTGGACCCGGGGCCCCGGCCCGTAGCGGTGCAGCAGCCGCTCCGTCTTGGCGTCGTAGTAGGCGGACACCTCGTCCCGAGGGGGGGCTCGCAGCGGCTGCGCGCTCATGGCGCTTCCTCCGGCAGAATCGGATCGATGCGCCGCAGCGCCGAGTCCATGCAGCGCAGGCCCTGGCGACGCACGTTCACCACCGCCTCCCGGGCCCAGCGCACCACATGGCGCTGGTCCGCCTCCGGCATGCTGAAGAAGCGCGGATCCCGAGAGCGGATGTCCTCGGCCACGTGGGCCGCGATGCCCAGCTCGTGGCCCGTCGACGCCCGCTCCTCCAGCCGCGTGCCCACCCACAAGAGGAGCAGGTACGAGGCCCACTGCTGCCCCGCCAACCCCTCGGCCACCTGTTGGAAGAGAGGGGCCGTCCACGCGCGTGTGCGCACCTCCAGCGCCTGCGGCCCCGCCGCCGACGCCAGCCCGCGCGCGGCCTCCGCCAGCACCGTGCCGGGCACCTCCGCCTGCGCCAGCGTGGACCAGGCCAGGTTCTGCAGCAGGAACTGCACGTAGGGCCCCACCCGCGCCGGCTCCGCGAAGTAGCCGCACTCCCCATCGCACAAGTCGTCGGCGAGGTTGCCCGCCGCGAAGCTCAGGAAGATGCCCGCCCCGCGCGACAGCAGCGCCTGGCGCGGCAGCCCCGCCTCCACGCCCGCCTCGTACAGCAGGGCCAGCGGTCCAGGCTGCGCCGCCTCCAGCGCCGCCATCACATCCCGCTCCGCCACCTCTGGCAGCTTCTGGCGCCGCAGCACGCGCAGCGCCTCCTGATAGATGGCGCCCCCGCTCATGACCGGAACTCCTGCGGCAGCAGCACGCGCAGCACCGCGCCCCCGGCCTCGGCGTTCTGGCGCTCGAGCTGGCCGCCGCTGGCGCGGATGAGACACTCACTGGTGTACAGCCCCACCCCCGTGCCCTGCGGCTTGCTGCTGGACAGCCCTTGGATGGGCACGGCCAGCCGCTCGGGCGCGAAGCCCGGGCCGTTGTCGGAGATCAACATCTCCAGCCGGCCGCTGTAGGGCTCGGTGCGGGCGGTGATGCGCACGCGCGCGGCGGCGCGCACCCCGTCTCCCTCGCACGCGTTGGTGACGAGGTTCTCCACCACCCGGCGCAGCGTGGTGGTGCCGCCGCGTACCCAGGGGCGCAAGGGCTCGTTCCGGTCCACTTCAATTTGGATGTCCACCTCCGGGAAGCGGAGGCTCACGCTCTGGCGCACCGAGTCCAGCACGGGCACCAGCTCCACCACCTCCGGGTCTCCCCCCACGTGGCGGCGGCCCCGCTGGCGGATCTGCTCCAGGCGCTCGCGCATCAGCGCCAGGCTCTCGCGCAGCTTGCGCACGGGCGCATCGAGCTCCATGCGGACCGGGCCCGGGTGGCGCGCCGCCGTGCCCAGGAGCAGGTCCGCGCTGGTGCCCGCCGACTGCAGTGCGTTGTGCAAGTCCTGGCTGTGGCCCAGGATTTCCGTGAGCGCCTGGGCCATGCGGCCCACGTCCTTCTCCTGCTGCTCCAGCATCTGCGCCTGGACGGCGGCGCGCAGCCGCTCCGCCTCGGCGCGCGTGCGATCATGCCGCAGGGCGAAGGTGCCCAGGTAGAGCTCGGCCATGATGGAGGCCGGGCCGATGACGGCGAAGAGGGCCAGGTGCTCCTCGTTGGCGAAGAGGCCGGCGGCCAGCGCCAGCGCCAGCGCCGTGCCCACCGCGAGGAAGGGCGCCCGAGGCGTCACCCGGAAGAGCTGCCCATGGAAGGCGGCGGTGAAGAGGAACAGCCCTCCGAAGAGGGTGGCCCCTGGCAGCGCCGAGAGCGTCATGAGGCTCGCCACGAAGAACTGCAGGCACGTGGTGCCCACCAGCGACAACACCCAGCCCCGGGAGGTGATGTGCTGGCGCCCTCGGTGGTGGAAGGCGAAGGCGAAGTCCACCAGCGCTGGCAGGAAGCACAACAGCGCCTTGGGCAGGGAGAGGTTGAAGACGGTGCTCGCGCCCGGGGCCCACTGGGTCGCCGCCAGCAGCACCATCACCAGGCCCACGAGGGCCAGCCATGCGCCCACGCTGCTCGCCGCCAGCACCTCGTGGGTGTTCTGGGCATGGACCCAGCGGCGGAAGGAGCCCTTCAGGGCACCGGGCTTGTGAGGCAAGGGGCTCATACGGCGGCGTCCACCTCTTCGTGCTCGGAGAAGCCGGTCGTCTCCTGGAGGCCCTGGAGCGCGCGCACGCTCAGCTCCTGGAAGAGGTCCTGCTGTCCGTCTCGGACGACGCGCACCTCCACCTCGCCGCCGGCCAGCACGTGGTGCAGCGCCTCCAGCACGGGCAGCAGCGTGGGGTTGAGCTCCACGGCGCCCTGGGTGCCCTCCACGGCGCCCAGCTCCTTCAGGCGCTTGAGGTACTCCGCCAGGGAGGGCGCCAGCGAGGGCTCCTCCCGCCGTGGTGGCGTGACAGGCTCCGTGAGATACGTGCCCGCACGTACCAGGCCCAGGCGCGCGACGGGTCGCGGGACATGGGCGTGAGTGGAAGTGTTTCGCGAATCAGCGGGCTCGCTGATGACCGCGAGGCCGTGCTCGTACCCATGGGCGTACGCCTGATGAGGCTTCATGCTGGGTTCCCCCCGAATCCAGCTGATTTGGACCCCGACCGTCCTGTGTGATTGTCGCGGAGAACAGAAATACTTCCGCGTGACAGGAATTGGAACTGAGTCACGCCCGACACGTCAACCCAGCCCGCGATGAAAAGTGTTTGTGTGTGTTACCCAGGAGGCGACGTGTCCCAGGGGGTAGCGGAGCACCCAGCCCGTGGGGTCAAGGCTGCGTGAGAGAAGATGACGAAGCCAGCGTGAGGCTGCCCGCTTCGAGCCGCACGCGGAGCGCGCGCGCCTTCTTCGCGCGCTTGCGGCTGAGCTCCACGCCCAGGGCGTCCAGCCCCAGCGCGTTGGCCACCGCCAGCACCGTGCCGTGTCCGCAGAACGGATCCACCACCGTGCGGCTCTGGGTATGCTCGAGGATGAAGCGGCACGCGACGAGACAGGCCTGCACGCCCATGCCTCGCGTCCACGTCACCTCGCCCGCTTCGGGCAGCACGTCCGCGGTGGCCTCGGCCAGCTCGACGCGGATGCCGCGCGAGAAGCACAGCAGATGTGAGTAGGCCGGCCGCCCGAACGTCACCGTGCCCGGGGGCCGGCGGCACACCACCTTGTGCCAGAGCGCCTCGAAGCCGGCCTCCTCCGCGGCCTTGCTGATCAGATAGCCCTTGTCCACCCAGGCGCCGTCCTTCTTCACGTCCGTCTGGTAGAAGATGGCCACCCCGTCCTCCGGTACCTTCTCCATCACCCGTGCCGCGGCGCCGACGAACCACCGCTTCCACTCGGCGAGCGACAGCGCGGGGAACTCGGACACGTCCGGCAGCGAGGTGATGACCGAGCACCCGCGCAGCACCTCGCGGCCCGACAGCCACGCCAGCGCCTCGGCGCACTCCACCGTCCGCTGGCCCTGCTCCGCTGATCCGCTCGCGCCCTGCTCCGCCACGTGGCTTCCGCTCCTTGCTCCGAGGGCGCGCGAGGATGGGAGCCGGCCCGCCATTCGTCAAACTGCCTACAGAAGGGCACATACCTGCGGGAATTTTCCCCTCGCGGCATTGTCAATTCAGCCAAAACCGGCTAAACGTATAAGTCGTGAAGGTCCAAACTTGTCAGCACTTCCGGGGCTTCCCGGTGGGTTGATTCAAGTGGTCCGCAGGCTCTTCCCCCAGAGCCTGAAGACTCGAGGAGGAGAAGCAATGGCCCGGAGCATGTCCTTCGAGTACGACCCGCAGCATGACCTGGTGCGCGTGCAGTTCTCGCGCTGCCTGCTGGTCAATGCCCAGGATGTACAGAACTGGCGGGCCGACGTGGAAGAGAAGCTGTCCATCTTCGGGCGGAAGATGGACCTGCTCATCGACCTGGATGGGCTGGAGGTCACCTTCACCGCGGGGCGGCTGTTCGGGCAGGCGCGGCGCGAGGTGCTGGAGCGCTTCGCCGGGCGCGCGTTCTTCTACGGCGGCGATGAGCTGACGAAGATGTTCCTGAGCACCAGCGGGGTGCTGCACGGCCACCCGGTGCATCAGTCGGAGTCGCGCGAGCGGGCGATGCTGGCGCTGCTGGCCGATCGCGAGGCCAAGCGCAAGCGCAACGTCGTGCCGCTCACCCCCAGCGGCAGCTACCCCCGAATTGTCGGTAGCCGCGCCGTCGGAGGCTGATCCTCGGCGAACGGGCCGCTGGCGCCCGAGCGGGGTGAAGTCAAAAGGAATACACGTGGGCCACCGGCTCACTTGTTGATCCGTGACCTCGCGCCGTTATGGTGGGGCTTCGTTTCCGGAAGTCGGGACCGGAGGACCCTACATGAGTCGAGCGAGCGCGAGCCGCCTGGCGTGGTTGGCCGGGCTGTGGGCGGTAGCCTGGGTGGGCTGCACGACGGAGGGGCCTCCGGTGCGGCCAGCGCCCGTGGGCTCGGCGCGGGTGGTGTACGTGCTGCCCCGCAACCTGCCGGCGGACACGCTGGTGCGAGTGAGCTCCACCGCCACGAGCGCGGGCGTCAGCTACCGCACCGAGCTCCAGGGCTCGGGCCCGGTGCGGCAGGGCTGGCTGCGAGAGCTTCCCGTGGGCCGGTACGACATCCGCGCTGGGGCATTCGATGCGCTGGGGACGTCGCGCTTCGAGACGCAGGAGGTCTCCGTCGAGCTCGCGCCGCAGGGCACGGCGCTGATCGTCCTGGGGGTGAAGGACACCAGCGCCCAGGCCGAGGAGGAGTCGGCGTGGCTCCAGGCGGTGATCGCCTCCGCCGGTGCGGTCCTGCCAGGAGACACGGTGTCCCTGCGGGCGGTGGCGAGCGATCCCACGTCCCAGGATGCCCTGAGCTACGAGTGGCAGGCGCAAGCAGGCACCTTCGACGACGCGAGCGCCGAGGCCCCCGTGTGGAAGGCGCCCACGGAGGAGGGCTCGTGGACGGTGAGCCTGGTGGTGCGGGACTCGCGCGGCACGGCGACGTCGCTCTCATTCCCCGTGGAGGTCTCGGGGGTGCGAGCCCTGAGCGGCAACGGTTCGGTGATGCTCAACCGATGGCCCCAACTGGGGGAGCTGAGCGCCCAGCCGCAGGACGAGGTGGTCGTCGGGGCGCCGGTGACGGTGGCGGCCTCCGGGAAGGACGCCGACGGGGACGCGCTCACCTATCAATGGACCGCTGAGTGCGAGGGGAGCCTGGTGGACGGCTCCAGCGCGACGGCGCTCTTCACCCCGTCCGCGGTTCCCAGCGAGGCCACCTGTAACAACTGCCAATTGAGGGTGCGGATCCAGGATCAGCATGGCGGGAGCACGAGCTATGGCCTGGGCCTGTGCGTGCGCGAGCGGAGGCCGCCGACGGTGCTCGCCACCAGCGCCACGGAGGTGAACGCCATACCGGGCGAGGTGCTGCGCTTCAGCGTCTCGGCTGTGGATCCGGCGGGCGGGCCGCTGACCTTCACCTGGAGCGCGAGCACGGGCCTGGTGGACGCGCCCGTGTTGGCGGGGGGCACGAGCGAGGTGGCCTGGACTTCGCTGTCGTGCATACCGGCCGGGGGGATGCCCACCCTTCGCGCGACCGTCACCAACCTGGCGGGGCTCAGCGTCGACGTCCCCTTCACCGTGAACTGGAACGGGCCCACCTGTGGCCACGCGCCGTGTGTGGCCGAGCTCGCGCGAGACCTGGTGACGTTCCGGGACAACTGCACCACGGACACGCCGGTGTTCATCCCGGACGGGTTCACGCTGCAGGGCGAGGGGCACACGCTCTCGGCGGTGGATCCAGCGGGAGGGTCCTTCGTCGGAGCGATTCTGCGCAACCGCGGCACGACGGCGCACGTGCGCGGGCTGAAGCTCGAGGCGCGGGGCCTGGTGAAGAGCGGCGCGTGTGACGTGGGAGAGGATCGGCTGCGCGGCATCCTGTTGTTGGGGGCCTCGGGCTCGGTGGTGGACAGCGAGGTCTCCGGCATCCATCGAAATCAGGCAGTGGACGGCAATCCCGAAGGCACGCCGAGAGGCTGCCAGGAGGGCCACGCCATCGAGGTGCGCAACCCGGCCGCCGCGGAGCGCCGAGCGGTGGAGGTGCTGCGCAACCGGGTGAGCGGCCACCAGAAGGTGGGCATCGTGATCATCGGCGACGTGGACGCCACCGTCGTGGACAACGAGGTGAGAGGCGAGGGGCCGGTGAGCCACATTGCTCGCAATGGCGTGCAGCTCAGCAACGGCGCCACGGGACGGGTGGCGGGGAATGACATCTCCGGACACTCGTACACGGGCAACGACCTGGGCACGGGCATCCTCGTGGCGGGCGGGGCCTACTACGGCCTGGAGCTGTGCCGGGACATCACCATCGAGGGCAACACCCTCACCGACAATGACATCGGCATCTACCTGAGCCAGGCCGAGGCGGACGGCAGCGGTCCCGCCACCTCGACGCGGCTCCGGGTGGTGGACAACGTGCTCAGCAAAGGCACGGTGACGAACGGCTTCCCGTTCCAGGCCGCCATCTCGGACCTCGGGGGCGGCAACCTCATCAGCTCGAATGTGATTACGGGGACGGGCTATGACCCGGAGACGCAGCCGGGCGCCACCTTCGACGTGGATGTGGTGGCGGGCGATGCGGCGCAGGTGATGTTCCTGACTCCCACGAGGACGGTGGCGGCGGGGGCCTGCTCGGGGCGGGTGTTGGTGCAGAGCCAGGATGTGAAGGGCAACCTCGTGAAGCCCACGCTGGCGACCTTCACCCTGACGGCGAGCGGGGAGGCGGCGGCGGGGCTCGACTTCTACGCGACGCCGGACTGCTCGGGGCCGGTCCTCTCCACCGTGGAGCTGTCCACACCGCAAGCGGAGACGGCCTTCTACTTCAAGGCCCCCTCCCAGCCTGGCGCGGTGACGCTCACGGTGAGCAACGGGAGCCTGACCTCCTCCCAGGAGCAGACCGTCCGCGCACCCTGAGCGGGGGTGGGGTGGTGCGCCGACGAGGGGCAGTGGCAAGCTGGTGGGACGATGCTTGGACCGTTCCGCTGGCTCCGTCGCCGGCAGCTGCTGCGCCGCCCCCTCCCGCCCGAGTGGCTGGGCTACCTCGACAAGCGCGTCCCCTTCTTCCGGGAGCTGTCCCCGGAGCTGCGCCAGCGCTTCCTCGACAAGCTGAAGGTGTTCGCCTGGGAGAAGGAGTTCATCGGCGCGGGCGGCTTCACCATCACCGATGAGGTGCGCGTGGTGGTGGCGGCCACGGCGGTGCAGCTCGTGCTGTTCCTGGACCTCTCGTATTACGACCGGCTGCGGGAGGTCATCGTCTATCCCGGGGCCTTCAAGCTGCCGGACCGCACGGGCGCGGTGCTCGGGGAGGCGAAGAACTGGGGCACGGTCATCCTCTCGTGGGACTCGGTGCTCGCCGGGCTGCGCAACCCCGATGACGGGCACGACACGGCGGCGCACGAGTTCGCCCACGTGCTGGACCGTGCGGACGGGGCCTTCGACGGGACACCGAAGCTGCGCCAGTACTCGCACTATCGGGAGTGGGCCTCGGTGATGAGCGAGCACTTCCACGGCCTGCAGCAGGGCCGGCGGGCCGAGCGCAACGTGATGGACGACTACGGCTCGCTCAACGAGGCGGAGTTCTTCGCGGTGGCCACCGAGTCTTTCTTCGAGAAGCCGCGGCAGATGAAGCAGAAGACGCCGGAGCTCTACGAGGAGATGAAGCGCTTCTACGGCTGGGACCCCGCACCCGGGGACTGAGCCGAGCCTTTCACCGCGCACGGCCTCCTCGGGGCGGTTCGTGCAAGTTGCAACCTCGTCGGGAAAGGGCCTCCCTCAAGCCCTTGAAACCCGGGAGGAATCGCAGCGGCGGCGCTGGTACGGCGGATGCTCCATGGGGGTGAGTGCCTTTGGAAAAGGACCTCACTCCATGACCTTCGAATACGCGGCCGGTGCCGTGCTCTCGGTGCTGCTCGCCGTCTACCTCCTCTATGCCTTGGTCCGGCCCGAGCACTTCTAGGGGCCCGCCATGACGCTGCTCGGTTGGTTGCAGATCTTCTTGTTCTTCGCGCTCGTGCTGGCGGTCACCCGGCCGCTGGGCGCCTACCTCTTCCGCGTCTTCGAAGGGGACACTCAGCCGTTGCCCAGGGTGTTCGGCCCCGTGGAGCGCGGGCTCTTGCGCTTGTGCGGGGTGGACCCGAAGCGTGAGCAGACCTGGCGCCAGTACGCGATGGCGCTGCTCGCCTTCAGCCTGTTCGGCCTGCTGCTCACCTACGCCCTGCTGAGGCTCCAGCACGTGTTGCCGCTCAACCCGCAGGGGTTCCCAGCGGTGGGACCGGAGCTGGCCTTCAACACCGCCGCCAGCTTCACCACCAACACCAACTGGCAGTCCTACGCGGGTGAGTCGACGCTGAGCTACCTCAGCCAGATGGCCGGGCTGACGTGGCAGAACTTCGTGTCCGCGGCGGCCGGTATGGGCGTGGCGCTGGCGCTGGCGCGTGGCTTCACTCGCCGCCCGGGGCCGGAAGGGCACAAGACACTGGGGAACTTCTACGTGGACCTGGTGCGTGGCGTGCTCTACGTGCTGCTGCCTCTGTGCGTCGTCTACGCGCTCTTCCTCGTGAGCCAGGGCGTGCTGCAGAACTTCGCGCCCTACCGGGAGCTGGTGACGCTGGAGGGCGCCAAGCAGACGCTGGCCATGGGCCCGGTGGCCTCGCAGGAGGCCATCAAGATGCTGGGCACCAACGGTGGCGGCTTCTTCAACGCCAACAGCGCCCACCCGTTCGAGAACCCCACGCCGCTCACCAACCTGGTGCAGATGCTGTCCATCTTCGCCATCCCCTCGGCCCTTACGTACACGTACGGGAAGATGGCGGGGGACACGAAGCAGGGCTGGGTCCTCTTCGCGGCCATGAGTGTGCTGTTCTTCGCGGGCGTGACGGCCGCCTACGCCGCCGAGGCGCAGGGCAACGCCGCGCTGGCGCAGGCCCAGGTGGCGCAGGCGGGCAACCTGGAGGGCAAGGAGGTGCGCTTTGGCATCCCCGCCTCGGCGCTCTTCGCCACCGTCACCACGGACGCCTCGTGTGGCGCCGTCAACGCCATGCATGACAGTTTCACGCCACTGGGCGGGCTGGTGCCGCTGGTGAACATGCAGCTCGGCGAGGTCATCTTCGGCGGGGTGGGGGCCGGGCTCTACGGCATCCTCGTCATGGTGGTGCTCGCGGTCTTCATCGCGGGCCTCATGGTGGGCCGTACGCCCGAGTACCTGGGCAAGAAGATCGAAGCCCGAGAGATGAAGCTCGCCATGCTGTACGTGCTCATCTTCCCGCTGGTCATCCTCGGGCTGAGCGCGGTGGCCTCCGTCATTCCGCAGGGCCTCTCCTCGCTCAACAACGCCGGGCCGCACGGCCTGTCGGAGCTGCTCTACACGTACACGAGCGGCACGGCCAACAACGGCAGCGCCTTCGCGGGCCTCAACGCCAACACGCCCTTCTGGAACATCACCCTGGGGGTGGCCATGTTGATGGGCCGGTTCCTGATGATCATCCCGGTGCTGGCCATCGCTGGCTCCATGGTCGGCAAGAGGGTGGTGCCCGCGGGCCCTGGCACCTTCCCCACCCACGGCACGCTCTTCACCGGGCTGCTGGTGGGTGTCGTCCTCATCGTCGGCGCGTTGACCTTCTTCCCGGCGCTCTCGCTGGGCCCCATCGTGGAGCACTTCCTCGCCGGGGCTGGAAAGGTGTACTGACATGGCCTCCGCTTCCTCGAAGTCGGCGTCGCTCTTCGAGCCGACGCTCCTGAAGCAGGCCGCGCTGGACAGCCTGCGCAAGCTCCACCCGCGCGATGTGGCGCGCAACCCGGTGATGTTCGTGGTGTGGGCCGGAAGCCTGCTCACCACGGTGCTGCTGGTGCGTGACCTCGCCTCCTCGGCGGAGGGAGCCACACCGGTGTGGTTCACCGTCGCGGTGACGCTGTGGCTGTGGTTCACCGTGCTCTTCGCCAACTTCGCCGAGGCGGTGGCGGAGGGGCGCGGCAAGGCGCAGGCGGGCGCGCTGCGCAAGATGCGCAAAGACACCACCGCGCGCCGGCTCGTGGACGGCCGGGAGGAGCGCGTGTCGGCTCCCTCCTTGCGAAAGGGAGACCTCGTGGTCTGCGAGGCGGGCGACCTCATCCCCGGAGATGGCGAGGTGGTGGAGGGCATCGCCAGCGTGGACGAGTCGGCCATCACCGGCGAGTCGGCGCCCGTCATCCGCGAGTCCGGAGGAGACCGCTCGGCGGTGACAGGGGGAACGAAGGTGCTCTCCGATCGCATCGTGGTGCGCATCTCCGCCAACCCGGGCGAGTCGTTCCTGGATCGGATGATCGGCCTGGTGGAGGGCGCGGCGCGGCAGAAGACACCCAACGAAATTGCCCTGCACATCCTGCTGGTGGGGCTGACGCTGGTGTTCCTGCTGGCGTGCGTGACGCTGGTGCCGATGGCGCTCTACTCGGGGGTGAAGCTGTCAGGCACGGCGGTGGTGGCGCTGCTGGTGTGCCTCATCCCCACGACGATTGGAGGGCTGCTGAGCGCCATTGGCATCGCGGGCATGGACCGGCTGCTGCGCAAGAACGTGCTGGCGATGAGCGGCCGGGCGGTGGAGGCGGCCGGAGACGTGGACACGCTGCTCCTGGACAAGACGGGCACCATCACCCTGGGCAACCGCATGGCCACGGAGCTGCTGCCCATGCCGGGGGTTCGCCTGGAGGAGCTTGCCGAGGCGGCGCAGCTGGCGAGCCTCGCGGACGAGACGCCCGAGGGGCGCTCCATCGTCACGCTGGTGAAGGACGCCTACAAGATGCGCCCGCGCGAGCTGAAGGCGCACCACGCCACCTTCGTACCCTTCACCGCGCAGACGCGCATGAGCGGCTGTGACCTCGTGGACCCGGGGCCGCGCAGCATCCGCAAGGGCGCGGTGGACGCCATCCTCAAGCACGTGCAGGGGCAGGGCGGCGCGGTTCCCTCCGAGCTGGCCCAGGCGGCGGGGCGCATCGGGGACGCGGGAGGCACGCCGCTGGCAGTGGCCGATGGGGCGCGGTTGCTGGGCATCGTCCACCTCAAGGACGTGGTGAAGGGCGGAATCAAGGAGCGCTTCGACCGCTTCCGGGCCATGGGCATCCGTACGGTGATGATCACCGGCGACAACCCGCGCACCGCCGCCGCCATCGCCAAGGAGGCGGGGGTGGATGACTTCCTCGCCGAGGCCACGCCGGAGGCGAAGCTGGCGCTCATCCGCGCCGAGCAGGCCAAGGGCAAGCTGGTGGCGATGACCGGGGATGGCACCAACGACGCGCCCGCGCTGGCTCAGGCGGACGTGGGCGTGGCGATGAACACGGGCACCCAGGCGGCCAAGGAGGCCGGCAACATGGTGGACCTGGACTCCAACCCCACCAAGCTCCTGGAGGTGGTGGAGGTGGGCAAGCAGTTGCTGATGACGCGCGGCACGCTGACCACGTTCTCCATCGCCAATGACGTGGCGAAGTATTTCGCCATCCTCCCGGCGCTCTTCATGGGCGTGTTTCCGGACATCGCCCCGCTGAATGTGATGGGGCTCTCCTCGCCCTACAGCGCCATCCTGGCGGCGGTCATCTTCAACGCGTTGATCATCATCGCGTTGATTCCGCTGGCCCTCCGAGGCGTGCGCTACCGGCCGCTGGGAGCCGCCGCGCTCTTGCGGCGCAGCCTGCTGCTCTATGGGGTGGGCGGCGTCATCGTTCCGTTCGTTGGCATCAAGGTCATCGATGTGTTGCTCACCGCTGCCGGCTGGGCGTGAAAGAAAGGAAGCTGCCATGTCATCCACCCTCCTCACCGCGCTGCGCGCCTGTCTCGTCACCCTGGTGCTCACGGGCGTGCTCTACCCACTGGCCGTCACGGGCGGAGCGCGGTTGCTCTTCCGGCACGAGGCCGACGGCTCTCTCATTACCGACAAGAGAGGCCAGGTGGTGGGCAGTGCCCTCATCGGTCAGGGCTTCACCCGCGACGCGTACTTCCAGCCCCGGCTCTCGGCGGCGGGCAGCGGGTATGACGCGACCGCTTCCTCCGGCAGCAACCTGGGGCCCACCTCCCAGAAGCTGCGGGACCGAGCCGTGGCGGAGGTCGAGCGTCTGCGTCGAGAGAACCCGGAGGCTCCGGGCCCCGTGCCCGCGGAGCTCGTCACCACGTCCGCCTCCGGGCTGGACCCGCACCTGTCTCCCGAGGCCGCGCGCTGGCAGGCCCCTCGCGTGGCACGGGCGCGCGGCGTGGCTCCCGCGCGGGTTCTGTCCGTGCTGGACTCCCATGTCGAGGAGCGCTCCTTGGGAGTGCTAGGGGAGCCGCGAGTGAACGTGCTGGCCCTGAACCTCGCCCTGGATCGCCAGTTCGGCCGGCCCGAGGTCCAGGGAGCTCCGGTGGGAGCGGCGCCGTGAAGGTCCGGGACTGGGAACATGGCGAGACACGCCCCGGGGCGGTACACCCTGATTCCGCATTGGAGCAGAGGACACCCGAGTGAGGACACGGCGCACGCGCGCGGAGGACTTCCTGGAGCTAGTGGAGCGGGGGCGGCGCGGCCGGCTCAAGCTCTACATCGGCTTCGCCGCCGGCGTGGGCAAGACGTACCGCATGCTCGAGGAGGCCCATGCCCTGAAGAAGCGCGGCGTGGATGTGGTGCTTGGCTTCATCGAGACGCACGGCCGCGCGGACACCGCGGCGCTGGTAGCGGGCCTGGAGGGAGTGCCGCGCAAGGCCTTCACCTACCGCGACGTCACCGTGGAGGAGATGGATCTCGACGCCGTGCTGGCCCGCCGGCCCCAGGTGGCCGTGGTGGACGAGCTGGCCCACACCAACGTCCCCCTGTGTCGCAACGCCAAGCGCTACCAGGACGTGCAGGAGCTGCTCGCCGCCGGCATCAACGTCATCGGTGCCTTCAACGTGCAGCACCTGGAGAGCCTCAATGACCTGGTGGAGCGCGCCACGGGCGTCACCGTCCGGGAGACGCTCCCCGACAGCTTCCTCAAGGCGGCCGATCAGGTGGTGAACCTGGACCTCGCGGTGGAAGACCTGCACGAGCGCCTCAAGGCGGGGAAGATCTACGCGCAGGACAAGGTGCCCCACGCGCTGGAGCGCTTCTTCAAGAAGGAGAACCTCTCCACGCTGCGGGAGCTGGCCCTGCGCGAGGTGGCCGAGAGCCTGGACCGGGCCACCGCCGGCCAGCATGCCCGCGCGGGAGAAGAGCCGCAGGCCAAGGGCGGCGGTTGGGGACGGGTGCTGGTGGCGTTGTCCAGCTACCCGCCGCGCGCGGCCACCCTGCTGCGCCGGGGATCGCGCATGGCGGGCCGACTCAACACCGACTGGTTCGTCGTCTACGTGGAGACGCCGCGCGAGGCTCCCCACCTCATCGACGCGGAGGCGCAGCGCCACC
Organism: Hyalangium ruber; assembly: GCF_034259325.1. Taxonomy (NCBI): domain Bacteria; kingdom Pseudomonadati; phylum Myxococcota; class Myxococcia; order Myxococcales; family Archangiaceae; genus Hyalangium; species Hyalangium rubrum. The sequence goes on along the minus strand of NZ_JAXIVS010000002.1, from coordinate 835,296 downwards.
TGCTCGCAAACATCGAGAAGGCCAAGGAATTGGGCGCGGAGGTGGTGCGCCTGCGCGCCAAGGACCCCGTGGAGGCCCTGCTGGACTTCGCGCGCTCGCACGGGGTGGGCCACATCATCGTCGGCCGCTCGCACCAGCCGTGGTGGAAGCAGCTGCTGGGCCGCGCTTCGGACGTGCGCCTGATTCGAGAGGGCGTGGGCTTCGACATCCACGTCGTCGCCTTCGAGGCACCGGGAGAGGAGCGGCGCCCATGACGCTGCGTGGCCGCCTCTTGCTGGCTCAGGCTCCGCTGGCCCTCGCGCTCGTGTTGCTGGGTGTGGTGGCCGTCGTCACCCTGGCGCGGCTGGGACGCTCCGGGCAGGAGATCCTCCAGGACAACTACCGCAGCGTGCTGTCCATGCAGCGGATGACGGAGCAGCTGGAGCGCATGGACAGCGCCGCGCTCTATATCGTTGCGGGCGAGCGCCAGCGCGGGCAGGAGCAGCAGTCGGCACAGCGCGCGAAGCTGGAGGCGGAGCTGCGCGCCCAGGAAGAAAATCTCACGGAGCCGGGAGAAGACGAGGCCACCCAACGCTTGCGTCAGGCGTGGGCACGTTACCGGACCGAGTGCGACGCCTTCCTCGTAGTCGCGGAGCAGTCCCCCGAGGCTTTGCGCGAGCGCTACTTCGCCGTGCTGGCTCCCGCCTTCGCGGAGACCAAGGCCGCCGCCGCCAGCATCCTGAACCTGAACCAGGACGCCATGGTGCGAAAGAGCGAGGCCCTGCGCCGGCAGAGCCAGCGCGTCAACACGCTAATGGTGACGGCGGTGCTGGCCGCGTTCGGGGTGGGCCTGTTCGCCTCCACCTCGCTGATACACCGGGCGCTGCGGCCGGTGGCGGTGCTCTCGCAGGCGGTGCGGCGGCTGGGGCAGGGCGACCTGGCGGTGCGCGCGGTGGTGGAGGGCAAGGATGAGATCGCCCAGCTCGGCCAGGACTTCAATGCCATGGCGGAGCGGCTCCAGCAGTACCAGCAGAGCAGCCTGGGCGAGCTGCTCCAGGCTCAGGCCGCCTCGCAGGCCGCCATCGACAGCTTGCCGGATCCGGTGGTGGTGTTCGGCGCGGGGGGCGTGCTGCTCAACGTCAACCGCTCGGCGGAGGACGTGCTGCGGCTGTCGCTGGAGGCGGGAGGCGACGTGCTGGCCCGGGCCGCTCCGGAGGCGCGCGAGGTGCTCGAGCGCGTGCGGGCCCACGTGCTGGGAGGCAAGGGCGCCTACCAGCCCCGGGGCTACGAAGAGGCGGTGCGGGTGGCGGCGCCCGAAGGCGAGCGGTGGCTGCTGCCGCGAGGCAGTCCGGTCTACGGCGAGAGCGGGGACGTGGTGGGCGCCACGGTGCTGCTGCAGGACGTGACACGGCTGCGCCGCTTCGACGAGCTGAAGAACGACCTGGTGGCCACGGTGGCGCACGAGTTCCGCACACCGCTCACCTCGCTGCGCATGGCGATCCACCTGTGCGCCGAGGAGGTGGTGGGGCCGGTGACGGAGAAGCAGGCGGACCTGCTGCACGCGGCGCGCGAGGACTGTGAGCGGCTGCAGGGCATCGTGGACGACTTGCTGGACTTGTCGCGCATCCAGGCTGGGCGACTGGTGTTGGACGTGCGCCGTGTCTCCACGGCGGAGCTGGTGGAGGGGGCGCTGGGGGTACACCGGGCGGCGGCGGAGGACCGAAGCGTGCGGCTGGTGTCCGAGGTGGCGCCCGAGGTGGAGGAGGTAGAGGTGGACACGGAGCGGGTGCAGCTCGTGCTCTCGAATCTTGTGGGCAACGGGGTGCGGCACACGCTCTCGGGAGGCGAGGTGTCCGTGCGGGTGACGCGGGAGGGCGCGCGGGCGCGCTTCGAGGTGCGGGACACGGGCGAGGGGATTGCTCCCGAGCAGCAGGCGCGCATCTTCGAGAAGTTCTACCGGGCGCCAGGAGCCCCGGCTGGAGGCGCCGGGCTGGGCCTGTCCATCGCCCGGGAAGTGGTCCAGGCGCACGGCGGGGAGATCGGCGTGACGAGCACCCCGGGCCAGGGCAGCACCTTCTGGTTCACCCTTCCTCAGCCTTCCTGAGAAAGCTAAGTCGCTGAATTTATTTAAGAATACTTGCTAAAGGATGGCCGATCGCAAATGCGATCATCGACGCGTTAATACCACCATTTGGTAACCAGATGAGTACATTATGGTAAGCACATGGTGGGCTATATGGGAGAAGGTAGGCCAGAGGAGGGGTCCTTCGGCGCGGGTTTCATCGCCAGGCAACCCATCTCGCAGCGGCTACTCCAGACGGTTCGGTTGATCGGCGAGTACAAGGGCAAGCAGGCCCTGTTCGCAGGCCAGTCTCCGCAGGTCTTGGAGACCCTGCGGCAGGTGTCGGTGATCCAGAGCATCGAGTCCTCGAACCGAATCGAGGGGGTGACGGCGGCCCCGAATCGACTGAAGGAACTGGTGGCGGACAAGACGACGCCACGGGACCGTTCCGAGCAGGAGATCGCTGGCTACCGTGAAGTCCTGAAGACCATCCACCAGTCCGCTCAGGACATCCCGCTCAAGACCCGTGTCGTCCTCCAGCTTCACCGGGATCTATACAAGTTCCTGCCCGCTGGAATGGGGGGCCGATGGAAGGCCAGTGACAACTCCATCACCGAGACGGACGCGGTGGGGCACACGCGAGTGCGCTTCAAACCTGTTGCCGCGCATCGGACTCCTGCTGCGATGGATGCGCTGCATGAAGGGTTCGCTCACCTGCGAGATGAGGGAGAAGTCGAGCCGATCCTTCTGATCGCCGCCTACGTTCTCGACTTCCTGTGCATTCATCCGTTCCCGGATGGGAACGGGCGCATGGCTCGCTTGCTGGCCCTGCTCCTGCTCTATCAGTCGGGCTACGAGGTGGGCCGCTACATCAGCTTGGAGCAGATCATCGAGCGGACGAGGGAGGGCTACTACGAGGCCCTCTACAAGTCCTCACAGGGGTGGCATGAGGGAACGCACACGCTCATCCCGTGGTGGGAGTACTTCACCGGGGTGATGTTGCTCACCGCGTATCGTGATTTCGAGCAGCGGGTGGGCGCCATTGTCCGCAAGCGCGGCGCCAAAGGAGACATCGTCAAGGATGTCATCGCGCGACTCCCCATGCGCTTCCAACTGGCGGATGTAGAGCGTGGCTGTCCCGGTGTCGCTCGCTCCACCATTCAGCGGATCATGGTGGCCTTGCGCGATGAAGGAAGCATTCGGTGCATCAAAGCGGGACGGGACGCCCTTTGGGAGAAGACCGCCGGAACGCTCTGAGCTCCCCGACCGTGCGCTCACTCCGCGCTCTTGTCCGCGGAGGAGGCCTCGTACTTCTTGCGCTTGCGCCACAGCGTGGACGCGTCGATGCCGAGGATGCGCGCTGCCTCATCCAGCGAGGGCGCGCTGGCCATCACCCGGAGAATGTGTTCGCGCTCCACCTCCTCCAGCGTGTGAGGCCCTCCCAGCATCACCACCGAGCCCGAGGCCGCTGCGATGCGCTCCGGGAAGGCCTGCGGCTCCAGCACGGCGGCGGGCCAGACGATGAGCGCCCGCTCCAGGGCGTTGCGCAGCTCGCGCACGTTGCCCGGCCACCCGTACGCCAGCAGCATCCGCTCGGTGGCGGGAGACAGGTCCGGAGGCGGGCGCTGGGCCGCGCGCGCGAAGAAGGCCACGAAGCGCCGCGCCAGGGCCAGCAGATCCTCCGGCCGCTCCCTCAGCGCCGGCAGCTTCACCTCCACCACGTTGAGCCGGTAGAGCAGGTCCTCCCGGAAGCGCCCCTCGGCCACGTCCTTCTCCAGGTCCCGGTTGGTGGCCGCCACCACCCGCACGTCCGCGCGCCGCGTACGCCCCTCGCCCAGTCGCTCGAACTGCTTCTCCTGAAGGAAGCGCAAGAGCTGCGCCTGGAGCGCCGGGCTCATCTCCGCCACCTCGTCCAGGAAGAGCGTACCGCCCTCGGCCTGCTCTACCCGCCCGGGCTGATCCCGCACCGCGCCCGTGAAGGCGCCTCGCACGTGGCCGAACAGCTCGCTGGCCAGCAGTTGCTCCGAGAGGGTGGGGCAGTTCACCGTGACGAAGGGGCGCCGCCGCCGGGGGCTCATCGAATGCAGCGCCCGCGCCAGCACGCCCTTACCCGTGCCGCTCTCGCCCCGCAGCAGCACCGCCGCGTCCGAGGCCGCCGCGCGGGTGATGAGCCCGATGACCGCGTGCATCACCGGGGAGGCTGTCTCCAGCGTGGCCTCCGGCACCGTCTGCGCCAGCTGGCCCTCCAGGTCCCCCAGCCGGGAGCTCAGCTCGCGGTGGGTGCGGGCCCGGTCCACCACGTGGCGGATCTGCGCGGGAGTGAACGGCTTGGGCAGGTAGTCGCGCGCCCCGCGCTTCACCGCCTCCACCGCCGTATCGAAAGTCGCGTAGGCGGTGATGAGGACGATGTCCAGGCCCGGAGACTCGGCGAGCATCCGGGGCACCAGGTCCAGGCCGCTGGCCGTGCCCAGCCTCAAGTCCACGAAGGCGAGATCCGCCGGCCCCTGCGCCAGCGCGGCGAGCGCCGCCTCGGCCGAGCTGGCCTCGCGAACCACGCACCCGAACCCCTCCAGGCAGATGCGCAGGGTGTGACGGATGTTGCGTTCATCATCCACCACCAGCACCCGCATCGGGCTGGGCTCGGGGGGCGTGGTGGCTCCAGGCTGGGGCTCCATGCTCGCATCCTAAACATGCCCGAGGGGGTTCCGCCCGCTCGGGCTGACGCCTGCTGGACACCCGCCGACACCCGAGGAGATCCCCGCTCGCGCCCCCGGACCGGAGTGGGCATGCTCAAGGCCATGGGGACGACGACCGACGGCGCGAACGCTTCGAACGGGCTGTTCTCTCGGGAGATGGCTCCCGAGCCGCGCAAGCCCTGGCTGGGACGGGCGGCGGTGGTGGGAGCCATCGCCGCCGTGGGGCTGGGCATATGGATGTGGATGCAAGGCTCGGAGGGCGGCGCGCTACGGGCCATGTCTCCCGTGCAGCGCGAGGCGCTCTTCAAGGAGACGTGGAAGGACTACCGCATGCGGTGTACCGGAGGGGCGGAGCAGAAGGACACCCCCGCGGTCTGCCACCAGCGGGCCGAGTTCCTCCAGCGCTTCCCCCAGTGCGACGAGGCCTGCCGCGCGCAGATCGCCCCCTCGCTCTCGGCTGCCCCTCAGTGAACGCGCGGGGCAGGGCCCCTGTCACCCCGCTTCCGTGACACGACATGAGCGGTGCTAGGGTGCGGCCGCGTGAGCGCTCCCCCGTCCTCTGCCCCCCGTTGGATGTTGTACGGCGCCTCTGGCTTCACCGGTCGCCTCATCGCCGAGGAGGCCGTGCGTCGGGGCCATCGCCCGGTGCTCGCGGGCCGCTCGCACGAGAAGCTGGCGCCCATGGCCGAGCGGCTTGGCCTCGAGATGGTGGTGGCGGGCCTGGAGGACGTGCGCGCGCTGGTGGCCTCCCTGGAGGGACTGCCCCTGGTGCTGCACGCGGCGGGTCCCTTCGTGCAGACCAGCGAGCCCATGGTGCAGGCGTGCCTGGCGACGGGCGCGCACTACCTGGACATCACCGGGGAAATCCCCGTCTTCGAGAACACCTTCCGCCACGACGCGGAGGCGCGCTCGCGCGGGGTGGCGCTCATGTCCGGCGTGGGCTTCGACGTGGTGCCCACCGACTGCCTGGCGCGCCATGTGGCCGAGCGCGTGCCGGGCGCCCATGAGCTGCAGCTGGCCATCGCCACCGGGAGCGTCGCGAGCGCGGGCACCGCCAAGTCCGCGCTGGGGATGCTGCCCCAGGGCGGGCGCGTGCGCCGCGGAGGGGCCCTGCTGCCATGGCCCGTGGGCAAGGGCGTGCGCCGCGTGCGCTTCGCCGACGCCGAGCGCACCGTGCTGCCCATCCCCTGGGGAGACCTGGTGACGGCGTGGCACACCACGAACATCCCCAACATCACCACCTATATGGCCCTGCCGAACGTGGCCGCACGCGCCATGCGCTTCACCTACCCGCTGCTCAAGCACGTGCTGTCGGTGGACGCGGTCCGCCAGGGGGCCGAGCGCCTCATCGACGCGCGGATGCAGGGGCCCAACGAGGTGGCGCGCACCGAGCACCGCTCGCACATCTGGGCCGAGGCGCGCGCGGCGGATGGCCGGAAGGCCGAGGCCTGGCTGGAGATGCCCGAGGGCTACGCCTTCACCGCCGTGGCGGCGCTGCGAGCGGTGGAGGAGGTGCTGGCCCGCAAGCCCCAAGGCGCGCTCACCCCGGCGGGGGCCTTCGGCGCCGACTTCATCCTCTCCATCGAAGGCTGCCGCCGGCTCGACACCCTGTCCTGAATTACGGGTCCAGGGCTGCCTGGCAGGACAGCAGGCAAACGAGTCGAGCATTCGGCGCGTCCGGGCTGTATGGAGATGTGCTGCCGGGAAGTGGCCGGGGCGCGCTTGGGGGAGTCCTAGAGCGACAAGGGGCACGGTTGGCTATCGTGCGGGCCCGGTGTGCGGGGGCGGTCGGGACCCCGGGCTTCCAGGGGCTAGAAGGTAACGAGAGATGGTCGGGCGATGACGCTGACGTTCAAGCAGAAGATGATGCTGCTGCCCGGCGTAGCGGCGGTGTTCCTGCTGGCCATCCTGGGAGTGACCCTCACCGCGGGCATCTGGGCGGGGCGGGCGCAGACGCGCATCGGCCAGGGCTACTCGCCGGCGCTGGCGCGCAGCCAGACGCTCATGGCCGACCTGCAGACGCTCCACCACGAGGTGCAGGACGCGGTGCATGTCCGGGATGAGGCGCGCCTGGAGCCGATGCGCGCGCTGGGACGGAAGATCGCCGCGGACCTGGAGGTGGCGCGCCGCAACGCGGTGGCGAACCCGCAGCTGCTCGAGGTGCTCCAGAAGGACTTCGTCCTGTACCAGGAGGAGCTGGAGAGCGCGGTGGTGCTGCACGCGAGGCAGGATGCGCAGGCCACGGCGGCGCTCACGCGGGAGAGCACGCGCTTCGAGTCGCTGTTGCAGACGCTGCAATTGCTGGTGGGTGAGCACCAGCGAGGGCTGCGCGAGTCCTTCCAGGAGGTGAGCAGCGTGAGCCGCTGGGGCCAGGTGCTGGTGGGCCTGCTGGTGGTGCTGTGCATGGGCTCGCTGGGAGGCCTGTCGTACTGGATGATGCGCGAGGTGGCCGGGCCGCTGACGCGCCTGTCGGAGACGGCCTCGCGGCTGGCGGAGGGAGACCTGACGCTGACCATCGAGGTACACGCGAACGACGAGCTGGGCCACCTGGCGCGCAGCCTGGGGGCGATGGTGTTGAAGCTGCGCGCGGTGCCGGTGGAGCTACAGGGGGTGGTGGGCGAGCTGAGCGCGGCGGCCGAGCGGCTGACGCGGGTGAGTCAGGAGCAGCTCAACTTCCTCACGGAGCAGGCGCGTAGCCTGTCGGATGCGGGCACGACGATGGCGCAGATCGCCCAGACGTCCAGCATGGCCTCCAGCCGCGCGGAGATGGTGCTGAAGGTGGCGGAGCAGGCCGACAGCTTCACGGCGGCGAGCCAGCAATCCATCGAGCAGAGCGCGCAGGGCCTGGAGCAGATCCGCAAGCGGGTGGGGGCGCTGGTGGGCAACATCGGCCACCTGTCCGAGCAGGCGGTGCATGCACGGGAGATCATCGGCAGCGTGAAGGACCTGGCGGACCAGAGCAACGTGCTGGCGCTGAACGCGGCCATCGAGGCGGCGCGCGCGGGCGAGGGCGGGCGCGGTTTCGCGGTGGTGGCGCGGGAGATGCGCACGCTCAGTGGTCAGTCGCTGCAGAGCACCGAGCGCATCGGGCGCATCCTGTTGGATATCAATGACGCCATCCGCCAGACGGTCTCCACGGCGGAGGGGGACAGCCAGCAGATGGAGGCCAGCATCGAGCAGGTGCTCGCCTCGGCCGACAAGCTGCGCGAAATCACCAGCGTCATGCAGGAGAGCAGCAATGCGGCGCGGCAGATCGTCGCCTCGGTGACGCAGCAGAACGCGGGCATCACCCAGATGACGGAGGTCATGACGCAGCTGTCGGCGATGATGGGTGACGTGGTGCTGGCCACGACGAGCGCCGAGGAGACGGTGGGGCGCATCAACGACACGGTGAGCCAGCTGCGGCGCATCGTCTCCGAGTTCCGCGTGTAGCGCGGGCGCTCGGGTCATTCGCCCTGCATGAGCCCGGTGACGCGGCCGTCCTCGTGGACGACGACGCGGCGGGCGGCGGGCTCCTTGGGCAGGCCCGGCATGGTGAGGATTTCTCCCGTCAGGGCCACGAGGAAGCCAGCGCCGGCCGACAGGCGCACCTCGCGCACGGTGAGGGTGAAGCCGCGTGGACGGCCGAGCTTCGTCGGGTCATCCGAGAGCGACAGGTGCGTCTTGGCCATGCACACCGGAAGTGTCGCGCCGCCCAGCTCGCGAAGGGTCTCCAGGTCCTTGCGGGCGCCAGGGGTGAAGTCCACGTCGTCGGCGCCGTACACGGTGCGGGCGATGGCGCGGATCTTCTCCTCGGGGGATTGCTCCAGCGTGTAGAGGAAGCGGGGGCGGGGAGGCGCGGCGTCCGTGCGGTCGAGCATCTCCAGGACGCGGTCGGCCAGCTCCAGAGAGCCCTCGCCGCCTCGGGAGAAGCCGTCGCAGACGGCGCTCTCCACGCCACGGGCGCGGGTGAAGGCGCGCAGCTCGTCCAGCTCCGCCTCGGAGTCCTGGGGGAAGCGGTTGACGCAGACGACAGCGGGCAGCCCGAAGGTGGCGACGGACTCCAGGTGCTTCTCCAGGTGCTCGAAGCCGCGCCGCAGGGCTTCGGAGTCGGGCTCGGCGAGGCGGGCGGAGGGAGTGCCGCCGTGGTGCTTCAGGGCGCGCAGCGTCACCACGAGCACCACGCCGCGAGGCCACAGCCCCGAGGCGCGACATTTGATGTCGAGGAACTTCTCGGCGCCGAGGTCGAAGCCGAAGCCAGCCTCGGTGATGACTTCATCGCCGTAGGCGAGGGCCATCCGGGTGGCGAGCACCGAGTTGCAGCCGTGGGCGATGTTGCCGAAGGGCCCGGCGTGGACGAGCGCGGGGCCGCCCTCGCGCGTCTGCACGAGGTTGGGCATGAGCGCGTCCTTGAGCAGGGCGACCATGGAAGGCGCGGCGAAGAGGTCCGCGGCGCGCACGGGAGCGCCGTCGGGCGTCTGGCCGACGACGATGCGACCAAGGCGGGCTTCCAGATCCTTGAGGTTCTCAGCGAGGGCGAGGATGGCCATCACCTCGCTGGCGGCGGTGATGTCGAAGGACGTCTCACGGGGCACGCCATGGGCCTTGCCGCCGAGGCCGACGATGACGTTGCGCAGGAAGCGATCGTTCATGTCCAGGGCGCGGCGCCAGCGCACGCGAGTGGACTCGAGAGCGACGGGGCTGCCATGGAAGAGAGCATTGTCCACCAGGGCGGCGAGCAGGTTGTGGGCAGTGGTGATGGCGTGGATGTCGCCGGTGAAGTGGAGGTTGATGTCAGCAGCGGGCTCGAGGCTGGCCTCTCCGCCGCCAGTGCCGCCGCCCTTCACACCGAAGACGGGACCCAGCGAGGGTTGGCGCAGGGCGGCCACGGCATTGCGCCCCCGCTTGCGCAGGCCCATGGCGAGCGCCACGGACATGGTCGTCTTCCCCTCGCCGGGAGGGGTGGGGTTGATGGCGGAGACGAGCACCAGACGCCCTTGGCGGCGGGAGCGAGGAAGGGCATCGAGAGACACCTTGGCGCGGTCGCGCCCCCAGGGCAGCACATCCTCGGAGGACAGGCCCAGCGCGGAGGCGACTTCGGACAAGGGACGGAGCTTCATCCACTGACTCTCGGCCGGTGGGCAGGCACGGGTCAACTCGAACGCGGATCAGTACCGCACGCCGTCCAGCTTCTCGATCACGGCCTTGATGGCGTCTGGCGTAGTGCCGTACGACTTGGCGAGCTCCGTTGCGGAGTAGGTCGTGGCCTGGGTCGATGGCGGATCGTCAGCGAAACCCTCCATGACGATGTGGCCAATCTTTCCAGGCCAGGGAAGCGCCGCGAGTTCACGCCACCGACGCGCAGGCTCCAGCAAGGTAAAGCACGGCCACGGAGGAAAGCGGAGCGTGCGCGTGTCACATCCCAGGAAGCGGCACGCATCCAGCTGTGCTCCGCTGAAGTCGCAATTCTCGATGCTGCCCTCCTCCGGCATGTCAGGCCAGGTGCCGAAGTCGTTGCCGCTGAAGCGGCCCGTGAACCGGCAGCCCTTCAGATGGGCGGAGCCCCACCGGAAGTTCTTGAGCACCCGCGAGACCTCGATGGTGCAGTCGATGAGGTGTGTCCGGGCGATGACCAGTGCTCGCGCAGGGACCTTCACCACGAGGGTGCAGTTCCTCAGCGTCAGGTCGTGCCCCAGGTAGTACAGCTCGGTCTTGCTGTCCAAGACGAGCCGCTCGTTGGAGATTTCCCGATCGCGGAACTGAATCATGGTGTGCCAGGGCTCCACACCGCTCAAAAGGTGATCAGGCGGAAGAATTCCTCCGCCATGCGGCGACCATGTAGCTCCATGTTCGAGCTCGTTCCAGAGAGAATCTCGTACCGGAGGCCCGTGGTGGGATCCATCGCGTCAACTCCCTTGGGGCTCCACTGCAACCGAGGGAACTCCCTTCGGAGTTGATTCTCCACCCATCTGCCGCGGTACATGCGCTCCCAGAGGTTCGCTTCCAGATGCCTCCCCTCCGATCTGGCGTTGCGGATGGCGTTGCGCTCCGCGGCGGTCAGGTGGCCAGGGCTCCAGTTGCGTGCAGCGCGTTCAGCCGCCGCCTGGAGTTGGTCGCCTACCAGATCCTTTGTTGGTACCTCCTTGATCGACCTGTCGGCTGGAACGTGCCATCGCTGTCCACGGATGAGGATCTGTCGGTTGCCTCCCTGATGGCGGATGAGAATGGTGGCACCTGTGCGCGCCTCCGCCGTCGCGGCCGCTCTGCCGCTGGGATTGCGTATCATCAGGGTGAAGGTGCTCTCGGCGGGGGCCGCCACGGTTTCCACCTCGCTCGCCGCCGCCAGCCTCAGCCCTCCTTGCGTCTGGGCTTGTGCCGCAGCGCGCTCGACGCCAGGAAGCTTCGGCAGATTTTGCGAGAAGCGCGTCGCTCCTCCGCCCAGCGCTGCCGTCACCACCAGCAGCAGCGTCCGCGCTGTGTGGTCCCCCATGAGCTTGCTGAACTCATGCCCAGACTCCCGCAGTTGCTCGAAGGACGTCGCTCGGTCCGCTTCGTGTACGAGCCGAGCCCATCCATCCATCAGCTTCCACAGGGTGCTGGCGCCGAGCCATGCAATGAAGGCCACGGTCATGAGCGCAGCCACACCCTTGGTCACCGGTTCTGGCACCAGCCAGAGCGTGAAGTAGAGCGCTGCGGTCCACACCAGCAGGGTCAGCACTGCTTGGGGACTCACCATCTGCTGGAGCGCCTGTCGTGTCTCCTGGAGCACCGAGCCAAAGGCCAGCGCCAGCGCCAGGGTCCGTCGGTCGGCTCTATCCAAGGTGGGACCGTCCGCGAGCAGTCCCAGACAGTCGCCCCCGCCATATTGCTGCTTGCAGAAGAGCTGGTAGCCGGCGGCTAGCTGCGCTGCGTTCGTGGAGAGGGGACTGTCCTCATCCAGAGGCGTCATCCGTACGACGCGCCCGGACTCCACCTCGGCCAGCAGGTCAGCCTGAAGCGCTTCCTCCAGCAGCCAGCGAGCCGTCTCCTGCGGATCCTCGGAAGCGCCTACCTGGTGGGCGAGCATCTGGATGGCCGCCCGGAAATCCTCCTTGCCCACCTCTATCGGCTCGGTGTCCTCCCGGCCCACGGCAATCACGCGGACCTCGTAGCGGGCTGCCACCTGCGCTGTTTCCCCCGGTTCTGAGCTCCAGGACGCTGGGTGTGGAGTGCTAGCGCATGCGGTCAGTAACACCAGCAGCAGTGCATCCAGTCGGTGGGCCTGTATGGCGGAACTCCTGCTCAAAGGGAGTTCAGGTTACCGACAAGCTCAATCCTTCCAAGGGCTTGGAATCAGTCGGCGCGAAGCTGGGCTCCGCATTCTGTTGGAGATCAAAGGAGAAGTCCTGTCTCCGAGAGGTGCAGGCAGGGAGCCAACCCCCGCGTTGCTGGGTCTGCGCAGGAGCCACACGACGCGTGTTAATTTCGCCGCCGCAAATGCACTCCGACTTTCGACGCCTCTACAACCAGGTCTTCTCCCCCGAGCTCTATGAGCAGTACCGGAATCGGCTGCAGGCCGTGGTGGGGCCCGTTCCGTACCGGCTCGCGGAGTCGCCGCTCTTCATCCCCCCAGCCACGCGCGACCGCATCTTCCGCTACACGCAGGAGATCATCGAGCAGCTGGCCGAGCCCGAGCGCCTTGACCGCGCGCGCACCGCCGTCCCGCCCGAGTATGACGTGCCGAATCAGGACGCCGCGCCGGATGTCATGACCGTCGACTTCGCCGTCGTCCGAGGCCCCGACGGCCAGCTCGACGGGCAGGTGGTCGAGCTGCAGGCGTTCCCCTCCCTGTTCGCCTTCACCATGATCCAGGCGCGCATCTTCAATGAGATGGTGAAGATGCCCGAGGCCGCCGGAGGCTTTCACTGCTTCGCCCCCGGCTTCGACTTCGACAGCGCGCACGCGTTCTTCCGTCGCGCCCTCCTGGGCGGTTTCAGCCCGGAAGAGGTCGTCCTGCTGGAGATCGAACCCGATAAGCAGAAGACCCGTCCGGACTTCGTCGCCACCCAGGAGCTCACCGGCATCGAGCCCGTGTGCGTGACCGAGGTCATCCGCGAGGGCCGTCAGCTCTTCCGCATGAAGGACGGCCGCAAGCTCCGCATCCGGCGCATCTACAACCGGGTCGTCTTCGATGAGCTCCAGCAGAAGAAGCCGCCCATGGCCTTCAAGTTCACGGACGACCTGGACGTGAGCTGGTGCCCGCACCCCAACTGGTACTGGATGTGGTCGAAGTTCTCGCTGCCTCTGCTCGACCACCCCTCCGTGCCCAAGGCCACCCCCCTGTCCCAGCTCCAGGAGGTGCCGACGGACCTCGAGCGCTACGTGCTCAAGCCGCTGTTCTCCTACGCCGGTGCAGGCGTGAAGGTGGACCCCACGGCCGAGGACATCGCCGGGGTACCGGCGGATCAGCGCGAAGGGTGGATCCTCCAGCAGAAGATCAACTACGCCCGCGAGCTGTTCACCCCCGAGGGCCACGGCGTGGCCGCCGAGATTCGCGTGCTCTGCCTGCGCGACGAGGGCCAGCGCCTGCCTCAGCCGTTCATGAACCTCGTGCGCCTGTCCCGAGGCAAGATGCTCGGGATCGACTTCAACAAGGGCCTGGACTGGGTCGGCTCCTCCGTCGCGCTCTGGCCGAAGGCGGGCTAGCACCGCCCTCGGCCGGTAGCGGAACTACCCCGCCTGGCTGGCGGACGCGGGCGGGGTACCCACGCCTCGCATCGTCTCCTCCACCAGCCAGCGCACCACCGCGCGCGGGTCGTTGTTGTTGTTCTTGAAGACCTCGAGCTGCCGCTCCGCCGACGTGCCCTGCTCGAGAATCTTCCGCACCGAGGCCACCTGCTCCGAGGTGCCCAGCAGGTCCGAGGCCTCGGAGACGAAGGCGATCATCTCCTCCAGCAGCTCCGTGTACGGCCGCTCCTGCTGCTGGCCGAAGTCGATGAGCTTGCCCCGGATGCCGTAGCGGCTGGCCCGCCACTTGTTCTCCTCAATCAACGGCGACATGTAGTGCCGCCACGACTGGTTGCGGCGCAGCATCAGGTAGAGCTGGGCCACCAGCGCCTGGATGAGCGAGACGATGGAGATCTCCTGCTCCAGGTTGGTCGGCATGTCGCAGATGCGAATCTCGACCGTGTCGAACAGGTGGTGGACGCGCACGTCCCACCAGATCTTCTTCCCGTTGTCGATGCAGTTGGTCCGGATGAGCAGGTCCACGTACTCCATGAACTGGGAGTAGCTCTCGAACGTGGGAGGAATGCCGGTGCGCGGGAAGCGCTTGAAGATCAGCGTACGCGTCGACTGCTGGCCCGTGGCGCGCCCCAGCCAGAACGGCGAGGAGGTGGACAGCGCCAGCAGGTGCGGCAGGAAGTAGCGGATCTGGTTCGCCAGGGCGATGGCCGTCTGCTTGTCCTTGATGCCGACGTGGACGTGGAGCCCGAAGATGAGGTTGCCCCGGGCGATGTCCTGCAGGTCCTCGACGATGACCTGGTAGCGCGGGTTGGGCGTAATCTCCTGGCTCTTCCAGTCGCTGAACGGGTGCGTGCCGGCGGCGACGATGTTCATGCCGCCCTTGCGCGCCAGCCGGTCCAGCTCGAGCCGCATCTCGGTCAGCTCGGCGCGCACCTCGTGGATGTTCTTGCAGATGCCGGTGCCCACCTCGACCACGGACTGGTGCAGCTCCGTGCGCACGCGCTCGCGCAGCACGGTCTTCCCATCGTCCATCATCTTCGAGATGTACGAGCGCAGCTCATGGCTCTGCCCGTCGATGATCTGGAACTCTTCCTCGACACCCAGCGTGAACTGACCATCCAGCAGATTCGATGGCTTCATGTTCAAGAACCCCCCTTCGCGACACGCACGGCGGAAGCTCGCGGCGCGGCCGAGGAGGCCGCCGGACGAGACGCCTTCTTCTCCAGGTAGCGCTGCCACACGTGGCCGGCGTCATTCTTGCGGCCCTCGCGCGCGGCGCTGACGCACAGCTCCGTCATCTTCTCCAGGCACCACTCGTAGTTGTCCTCGAGGATGTGGTGCGGATACATGTCCGGCGCCGGGTTGGTGAAGTCGATGGCGTAGGGCACGCCGTCCTTGATGGCGAACTCCACCGAGTTCATGTCGTAGCCGAGCGCCCGGTTGAGCTCGCGCGCGCCGTCGAGGATGCGCTGCTCCAGCGCCGCCGGCAGGAAGTTCTTGTCCGGCAGGTAGCTGCGCGTCTTCACGTCGTAGCGGATCATCCGGATGTTGTCCCGGCCGATGCACAGGCAGCGCACGTAGTCATCGAACTCGATGAACTGCTGCATCGTCAGCACGAGCTGTCCCGACTCGTTGTAGACGCGCATCAGCTCGTCCATGTTGTTGACGCGGTTCACGTTGCGCCAGCCGCCGCCGTCCGCGGGCTTGCAGATGGCGGGGAAGCCCACGTGCCGGGCGATGGCCTCCCAGTCGAGCGGGTAGACCAGGTTGTTCAGCGAGCGCTTCGGGTCGATGGCCGGCAGGTACTCGCGCTGCGGCAGCATCATCGTCTTCGGCACGGTGACGCCGATGCGGTGGGCCAGCGAGAAGCCGAAGAACTTGTCGTCCGCCGAGAACCAGAACGGATCATTGATGACGTAGGTGCCGGCCAGCATCGCCGCCTTGAGGTGGAACCGGTAGAACGGCACCTCGTGGCTGATGCGGTCGACGAGCACGTCGTACTTCGCGGTGAAGTCCTCCGGGGTGGCGTCGATCTTCGCCAGCTCCGCCTCGAACCCCGGAATCTTGTTGATGCGCTGGATCAGCGCCATCGGGAAATGGTCCCACTCCATCCCCGCCAGAATTCCAATCTTCTTGTTCACGAGTTGCTCTCCGCAGAGACCGTTGCTTCCGCAGGTCGGCCAAAGGCATCCAGGCCCAGCGCCGCGTCATACGTCGGCATGTCCACCGGGGCCCAGTCGCGATCCAGTGCCATCGCGTTGAAGGTGCGCGCCATCCAGCCCGGCAGCAGCAGCGCGTAGGTGCGCGCCAGCCGGCTCGGGTCGTCGATCGTCTTGCACATGCGGCGGTAGACCAGCTCGCCGTACGTCTCGATGACGGCCTTGGCCTGCTCGGGGCGCTCGAGCCAGTTGAGCACGCCGGGCCGGTCCGCCTCGGGGTGGAAGATGGTGCCCTCGACACCCTTCGAGAAGCGGAAGGCCATCAGCCCCCGGCCCTTGCTGTGTCCGTCGCGGCTCTCGCGCGCCAGCAGCGTGCCGCCCAATTCCTTCAGCTTCTTCTCATCCAGGTCCACCGCCTGCCAGCTGCGGTGCTCCCACACGAAGAGCCGGTCCCCGAACGGCGCGAACATCGGGGAGGCCAGGCCTTCCTCCGTCGGGTACACGGGCATGATGCCGAACTTGCGCTCGCGCGGAATCATCGCCGCGAGCCCGAAGTGCATGACGGTGATCTCGAACGAGTAGCAGACCGAGAAGAGGGCCGGCGCGGTGCTGCCCCGCTGGAGCTGCCCGTCGACGATGCTGTCGATGAACGAGCGGATGCCGGGAGCCCAGCTCTCCTTGAAGCCGTCCACGGGCGCATCGGGGCCACCGGTGCTCAGGTAGAGGTCGCAATCGGCGGGAGGCGCCTCGCCGAGGTTGCGCGGCTGCACGTGCGCGGTGGTGACGGAGAGCCCGGGGTTGCGGGCGCGGACGCGCTCCGAGAAGGCGGCGATGATGGACCGGAACGAACGGATGGCCTGGTTGGGCACCCCGTTGTTCATGTCGATGAGGCCGATACGGAGGGAACGGGAACGACCTGCGGGAGTCATGTGCCCCCCGTGTATCCGGTTTTGAGCCGCAGTGAAAAGGGGGTACCCCCCCACCCGGCTAGCGGCGCCGTTCCGCCTCGGTGATGGCGGCCGCCGGCTGGACGACGCCCCAGCCCTGGCGCTCCACGGCCACGCTGGGCAGCCGCCGCCCCGTGGCGATGAGGATTCGCTTTACATCGGTGGGGGTCAGCCGGGGGTTGGCCTCCAGCATCTGTCCCACGATGCTGGTGACGATGGGGGCGGCGAACGAGGTGCCATCCACGTGCTTGTAAGCCCCTGAAACCACCTTCTGATCTCTCAGCTTGGAGCCGATCAGCTGTCGGATGAGGTACGGCTCGTCGTTCTTCACCGAGTCCAGTTCCCGGATGATGCCTACACGCTCGCTCAACACCCGGCCGAGTTCCTTGTCCGGGGTGCCGTCCAGCAGGGTGAGCAGCTCCGCCTCCTGGGCCGTGGGGGTGTCGGGAAGGATGGGAGCGACCACCCAGATGGCCGGCGCCATGACCTCGGGCTTCTGCAGCCCGTCGATGGTCGGACCGAAGCAAGACCAGTATGTGCCCATACGACCGAGCCGGGGGTCTCCCCGGTCATCCAGGCCTCCCACGGTGATGACCGCCGGGGTGCTGGCCGGGGCGATGACGTGGTTGCGGCCGTGGGCGGCGTTGCCGACGGCGCAGACGACAGTGATTCCGGCGCGGACGGCGTCCTCGGCGGCCTGGCAGATGGGGTCCACGAGGTAGCTGGCCTCGTAGTCACCGCCGGCCGAGATGTTGAGCACGCGGATGCCCAGCTCGTCCTTGTGGGCAATCACCCAGCGGATGCCCCGGGCGATGTCGTCATGTTTCACGCGCGACAGGTGCCCCACCTTCACCAACACCACGTCCATCTCGGGGGCCAGCGACTTGTACTTCCCGTCCGAGAGGAACCCGTTCCCGGCGGCCACGGTGGACGTCATCATCCCGTGCCACATGGAGTTGTCCGGCTTGCGGATGAGGTCCAGGCCCTCCTTGTCGTTCACCAGGTCGTAGTAGCGGCGGATGCGGCAGCGCGGCTCCATCAGGTCCGGGTGCGCGAAGAAGCCCGAGTCCAGGAAGGCCGCCGTGACGCCCCGGCCCTGGTAGTGCGGGTTGACCGCGAGCCGCTGGGCGATGGGGAGGATCTCCTCCAGGGCGGGCTCTCCCTGCGGCCAGATGGTGGGGGGCTCCTGCTCGAGAAGGGGACGCTCTCCGTAGACGACGGCACCGGCGGGCTTCGTGATGTCGGACATGGTTGGTGCTCCCAGGATATCGGTCGGCTACCGGTGATGCACGGCGGTTTTCCGAGTCTGCTCCGGAGGCCACCTATGGGATGGTCCGCCCGTGAGCAAGCGAGTCGTTATCGAGGGCGCCGCGGAGGTTTCCGCGGCGAAGGAAGCAGATGCGCTGGTGATTGTCGCGCCCGCGCCGCTGAGGGTCGCGCTGGAGGGGCTGGGGCTGTCGCTGGAGGGCAAGCGAGCGGTGGAAGCCGCGCTCGCCGCCGACCGGGCGCTGGCCGAAGGGAGCCCGGCGCCCACCGTGGTGGCGTCTTCCGCCGCGCCGGGAGGGCGGATCATCCTCGCGCCGACCGCGCCCATCGTGCATGACACGGACGATTGCCGGGTGCTGTCGGAGGCGAGTGCGGCCGCGGTTTCACGGGCGGTGCAGGCGGGCGCGTCGAACCCCGTGCTGCTCGTCGGCGTGCCGAAGGGGGCGCGGTTCTCCCGGGCCCTGGAGGCCTGTGCGCTCGCTGCGGCGGGGACGGCGTGGGAGCCGCTGGAGGCGCGGGAGTCTCCCTCGCGCCGCGCGCCGCCCACGGAGCTGCGCAAGCTCACGGTGGTGAACCTGTCGAGCCAGGCGGCCGCGTGGGTGAGCGCGCTGGAGGCGGGGCGGATGATCTGCCGGGACCTGGTGACGGGAGGCCCCGAGCGGTTGGCGCCGCTGCGCTTCGCCGCGTATTGCGAGGAGGCGTTCGCGGGCACGGGGGTGAAGGTCTCGGTGCAGAAGGACGTGTCCGGCTATCCGTTGCTCGCGGCGGTCGCGCAGGCGTCGATGGTGGTGGAGCGCCACAGGCCGTGCGTGGTGTCGCTGGAGCTGGTGCCAGAGGGTCCCGTCACGCGCACCCTGCTGATTGCCGGCAAGGGCGTCACCTACGACACGGGTGGCGCGGACGTGAAGACGGATGGCGGCATGGCCGGCATGTCGCGCGACAAGGGCGGGGCCGCGACGGCGGCGGGGCTGGTTCGGGCGCTGGCGGAGCGGAAGGTGCCTGGGCTGCGGGTCGTCGCCTTGCTGGGCATGGTGCGCAACAGCATCGGCGAGGAGTCGTTCGTCTCGGATGAGATCATCACCGGCCGCTCGGGCGTGCGCGTCCGTATCGGGAACACGGACGCGGAGGGGCGCCTGGTGCTGGCGGATCTGCTCGCGGCGCTCAAGGAGAGCGCGGATCCGGCGTCCTCCGTGCTGCTCTCGGTGGCGACGTTGACGGGCCACGTGTACCGGGCCTTCGGGCCCTACGTCGGTGCCATCGAGAACGGCGCGGCGCGGGCGCAGGGCTTCATCCGGACGCTGAGCGAGGCGGGTGAGCTCCTGGGCGAGCCGCTCGAGTCCACGGTGCCCCGGCGCGAGGACTATCTGTTCGTGGCGCCCAAGGCTCCGACGGAGGACGTGCTGTCGAGCAATCGGCTCGCCAGCGTGGACACTCCGCGCGGGCACCAGGGGCCGTTTGCCTTCATCGACGTGGCGGCCGGGCTGCGCGGCTCGCAGCTTCCGTTCGTCCACCTGGACATCTCGGGCGTCGTGGTGACGCCCGCGGACTGGCAGGCGGGGAGGCCCACCGGGTCGCCCATCGCCTCCCTGGTGGAGGCGCTCGAGGTCCGGCAGCGCGGCTGAGCGGGCTGCTACGAGGTCGACTTCGGCGGGGCCGGGAGCGAGGCGTGGAACTCCCGGGAGATGCGCTCCAGGTACGCCTTGAGCAGCTCCTCGACGCGCTCCTGCTTCGGGGAGCGCACGACGAACCCGATGTGGTTCTTCTTCTTGAGCCGCTCGATGATCTCCGGATCGCTGAACGAGCGAGTGTCCGGGTACTCGTCGCGGGCCAGGGAGATGACCACGCCCGCGTACTCCTCACGGACGCGCGGCGGCTTGTAGGCGAAGCCCTCGCCTTCGATTTCGAGCTTCGCCCACTCGCTCCACAGGTTCACGCCCGTGGCGGCCTCCACCATCTCCGAGATGTTCGCGCCGCCCACGCGGGCCGACGTCTCGATGAAGTAGGGCTTTCCATCCTCGCGGCCGATGATGAACTCGGTGTGCGAGGCGCCTCGGCGCAGCCCGAAGCCCTGGAGCACCGCGGCGTTGGCCTCCAGCAGCAGGCGCGCCTCCTTCGAGTCGCGGCGCAGCGTGCGCGTCACGTAGATGCCGCCCTCGTGGGCGACCTCCAGCAGGGGCCGGCCGTAGCTGCCCACCTCCGCGAAGGCGATCTTCCCGTCCTGCACGAGCGAGTCCACGTGGTACAGCTCGCCGGGGATCATCTGCTCCAGGACGTGGTGCGACTGCTTGTCCCCCAGCTCGTGGATGGCCGCCCAGGCCTCGTCGGCGGACCGCAGCTTCTTGATGCCGACGGCGGAGGCCTCGCCCCGGGGCTTGATGAGCCAGGGCGCGGGTACCTCGGCCAGGAACTTCGTGACATCCGGGTGGTGGAAGACGGGCGTGAAGCGCGGGACGTTGATGCCCACCTCCTTCGCCTTTACCCGCATGGCGAGCTTGTCGCGGAAGAAGCGCGCGGCCGTGTCGCCCATGCCGGGCATGCGGAAGTGCTCGCGCATCGCCGCCGCGACCTCCACGTCGAAGTCGTCCAGCGCGACGATCCGATCGATGCGCCGGTTGCGGAACAGCCACGACACGCCGTTGAGCAGCGCCGTGCGGTCCTCGAACGAGGCCACGGAGTGGAACTCGTGGATGTACTGCCGGGCCCAGTCCTCGTCCTTGAATTTCTCCGAGGTGATCAGGATGACGTAGCAGCCCTCTTCGTGCAGTCGCTGGAAGAAGCGGTTGCCCTTGAAGAAGCTGGCCAGGCACAGCACGGTCGGTCGAGGCGCGGAGTTCATGCCCCTCTACATTTCCATGTTGGCTGGGACCCGTCCAATGCCCGGCGACCTCCCGGGTGGGCTCACCAGCGCATGAGGCCCGTCTGGACCGCCAGGAACAGGCCGCTGGCACAGGCGGCGGCGGCGAGCAGTGCCAGGCCTCCGAGATGCTCGCGCCGCTTGGGCTCCAGGCCGCGCACCTTCCACACGCCGACCCCGAGCCCCAGCAGGGCCCCCACGGGCACTCCGAGGAGAATCCCCAGGAGCCCCGGGAAGCCATGCGCGTGGGGGCGGAGGAACTTGTCCAGGGGCACCCCCACGGTCAGCCCCACCACCCCTCCGCACACGCAGAAGGCCATGATGAAAAAGAGGCCACTGCGAAGGGAGTGCCAGAGCGAAGGCCGGCGCTCCTCGGGAGGGGAGGTCATGGGGAGGGAAGCCTACTTCCCGAAGATGCCTCGTAGCTTCTTCTTGGCCTCTTCCTCCGCCTTTTTCTTCGCGCGCTCCTGCTCGGCCTTGGCCGCCTGCTCCAGCTTCGCCTTCTCCTCGGCCGCCTTCTTCTCCAACTCCTGCTTCTGGCGCTCGGCCTCCGCGCGCGCGGCTTGCTCGCCACCGGTGATGATCTGCTGCACCTGCTTGCCCTTCTCGCCGAGCAGCTCCCCCGCGAGTCCCGTCGCCGCCAGCTTCGCGATGGTTGTCACCGCCGGCTTCACGTCGATGCCCGTGATTTCGGGCTTCCACGCCGGGCCCGTCACCTTCATGCCCACGGGGATGTTCTCGGTGGGCGTCACCTTGCCCAGGGTGAGCTTGTTGATCGTCTGCGGCGTCAGGTTCACCGAGCCGGTCAGATCCAGCACTCCGTCCAGCCGGATGCCGCCATCGAAGTGCAGGGCGCCCTCGGGTCGCGTCCAGGTGATGGGCCGCTCCAGCTGCGCCACGCCGTTCTTGATCTCCACGCCGAAGGGCAGGTTCTCGCTCAGCGACGTCACGTCCCCGCTCTTGAGCGCCTTGGCCGCGAAGGGCAGCGCCTTGGCCAGCGGCTCGGTGACGGCCCCGATGACGTCCATGCCCATGAAGGTGGCGCCCTCCAGGTTGCCGTTGACGGCGCCCAGCAGCGTCTCCTTGAGCTTGTCCGGCGTGTAGCCCACGCCCTTGAGGTCCACGTTCCCGTTGAACCTTCCGGTGAGCACCTTCTTGGGCGTGCGCTCGGCCAGGGTCTGCGCCACGTCCACGCCCTGCATCACCACCTTGGCCTCGAAGGCCCGCTGCTCTGGCTTGGGCCCCAGGTTCACCTGTGTCCCGTCCGCCACCACCGTGCCGCCGTAGACGGCCGAGGAGAACTTCTCCACCTTGATGAGGTCATCCACCATGGTCACGTGCGCCACCATGTTGGCCAGGTCCATCTCGCTGTAGCGCAGCGAGGCCACCTGGAAGCGGATGTCGCCGCGCATGCCGTTGAAGCGCGTCGGGTCGTCCGGCGGTGGAGGCAGCACCCCGTTGTTGCGCGCCATCACCTCCTCGTCCTTCATCAGCAGCGCGTCCGCGTTCAGCCGCTGGCCCTTCATGTCCATCGCGAACGTGGTCGTCTGCTTCTTGCCCTTGCCCGCCAGCGCGAACGAGGCAGTGCCCGTCAGCGTGTCCTCCTTCACGTTCGCCGTGAGCTGGCTCACGTCCACCTTCATCCCGTCCTTGATGGGCTGGTAGGCGCCGGTGGCGGCCACGTCGAGCTTGTCGCCCGGGGCCTTGGCCAGGAGCAACCCGGGCCGCAGGTCCGCGCCGTCCAGGTTCGCCTTCGCGTCGAAGCGCAGCGCTCCGCCGCTCGCCGCCGCGCCGGACACGCGCGCGGTGATTCGCATGGGCGTCCCCGCCTCCTTGGAGAGCTGCTCGGGGATGCGCAGGCGTACCGGCGTCAGGTCCACCTCCGCGTTCAGCGCCTGCGCCTCCTGCGTGCCGCTGCCTCGCACCGACAGACCCACGGGGCCAGCGATCATGCCGTTGAGCTGCTTCTTCAGCGGCGGGTAGTACTCAGCGAGCACCGCTGGGTCGAGGTCGTGGCTGGTCAGCTCGAAGCCCTCCACCGTGGGCGTGCTGCCCATCATCCCCTTTACCCGGCCCTTGCCGGTGATGCCCGCCGGCCCGAAGTCCAGCTTGAGCCGGTCCAGCGCCAGGTCTCCTGCGGCGAGGTCCGCCTTCACGTCCGTGTCCAGCACCACGTCCAGCGCCTTGCCGCCCTCGGCGCCCGCGAAGCGCAGGCCCAGCGCGCGGATGACGCCTTCCAGCCGGGTGGGGCCCTTGCCGCCGGGCACCACTCCGCCCAGCTCCGCCTTCCAGTCCGCAGTGAGCGTGCCCGCCTGAAGTCCGACGCTCGGGGGCAGGTAGGGGCCCAGGGGGGCCAGGTCGATGCTCTCGGCCTTGAGCGTGAGGCGCTCCGGAGTGGGCACCAGCGTGGGCGGCAGCGGGGAGGCCGCCAGCGTGGCGAACAGGTTCTGCTTCTGCGCCAGCACCGCCGCCGAGAGCTTCACCTCCAGCGGCTGGCCCACGCGCAGGTCCTTCACCTCGATGTCCAGGTCCGAGATGGCCAGCTCCTGCGCCTTGCCTCCCGAGCGGTCCACGAAGCGGATGGTGCCGTCGGTGAGCGCCGCCCGGTCCACGCGCACGCCCGACAGGTCGGCCGGGGGCTTCTCCTCGGCGGGCGGCTCCTCCTCCTTGGGCTGCTGCTGAGCGAGGCGCTCCTGCAGCCGCTGCACGTTGGTGGTGCCGTCCGGCAGGCGGATGACGTTGACCGTGAGGCCGGACACCTCCGCGTTGAGCACCTGGATGTCCTTGCCGCGCGACTTGAGCAGCGGCATGGCCGCCACGCGCACGTCCAGGTTCTTCATCTGCGCCAGGGGCAGCTCCTCGCCCTCGGCGGCGCCCACCGAGACGTTCTCCACGTCCACGCCCACGTGCGGGAACAGCTTGGTGGAGATGTCGCCAATCTCCACGGGGCGCCCGAGCTGCTGCGAGAGCGTGGCCGTCTGGGTGCGCGCCTGCTGCAGCAGGATGCTGTCGAGCCGCCACAGGACCACGACCACGGCAAGCACCAGCACGCCGAAGATGCCCAGCAGCACATAGGGCCAGCGTCGCTTCTTCCGAACCTCCATCGCTTGCTACCTCCTCCTGCAACCGGACCCGGAGCTTCCGGCACCCTCCGGGTAGGACCGTCTTGGAGCGGGAACCTAATCAGCTTCCGCCTCTCCCACAGCCTTGACGTGAAGGCGAGTGAAAGACTTCACGGTTCACGGGGTGATGGGACTTCGCAGGGATGCTCGGTGGGCGGCCGGGAACAGGGTTCTGTCTTGGGCAGGAATAGATGGGCAGGGCGACCAAGTCAGGTGCCAACATGCGCCTACCCCACTAGTGCGGAGGAGGTAGGTATGAGCGCACGCAAGCTGGATGCTGTGGCGCTGGCGCTGTTGACCGCGTGTGCGAGCACGACCCCGAGAGTGTCCGCGAACCTTGACTCGTACGAACGGGAACTGGACGCGGCTCACTATTCGCTGAGCGAGTTCACGGTGGGCGATGGGGAAGGCGCGCCGGTGGAGGTGGGTCGAGAGGACTTCCAGAAAGCGCTGGCGGAGCTGGCTCGCAGCGTGCCCTTTTCCGCTCATTCCATGGAGTCTGCCCGCCAGCTCTTCGCCCAGGAACACGAGGTGGAGTTCCTGGCCCAGGTGAAGGAGGGGCAGGTGGTGTGGGCCGTACCGCTGGAACCCGGCAGCACTGCACGCCCCCGTGACTGGGGATCCATGACGCGCAACTACCTGCAGTGGTGCGATCAAGAGCAAGGAGGGGGTGATTGCATCGGCTTGCTGGAAGATGGTCCCACCCTACGGGGCGATGATCTGCGAACGCTGGGACTGGCCATCGCCCTGGGCTCAGTGCTGCGAGAGATGAAGAGTGCCTTGGTGGAAGCAGCCAACCCGCGAGCCCTGCTGCTTTCCGCGGTGTGGTCGGTTGGCCTGTACCTGCTGATGTGGGTGGTCCCCGAGCCTTTGACCAAAGGCGTGGCAGCGATGGTGACGGCTGCTTTGATGGCTTGGCTGGGCGTGGACACCGTGTGGCGCTTGATGACGGGCTGGGTTGATCTGGTGGGGCAAGCCGACAGCGCCGAGTCCTTCGCGGAGCTGGGTCAGGCGGGCGGGAGATACGGCAAGGTCTTGGGCGAGCACGTGGCGCGGGTTCTGGTGATGGTGGTGGCGGCGGCGCTGGGTGGAACAGCAGCGAGGCTGGCAGAGAAGTTGCCGCGGCTTCCGGGGTACTCCCAGGCAGCGGTGCAGGCGGAGACGCAGGGGAGCATGCCACTGTCCATGGTGGTTGAGGTGGAGTCGGTGGCTGCCTCTCCGCAGGGCTCCTTCTCCGTGCTGATGCGTGGCCGTCGTGGCTCGGGCGGCGCGGCATCTTCGGGAGCTCGCGGTGAGGCTGTCACCCTCATTCATCATCAGGGTGGCAACCGGCAGGTGATGATCCATGGCCAGCGTTGGCACGTGCCTGCCAACAGGTCGGTGAAGGACATTCCTCGGCATGACCCGGTGGGAGACGAACTTCAGGCAGTCACCACGCGGGTGGCAGAGACGTGGAGCCCCGCCAGACTCAATCAGGCGGAGCGGGATGCCATCCGCGACGCGCGTTCCCAGGGCAAGCACTGGCTGGCCCACCTCCTGGAACGGGAGGCTCGCGGGCGCTATGTGCATGCGCAGGTGGTGGACCAGTTCAAGCAGGTACGATGGAACCGTGTGGGAGTCGATGCGATCGATCCCAGGACGGGCTACAAATATGAGCTTCTCACCCGGAGCAGCTCGAACCTGGCAAGGCATGGCCGGCGCATGGCGGAAGAGCTTTTCCGGATGGTCTCTTTCTGAGGGTTGGCCCGCATGTGGCTCGACAACATCGTCTTCGAAAAGCGGGTCATCGAGGATGAGCGGCTGGACCTCAGTGACAAGGATGGCAACTACTACCTCGGGCCGGAGTTGCTCCTGCGCCGATGTACCCTCGTGTTGAAGGTTCCGGCCAAGCGCCTCCATCTGGTGGGGACGCGACTCATCGACTGCTCCGTGGAGGTGAAGAAGGAGCTGAAGGGCTTGGCCTGGAACAAGACCCAGCTCAAAGGTTGTCGCGTCACGGGGCGTCTCATTGGCTGCGACTTCGGGTATTGGCCAGTCCCCGAAGTGCCCTACACCGAGATGGGAGGCATCGAGGACTGCGACTTCTCCGATGCCCAACTGGACGCGTGCCGATTCATCGGGTGTGACGCTAGGACCCTTCGGTTCCCTAGCTGGCCGTACTTCACCCTCCTCGACCCCTACCGCAGGAGCCGTGAGTTGGACGACATTCAGTGGCCTGGCAGGTTGAATGTCGTGTTGCACGGCTTCTCGGAGCTACCAGAGAAGACAGCAGCTGTGACGTACTCGGCTACCAGTCTTGCTGAACGGTATGGCACTACGGAGGACGCTATCTGGGCCGTGCTGCAACGGCTGGATGGTACGAAGCATTAGCCACCCCCTCGATACCTTCGGCGCGCCATGACTTCCCTTCGCACCTTCTGTTGTCTCGCCCTTCTGGCCTTGCTGGGGGCCTGCGCCCCGCGCTCGAAGACGGCGACCGAGCCCGCTCCCGCAGCCATGCCCACCCCCGCTGACGCCGAGTTCACTCGCTTCGCCCGCGAGTACCTCGACTGGTACTACGCCCAGAACCCCGTGCGCGCCACGAACCTGGGCATCCACCGCTACGACGCCCAGATGCCGGACCTCTCCGCCGAGGCCCATGCGCGCGAGGCCCGCGCCCTCCACGATTGGCTCGCCCGCCTGCAGCGCATCGACCGCACCGCCCTTACCGGGGACAACGTGTTCGACGTGCGCATCCTGGAGAACGCAATGCGCGCCAGCCTCCTCGAACTGGAGGAGGTGCGCGAGTGGCGCCGCGACCCCATGGGCTACAGCAGCATCATCGTCTACGGCCTGTCCTCGCTGTCCTCGCGCGAGTTCGCCCCCATCGAGGAACGGATGCGCAGCCTCATGGCCCGCATGGCCGCCGTCCCCGCCATCATCGCCGCGGCCAAGGCCAACCTCGCCGACGTGCCCAAGCCTTGGGCCGAGCAGGCTGTGAGGGACACTCGGGGCACCGCGGAGTACTTGCGCAAGGACCTTCCCGCCGCCCTCGAAGCCCAGGGCCTGGCTCGGGTGGATGCACGCCTGCGTGGCGAGTTCGAGAGCGCGCGCCAGAAGGCGCAAGCGGAGGTGGAGGACTTCGCACGCTGGCTGGAACAGGAAGTGTTCCCCAAGGCCACCGGTGACTTCCGCCTGGGCAAGGCGCTCTTCGAGAAGAAGCTGGCCCTGGAGGAGCACGTCGAGCTGTCGGCCGAGCAGCTCCGGGATATCAACGAGCGGGCCATCCGCTACTACCAGGAGTGGGTGGCCCGCGAGGCCGCCCGCATCGACCCGAAGCGCACCCCGGCGCAGGTCATGGCCGCCATCTCCCAGGACTACCCGTCCGCCGAGGAGCTCATCCCCACCGCTCAGCGGCAGCTTCAAGAGGTGCAGCGCTTCGTCATCGAGAAGGACCTGGTGACGCTGCCCTCGAAGAGCCTGCCCACCGTGCGCGAGACGCCGCCCTACGCACGCATGGGCTTTGCCTCCATGGACTCGCCCGGTCCCTTCGAAGAGCGCGCCACCGAGGCCTACTACAACATCACCAACGTGGAGCCCGACTGGACGCCGGAGCAGAAGGCGCAGCACCTCACGTACTTCAGCCGCGCGGGGCTCCTGGGCATCACCGTCCACGAGGCGATTCCGGGCCACTTCGTGCAGCTCTTGTACGAGGCCCAGATTCCCACCGATGTGCGCAAGGTGTTCACCCCCGCCTCGCTGGTGGAGGGCTGGGCGCACTACACCGAGCAGATGATGGTGGATGAGGGGCTGGGCGGAGGAGACCCCGCCATCCGGCTCGGCCAGCTGCGGCGGGCGCTCCAGCGGCACGCGCGCTGGCATGCGGCCCTGGCGCTCCATGTCTTCGGCGAGCCGGTGGAGCAGGTGGCCAAACGCTACGCGGAGATCGCCTACTTCGAGCCCTTCCCGGCGCTGCGCGAGGTGCAGCGCGGCACCTTCAACCCCACCTACCTTTATTACGCGCTGGGGCGCATGCAGATCCTCAAGCTGCGCGAGGACTACCGAGCCCGGCAGCAGGCGCTCGGTCAGCCCTACTCGCTGCGCGACTTCCATGACCGGCTGCTTCGGCTGGGGCTCCCCATGACCCTGGCGCGGCAGGCGCTGATGCCGGGAGACACCGCGCCGTCACTGGAGTAGCCCGGGGGCCTCCAGACTTTTCGTGTCAACCACGCGTCACGGGAAGTGAATCCGCTACGGATTGGACCTGGGAGGTCATGGGAGCCCGGCCAGGAGTTCCCTACGGTAGCCACGTGGGCGCCCCGTAGGAGACCGCGGGGTGCTGGGGGAGCCATATCCATGCGGAGCCGTGGCGTGTCGTCTCGCCGAAGGAGTGTCCTCGCGCGACTCGGGAGTCTGGGCGCGCTGCTGCTCAGTGGGGTGCTCGCCTGCAGCACCGTGCGCTCGGATCTCTGCGCCACCGTCCACACGCGGGTGCTGGAGGAGCAGCGCATCACCGAGGAGGCGCCGCGCCACGTGTTGGATCCGCACGCCTGTGCGCGGCACGCGCGGCGGCTGCGCGAGCTCTCCGAGGAGCTGCGCGGCCTCGAGATTCGAGACGCCTCGCTGCGCATGGCGATGGACTCCTACCGCACCCAGTTGGAGAGCCTCTCCGAGCACTACGCCCAGCTGGCGTCCGCGTACCGGTCGCGCCCGGACAAGCGCCCGGAGGAAGATGCGCAGGCACGCGACCGGCTCAGCCGCCGGCTGGTGGATCATGCCGCCTCGATGAACGGTCCGCGCACCCTGCTGAAGGGCCACTGCGACAGCTTCTGACGGAGCGCGCCGCTCACGCGTGCCAGTAATAGCTCCACTTGAGCAGCACGGCGTCGGTGGCGGGCCCGGAGAGCAGCCGCCGCGGCAGCACCGTGGCCGGCACCCGCGCACCCTCGGGCGTGGCCAGCCCCTGCTGCGAGCGCGAGTAGACGAGGAAGAGCGTGGAGCCCAGCCGGTACTCCCAGCGCAGCACCACGTTGAGGTTGAGCGCCACGTCGTAGAAGTCCTCGTCCGTCCGGCCCTCGGTGGGCCGCATCCTCGAGATGCGGATGGGGGTGCGCGCTACGTCCGAGGCGGCCTCGAAGAAGGGGCCATAGACGCCGTACGCGCTGAAGAGCTGGGCATAGCCCTGCAGCGTCAGGTTGGGGCGCAGCACCCACTGCTGGCGCAGCGTGAGGGACAGGAAGTTGGACTCCAGGTTGGCCAGCAGGAAGCGCTGGTCCCCCAGGTTCTCCACGAAGCGAGGCGCGAAGGGGGTCCGGTCGGAGATGACCTCCAGGCGCGTCTCCAGCGCCGGGTGCGGACGCAGCGACAGGGCCGCCTCGGCGCCCCAGCCCCACGCGCCCGGAGCGGGGCCCCGGTCATGGTGGCCCAGCGCCGCGAAGCCGCTGAGCGAGAGCATCCGCTTGCCGTTGGTCTCCCAGAAGAAGACGAAGAAGCTCGAGTGCTCCCGCTCCAGGGGGATGCCGGTGCCGTCCAGCTCGCGGACGTCGTAGCCGCCCAGGTTCGCCCCCGTCTCCACGCCCACCATGTCGAAGCTGGGCAGATCCACCGCGGCGTTGAAGTTGAACCAGCTGCCCCGGTTGACGCCCCGCCCATCCGTCGTCCAGTTCGAGCCCCCGCCGAGGTTCACTTCGACGCCCTTGAAGGGCCCCGCGCCATTGGGGCGGGTGTAGTGCAGCCAAGCATAGGGCGAGTGTACGTTCTGCGTCTGCTGGAAGCCCGTGGCGTTCAGGTCCAGCGTGGGCGAGGAGAAGTCGTAGCTCACGTCCCACCGGAAGCCGTCCCCACCGAACTTGCCCGCGCGCAGGTAGCCGCCATAGCCGGTGGAGCCCCGGCGCAGCACCGTGCCATCCGCCTTGGTGCGCTCGGGCGGCCCGTCCGAGACGCGGCTGGCATCCACCTGCCCCAGCACCCCGTACTCGCTGTCGGCCGTCTTGAAGTCGAAGTCCATCGCCGCGCCCTGTCCGCCCCGGGCGAGGCACTCGGCTGGCTGGTCCTCTTCGTCCAGCGCCGCCTCTTCCTCGGTACACCCGCCCACCAGGGGCGTGGCCGCCGCGAAGCTGCCGCCCACCCGCGAGTTGGCGCCCACCGAGCCGCGCACCACCGCCGCCAGGAAGTTGGTGGCTGGCTGCGGCGTGCCCGGCAGCGAGCTGTTGGGGCCCAGGTGCAGCGGCCGGGTGGAGT
This sequence comes from Hyalangium ruber, assembly GCF_034259325.1. Lineage (NCBI taxonomy): Bacteria > Pseudomonadati > Myxococcota > Myxococcia > Myxococcales > Archangiaceae > Hyalangium > Hyalangium rubrum. The sequence continues at coordinate 805,289 of NZ_JAXIVS010000002.1, read as the reverse complement.
GCAGGCGCCAGCGCCGGTCCGGGCGCTCCTCGTCCTGCTCCTGCCAGGGCCCGGTGACGAGCGCGTTCAGCACGCCCACCTCCACGCCCTTGGTGAGGGTGCCCGTCAGCTTCGCCGCGCCGAGGATGGGCGTCGTCAGGCCGATGCGCCGCGAGTAGAAGAGCCCCTGGGGCACGTTCTCCAAACTGCCGCCCACCGGCTGGAACAGCTCCATCCCCTGTGTGAAGAAGGTGCGCTTCTCGGGGAAGAAGGCCTCGAAGGTGCTCAGGTTGAGGATGAGCTCATCCGCCTCCACCTGCCCGAAGTCCGGGTTGAAGGTGGCGTTGAGCGCCAGCTCGCTCGTGAGCGCCGCCCTCAAGTCCAGCCCCACATCCAGCGTGGGTTCCATCAGCCGGGGGTAGGGCAGGGCGTTGTCCGAGAACTGCGGCCGCATCGTCCCGCGCGTGGCCACGTACGGCACCAGCTCCACCCCGCTCCGGGACTGGAGCCCCTCCAGCCCCGTGAGGTGGCCCAGCCGCGAGACATTGGCGTTGCTGGTGCGCGGGTTGTCCACCGACTCGCTCTCCTCGTTGAGGCGGGCGATCTGCCGGCGCACCGAGAAGCCCCACGTCTGCACCGAGGTGTCCGGGAAGCGCAGCAGGGACAGGGGAATGGAGAACTCGGCCACCCAGCCCTCCGCCCCGTGGCTCGTAGCCCCGTCCCACACCCCGTCCCAGTCGGTGGTGTAGTTGCGGTCGTCGTAGAAGAGCCCATCCCCCTGGACTCCGCCCGCGCTCAGGGAGAAGGAGTACGCGGTGCGGTGGTCATGCGTGGAGTCGATGATGAGCTGCACCAGGTCCGTGGTGAGCGTGCTGTCGCGGCGGCCCAGGCGCCGGTCGACGAGCGCCGGCTGGGAGTCTCGGGCGGTGACGCCGATGTAGACGCGCTCCGAGTCATAGAGGATGCGGAGCTCCGTGCGCTCGCTGGGGGCGGCTCCGGCGGTGGGGAAGCGCTGCACGAAGGCATCGAAGACGGGGGCCTCGGCCCAGGCGGGCTCATCCAGCCTGCCGTCCGTGCGGATGTCGCCCCGGGCGGCCGCCGCGCGGAGGAACTGGTCACGGCCAGGGCCTTCCACCGCCGCCTCCGCCACGATGGAGCACAGCAGCACCGCCAGCCCTCCGGCCTGACGCACCGCTTCCATTCCCACTGTCTTCACGTCGTGACCCCCACCCGGGCGTGCGCTCCTCAGGCACGCGGCACCGAGAACGCGCCAGCGCCCCATCCATTTCACGGTTTCTTGCGCGAGTCACCCTTGCCTTTGTCGCCCGACACGGAGCGCACGAAGACCGAGTCCACACCGTGGATTCGCAGCTTCACCAGCTCGTCGGCCGTCACATTTGGGTAACCCGCCTCGCGCATCTCCCGGATGAAGGCGGGCGTCACCCCGTGGATGCGAAACGCCACCAGCTGCTTCCGGGTGAGGGAGGTAAAGCCGAGGTCCCCGATCTCCTTGACGAACGCGGGAGTCACGCCGTGGATGCGCAGGGGGATCAGCTCGTCGGCCGGGAGGTCCTTGAAGCCCAGGCCGCGCATCTCGCGGATGAACTCCGGCGACACGTTGTGGATGCTCATGGCCAGCAGCGTCTCCAGCGGCAGGTCCTTGTAGCCCTCGGCCGCCAGCGCGCGGATGCGCTCGGGCGTCACCTGGTGGATGCGCGTCTTCACCAACTGCTTGAGCGTCAGCTTCGAGTACCCCAGCGCGGAGAGGGAGCGGATGTACTCGGGCGTCACCTGGAAGATGGCCACCTCGATCAGCTCCTTGAGGGGGATGTCCTTGTAGCCGAGCGCCGCCAACTCCTTGATGCGTGCGGTGGAGATGTCGAAGATGGCCAGCTTGAAGTGCTCGTCCGGGGTGAGCTTCGGGTAGCCCAGCCCCGCCATGGTGCGGAGGTACGCCTCGTTGGGCTCGAAGCGGAAGTGACCTGCGCCGTCACCCTCGTTGAAGCGGCCCTCGAACTGGAAGGTGCCCGCCTCGCGCTGAAGCTGGAACGGCGCCGTGCTGCCGTCCGAGGTGGACAGGCCCTGGAAGGCCGACAGCGGGATGGGCATGCTCATCTGCTCGCCCCTCTCGGACTTCGGGTGCAGCGAGAGCTGGAGCTGGCTCTCCTTCTCCCGGACGGAGGCGGTCCAGGTGCCGGTGTGCGTGGGGCTGGCGTGTACGGGCGCGGCCACCAGGAGCAGGGCCGCGAACAGCAGGGACAGAGGAAGCAAGGTCTTCATGGCGTTGAGGCTCCTTCGGGCAAGGCGCGGCCCTGCGGCGCGCGCTCTGACAGGAGCGCGGCCGTGAGCACGCGTGAGAGAGGAGAAGAGGGGGTTACTTGCGGGGCTGCTTCATGCCGCGGATGAAGTCGGGGCTGATGCCGCTGACGCGCAGGCGGATCAGCTCCTCGGTGGTCAGCGACTCCAGGCCGGCCTCGCGCATCTGGCGGATGAAGTCCGCATCCACGCCCATGGCGCGCAGCTCCACGAGGTCGTCGACGGGCAGATCCTTCATGCCCGCCTCTCGCAGCCCGCGGATGTAGTTCGGGGTGACGCCCATGGCGTGGAGCTGCACCGCCGTGTGCGCATCGAGCTTCGTGTAGCCCGCCTTGGCCAGCTCGGAGAGGGTCTCCGGCTTGACGCCCACCGCGCGCATCTGCGTCACCGTCTCCAGGTCCAGGCCCGTGTAGCCGGCGTCCTTCATCCCACGCAGGTACGCCTCATCCACGCCCACCGCGCGCGCGGAGGCCAGGGCCTGGGGGCTCGCCTTCGCGAAGCCCTGGGCCTTCATCATCTCCATCCAGGAGGGGGTGACGCCCAGGTGCTTCAGCTTCACCAGGTCCTCGGCGGGCAGCTGCTGGCCGAAGCGGGCGTTCATCTCCTTCACATACTCGGGGGTGATGCCGGCGTGGCCGAACTGGGTGAGGTTGCGCACCGTGGGGTCGATGCCCATCCCCTTCACCGTGTCCACCATGTCCGGGGTGACGCCCGCCACCTTCAGCGCCACGAGCTGATTCACCGACAGCTTGCCGTCACCCACGCGGGTGTTCCCATCCACCTCGTCCTCGTCCTCGTCCTGGAATGGCCGCGGGTTGGGATTCGGGTTCGGGTTCGGGTTCGGATTGGGGTTCGGGTTCGGACGCGGGTTCGCGGCCATCAGGGGCTGGGGGGGAAGCAGGGGCGAGACCCTGGGCGCGGGAGAGGCCATGGGCAGCGGGGGGGGCTGGGGCGCGGGCACCGGGGCGATGACGGAGGGCGCGGTCAGGGCCTCCAGCGTCTCCGCGGTGGAGGGCTGAGGCTCGGTGACGGCGGCCTTCAGGGACTCGACCGGCAGCACGAGCGCGGTGATGGGCGCGGCCACCGCGAGGCTGCTCATCAGGGTGAGCACGGAGGCGCCCGCCACCCAGCGCGACGAGCACCGCGCGGCGGGGGAGACGACCAGCCGGCGCACGCGCTCGGGCAGCGAGCCTCCCAGCGCGGACAGGGCCGGGCTCGGCGCGAGCGCGGGCAGCACGCGCAGCTCCTCCAGCGCGGTGAGCGCGCGGGCGTAGGACAGGGAGCTGCCGCTGGTGCCGGCCGCGATGTCGTCGCAGCAGTGCTCGCGCTCCACGCGGATGACGTGGGACACCCACCACACGGCCGGGTGGTAGAAGAGGAGCGTCTCCACCAGCGTCTGCGCCAGGTTCACCGCGAAGTCATAGCGGCGGATGTGCGCCAGCTCGTGCGCGAGGATCATCTCCAGCTGTCGCGCGGACAGGCCGGTGAGCGCGGAGGCGGGCAGCAGCACCACGGGGCGCAGCCAGCCCACGGCCGCGGGCACATCCAGCGCCGCGGACTGGAGCAGGCGCACCGCGCGCTTCAGCCCCAGGCGGCGAGAGAGGGTGTCGAGGCGCTCCTGCCACTCCGTGGGCGCGGCGGAGGCCTCGCGCACCTGCCGGCGAAGGCGCAGCCACCCAGAGAGCAGCCGCAGCGAGGAGAACGCCACGCCCAGGCCCCAGGCGAGCACCAGCCACGCCATGTGCTCGGAGACGAACGCGAGGACACGCGGCAGCACGGGCTCGGGAGTGGGTACGGAGACGGGCAGGGGCTCGGGAGCGGCGAGGCTGATTCGAGGCACCGCGACAGCCCGGGCGTGGACTGCGGGAGCCGTCGCTGGCGCGAAGGTGACGGCGGGCTCGGAGGCCGGAGGGCTCGCCGTGGCGGAGTGACGCCAGAAGGTGGCCACGGGGAGCACGAGCATCATCCCCAGTGCGCCAGAGGCCAGGGCGTAGCGCGCGGCGGCGGCCCGTCGTCCGAGCACGCGCAGCGCCAGCGCCAGCACCACCGCCACGAGCGCACCCTGCCACAGCAGGTGGACCAGCGCCCAACCCAGGGACTCCAGGACGAGACCGCTCATTGCTCTCCCTCCTGCTCCAGTGAATCGAGGAGTCGCCGCAGCTCGGCCAGCTCCTCGGGGGAAGTCTTCTTCGAGGACAGCGCCTGCATGGCCAGCTGCGCCGGCGAGCCGCCGAAGGCGCGGTCCACCAGATCCGTCACCAGCTGGCGCTGCGTCTTCTGCTGCGTGGCCCGCGCGCTATAGATGTGGGCCCGCTGGGACTCGTCGCGCACCACCAGCCCCTTCTCCGTCATGATCTGCATCATCTTCAGCACGGTGGTGTAGCCGCTCCCGTCCTGGAGCGACGCGTGTACGTCCCGCACCGTGCTAGGCCCGCGCGCCCAGAGCACCCGGAGGATGGCCAGCTCGGCATCCGTGGGGCGCGGCAGCTTCGTGTCGCTCATGGCTTCCTCGAGTCCCATCGTCTCCAGGAGAGATATACGAAGTCGTTCGTAGATGTCAACGAAGGCTTTCGTAGATGGGGAGTGTCGCCTGGTCCTCTGTCCACCAGGCGCAGGTTGGGGTGGCCTGGAGGAGGGGGTTCCGCGAGGCACAGCCCGAGCACACCTTTCGGAGAGCAGCGGACTTGGAGGCGTCGATGTCGGAGACGAACACCCACAAGGCAACGAAGCGGGCGAAGGGCAGGCGCAAGGCGGGCACCCCGCGCGACACGGGACGGATTCAAGTGCGTCGGGAGACCGCGGAGTACCGGGCCGCTGCCCAGGAGCAGGCCTCGCGGGTGCGGGAGGAGATCGACGCGGCCCTGGCGGATGCCCGCCGGACGCGCGAGGAGATCGAGGCGCGCATCGAGCAGCAGTGGCACAACCGGCCCGCTTCGGTGGCGCCCACGACGGCGGGCCTTGGGGGCCGGCGCCGTCGCGCGAAGGCCTGAGTTCGGGGCGGCTCAGCTCTTCGGTGTCGACGCGGCGCGACGCTGGCGCCAGCCGTCCACGGAGAGCGTGTTGAAGCGCTCGGTGCCCAGCAGGGCGGCATAGAGGGCCACGTAGATCATCTGGGTGCCGAGCGTGTCCCACTGACTGCGCAGGGAGGTGCCGAAGACGAGCGGCGCTGGCAACGGGGTGTCCACGAAGCCCTTCGCCATCGTCTCGGCGAAGGTGGAGGGGCCCACGGCGAGGCGCACCGCTCCATGCATGAAGATGTTGAGGCCCAGGATGGAGCGCAGCAGGGCATAGCCCGCGGCTTCACCGGTCAGGGCCGGCCAGGCGCGCGGAGTGGGCTCATCGGTCATGGCATTCCCAGGAGCGGGGTGAGGAGTCGTGCGTGCGCGGTGTCACTGAGCGTGGGGCGTGGGGGCTGGGACGGGCGCATCCGGCGTCACCACCTGGGAGCGCGCGAACGAGGCCTCATAGTCCGGCGCGAGCGTGCCGAAGAGGCGGTCCCAGATGACGGTGTAGAAGCCGTAGTGGTGGGCCAGGTCCAGGTGGTGCCGGGCATGGAAGGTGGTGGTGGCCACGGCGCGGGCGACGGGCCAGCGCACCCATCCATCCGGAAAGGGCTCCACCCCGAGGTGCCCCAGCACGCCCCAGAGGGTGTTGAAGAAGAGGTAGAGGAACATGGCGGCCCACGAGGCCTCGTAGACGACGCAGGCGGTGAGCCACAGTGAGCCAAAGCCGAGCACCTCGAGGGGATTGAGGACGAAGAGGGTGAGGGGCCGGGCACGCTCGTAGCGGTGGTGGGGCGCATGCAGCCAACCGTAGAGCCAGGGCGCGTGGGCGAGACGGTGCAGCAGGTACATGCCCAGGTCCATCATCGCCACGAGCACCGCGAGGTCCACTAGCACGCGCGGGCCCCAGTCGAGCCGGAAGCGGATCCACCCCGCGCGCCACAGCAGCAGGCCGGCGAAGGTGACGCCGGTGTTGATCAGCACGCACGCCAAGGCGAGGACGAGTTCCTGGCGTTCGAGGGCGGGAGCCTCGGGGGCGACGCGGCGGTGAGCGAAGCGGCGCATCAGTCCTTCGCCCAGCGCCACGGTCAGCGCGACGACCAGCACGTTGATGATCAGGAAGACCCCGGTCGCCTGCCACAGGGAAACGGTGTGCAGCCAGTCGATGGCCCAGGACATGCGCGAGGTTCCTTCTTCCTTGCGGAAGTGTAGGTCAACTCGGTCAGTACTTCACGCCGTCCAGGTGTTGCAGCGTGGCCTTGATGGCTTCTGGGGTGGTGCCGCTCCGCTTCGCGAGGTCCGGGGCCGAGTACGTCACCGCTACCGTCAGGGGTGGGTACTCCTCGAAGCCTCGGATCACGACACGTCCAATGTCCCCAGGCCACGCAACCGCGCTCCACTCGCGCCATCTCTGGCCAGGGTCCAGGAGGGTAAAGCAAGGCCACTCAGGGAAGCGCAAGGTCCTGGTGTCACAGCCGATGAACCGACATCCGTCCAGGTGCGCCCCGGTGAAGTCGCAATCCTCGATTCCACCCTGTGCTCCCAGGGAGTCCGGCCACCGCCCAAAGTCATTGCCACGCAGGCGCCCGGTGAACCGGCAGCTCTTGAAGATGGCGTGCTCCCAACGAAAGCCCTTCAGTTCCTTGCGCACATCGAGGGTGCAGTCGATGAACCGTGCTTGAGGAACGATCAGGCTTCTCGAGGACACCTTCAGAACGAGGGTGCAGTTCTTGAGCGTCAGGTTCGGCCCCAGGAAGTAGGTGGTCCCGGAGCCCAGTTCCAGCCGCTCGTTCGTGAGCTCCCTGTCTTCGAGGTTGACCTGGCTCACGCCCTGCTCCGCGCTCAGAAGCTGATCATCCGGAAGAACTCCTCCGCCATTCGCCTGCCATGCAGCTCCAGGTTGGAGTTCGTCCCCGGTGCTGCCCCATCGTCATAGGGGTAAATGCTATGCCTGCTGGGCCTTCTCCAGCAGGGTACGGGCCTCAGCGGTCCGCTCCGGAGGCACCATCAGATCGATGGAGAAGTAGGGCCCGAAGAACTGCAGCAGGGTCCGTGCGTGTACCCCGCGCGCCCAGGCGGGAATGCCCGCCGCCGAGAGCGCGACAATCGCCGGCTCCACCTCGTAGCTCCGGTGTACGGGCCACACGGGTACCCAAGTCGCTTCACGGCGCTTGCGCGCCTCCTCTACCAGGTCCATCGCGATGGCCACGCCCGTCACCAGGGCGACCATGCTGGGCAGGGGAAGGGCCAGCAGGGGGCCGGCCAGGCTCGCGGGCAGCCACGCCATCGTCCCGAGCACCACACTCCACGCCGCCGCTACGGGCAGCAGTTCGCGGGTACGCAGTGCCGCGCGTCCATGCACCACGGGTCGCTCCGCGGCATCCTTCGCCGTGAGCGCGGCCCAGACGGCGCCCACCCGCTGCGGCGAGTAGAAGAGCACCGAGAAAGCGGCGGAGCTCAACGTCAGCAGTACGAAGAACACCAGAGAGTAGACCCAGAGGCTGCTCTCCAGCGCCCGGCTCAGCGAGGCCAGTTCCGAGACACCCAACAGCGTGCCGAGCGTCGCGGGCAGGCTCAGCAGCGCTCCGGCGAAGGAGATGGGAGCAAGCCCCGAGGCGGGCAGGGGCAGCCAGGAGGGTTGCTCGGTACCACGGCTCATCCCTGGCAACTGCCCACGAAGGATTTTCACCGTGGCCCAGCCGAGCCCGACGAGGCCGAGCAGCCCCAGGAGCCCGGAGAGGGAGTCCACCACTCCCAGGCTCATGTACTCCACGGCCTGAGCCAGGAGGCGGAAAGCGGGGGCCAGCGACATGCCCAGGAGGACGACGGCATAGCCGTTGCCGAGTCCCCGCTTGTCCACCACCACGGTGAGCCCATGGAGCAGGAGCACGGCGCCCGCCAGCAGCAGGATGATGACAGGAATGGGCAGCGCGCCCTCTCCCGAGAAGAAGGGCTGTCCCTCGAAGGCGGGGCCGGAGCCGAAGTCCGCGTAGAACCGGCCCATCCCCCACGCCTGGACGAACGCGAAGACCACAGCGAGTACCACGGTGGCGGTTCGCAGACGAGCGCGGCCCGTGGGCCCGCCCGTGCGCAGGCGACGCCAGGAAGGGATGAGCAAGGCGACGAACTCGACGAGGACGAAGGCCGACAGGAACGGGTTCAGCCCCAGTGAAAACACGCTCATCATCATCGAAGCGTTGTCGGGGCGCGCACCGCCCTCCGCGAGCAACGACAGGATCGATGGATCAATCCCGGGTAGCAGCACCTGGTCACACAGGGCGGCGAGGATCAGGGCCACCAGGCTTACGGCGGCCGGGCGCAGGAACTCTCCCGAGCCTGTCACCGCCTCGGCGGGAGCCACCATGGCCGGGTCAGCCACCGCCACCGCCACCGCGGAGGCGAGCGTGGGCACGGGCCCATCGGCCAGGGCGCTCCCGCAGTCGCTGCAGCTCTCGAAGCCCTCTCGGTACTCAGCGGGGGCGTTGAACTTCTTGAAGAAGGGGCACTCGGGATTGGGACAGTGACGGGCGGCCATGGATGCAGGCGCGAGCATGCGCGCACCGTGTTCTCACTGACAATGGACCGGCAGTGCGTCACCCCACCGTGGCGCGCTTCAGCTCGAGACGCGCGTGGAGGAGACGGGCTGCGCGGCCTGCTCCGACTCGGGCGCGGGAGGAACGTCCTCGCCCAGCGCCGCCAGCCGCTTGGCCAGGTGGGCCGCCTGGGCGCCCTTGGCACTGGCCTCGGTGCCCGCCGCGCCCACCAGGGACACGCGCGCGCGCTCCATCAGCGCCACCTGCGCGTGGAGCTGGGCCAGCAGCCGCTCCTGCTTGCGAGACAGGGTATTAAGCCGGTTGAGCTCCTCGCCCAGCGAGGAGGCCGCCAGCTCCAGTTGCCGCTTCGCCACGGGGTCCTCGGCCGCCGCGGCCCGGGTGCGGAGGTCCTTCACCTGCGCATCCACATCGCCCTGGGCCACCGACTGGAGCTGCGCCGTCAGGCCCGCGTGGGACTCGGCCAGGGTGAAGGCTTCGCGCGCCATCTTGCGCAGCACCTCCACCAGCTCGTTGCGTCCGGCCCCCGGCGCCATCTTCATCGCCACGGAGCGGCACTGCCGGTACAGGGTGAGGGTGCGCCCCACCAGCTCCAGCGCCTCGCCGCTCAGGGTGTTCTCCAGCACGCCGCCGCGAGACTCCACCGGGTCGACGTGGAACGTCACATGCGAGGCCAGCGTGCCCACGCTCCAGAAGAGCGCCACGGCGGTGAAGCCCAGCAGCGCGCCCAAGAGCCCTCCGTTGGGGAAGAAGCGCGCGTCCATCACCTGCTGCACGTACATGCCCAGCGGCACCAGCGCCCCGGAGGCCACGGCACCCGCGATGATCTCCGAGGGCTTGCCGAACCGCTCGCCGCCCTGGCCGATCCACCCCACCAGCCCCGCGGCGATGGCGCCGGAGAAGGCCTGGGGCACCGGCGCCGTGCCGTCGAAGAAGTAGGGCAGGGTGGGCAGCACCGCCAGGCTGAGCCGCAGCGCCGCGCTGTAGCCCAGCACGGGCCGAGCGCCGGCCAGCGCCGCCGCCACCACCGCGAAGCCCGGGTTGATGGGGATGCCGAAGCGTTCGCCCAGCGCCGCCACGACGCCCACGGCCGCTCCTCCCGCGAGCGCGCGCAGCGTGCGCCCTTCGAAGTCCTCGCGGTGGAGCAGTTGCAGGGAGAAGGCCATGGGGTCGGTCCTGGGTTACTCGTAGCTGTTGTTGTAGCCGAAGCTCTTCATCGTCTTGCGCTGGAGCTGCCGGGCGTTCTGCTTCTGCTCGCCCTCGCTCTGCGCGTTCTCATAGGCTGCCCGAGTCTGGTCCAGGTCCGCAATGTCCCCTGCGAGCGCCGAGGGCGACGTGCCGAAGAGCGTGCGAGCGTTGTCCATGAATCCCAGGGCCGCGGCGCGGTTGCCGCGCTTCATCTCCTCGGCCGCCGCGCGCATCTGCTGGGTGCCCAGCGCCCGCACCGCGTGGACGCGCACATCCTTGTCCAGGTTGGCCCGCACCACGGCGGCGTCCTCGGTGGAGCGCGCCAGCAGCGCCACCCGGGCCTCGGCCGGCCGGTCCTTCTCCACGTCGATGTAATGCACCGAGGCGGACAGCAGCTCGAGCGCCTGCTCGGACGGCTGGGTGTCCAGCGTCAGCTTCACCACCATGCGCGCCGACTGGCCGCCGGCCATGTCGTACAGCGGCACGCGCACGATGCGGCCCTCGCGAATGGTGTTGGCGCCCATCACCTCGGCCTGCACCACCTGCGGGGGCAGCTCCAGGCGCGCCTCCACCCCGCGCGCCACGGTGCCGGTGGCCTGCTCCAACTCGCGGTTGAACACCTCGGCCAGCTGGCTGGAGTTGAGGAAGCCGGTGAAGCCGCCGCCCTGCTCGGCGATGCCCTGCATGAGGTTCTCGTTGAAGTCCTCGCCCACGCCCAGGGCGCTCACGGCGATGCCGCCGGTGCGCAGCGTGCGCGCCAGGGCGGTGAGCTCCTCCTCGCGAACCACGCCGGCGGTGGGCTGCCCGTCGCTCAGGAGGATGGCGCGGCTGACGCGGAACTGGCCCACGTAGGGGCGAAGCTGCTGGGCCGCCGCCTCCAGGCCGCCGCTCATGTTGGTGGAGCCGTCATCCTCGATGGCGTCCACGAACTGGAGCATGCGCTGCCGCTCCTCCTCGTTCATGAGGGTGCTGGGGTAGGTGGTGACGTTGGTGCCGTAGTGGACCAGCGCCAGCCGGTCCCCCTCGGTGACGCGCAGGACGAACTCGCGCGCGGCGCGCTTGGCGTCATCCAGCTTCTGCCCGCGCATGGAGCCGGAGCGATCGATGACGAGCGCCATGTTCACCGGCACCCGGCGCCGCTCCTGGGCGTGGTGGGCCTTCATCTCCAGCACGGCGAACGCCTCGCTGGGCCCCGACTGCACCCACTCGCCGGACAGCTTGCCCTCCAGCGTCAGCGCGCCCGCTCCCGAAGTCACCACGGGCAGCACCCGCGTGGCCGCCTGCTCGTCGGGCTGGGCAACGGTGTGGGTGGTGTCGGTGACGGGCGGGGGCTTGGGCAGGCCCAGCGCCAGGGCGGTGAGCGCGAGCAGTCCGGCGGCGGACAGCAGCAGGGTGGTGCGGTTCATGAAGACACACCTCTAAAGGGGGGCGGGTGAGGCGCAGGTTAAGGGGCTTTGCCGCCCCGCCGCATCGGACAGCGGGAGGACAGTCCCAGTTCCACGCCCCTCGCGGTATCGGTCAACGGGGGGAGGGTCGCCGGCTCACCAGGTCCTGGACGATCTGCCGCAGCGCGGGCTCGTTGAAGGGCTTCTCCAGCTTCGGGTTGGGGATGGCCTCCAGGAACTCGCGGGCGTTGGCGGTGAAGGCGCCACCGGAGACGAAGATGAAGCGCCGCTCCAGCCCGGAGTGGGTGCGCCGCACCGCCTCGTACAGGTCCTTGCCGCCGAAGTCCGGCATCATCACGTCGCACAGCACCGCGTCGAAGAGGTCCGGCTCGCTCTGCAGCCGCTCCAGCGCCTGGCGTCCGCCGGCGGCCACCTCCACCTCATGCTCCTTGAGGATGCGCCGCAGCACCTTGCCCACCCCGGGCTCGTCATCCACCACCAGCACATGCCCGCGGCGTGCCTCCACGGGGACGGGAGTCGTCGCCACCTGGGGGCGCTGCTGCGGCCGGGGGTCGAGCGACGGCAGCACCACGCGGAAGGTGGTGCCCTTGCCCGGCTCGCTCTCGACGGAGATCTCCCCGCCCATGTTGGTGATGATGCCGTGGCAGATGGACAGCCCCAGCCCCGTGCCCACGCCCATCGGCTTGGTGGTGAAGAACGGATCGAAGATGCGGCTGAGCGCCTCGCGCGGAATCCCCGAGCCGGTGTCCTGCACCTCGATGACGACGCGGCTCATGTCCAGCCGCCGGGTGACGAGCCGGATGGCGTTGTGGTGCGCGTCGCCCTCGGGGATGGCCTGCGCGGCGTTCACCACCAGGTTGAGGAACACCTGGGACAGCCGGCCCTCGTTCGCCATCACCTGGGGCACGGTGCCGTAGTCGCGGTGCAGCTCGGCGCGGTGGCGGATTTCATTGGCCGCCATCGTCACCACCGAGTCGAGCACCTGGTGGACGTCCACCGGCGAGAGGCGCTCATCGTCTGGGCGCGAGAGGGTGCGCAGCTCGCGGACCACCTGGCGGACCCGCTCGGCGCCCTGGTACGCCTCGCTGAGCACCTCCTGCCACTCCGCCAGCTCCGTCTCCGAGCGCTGGCGCTGCCTGGGGCCGCTCGAGGCGCTCGTCCCATTGGCATGGGCGCTCTCCAGCGACAGCTGGCTGCGGCGCATCTCCTCGGACAGGAAGCCCAGGTTGGCGATGACGAAGGCCAGCGGGTTGTTGATCTCGTGGGCGATGCCCGAGGCCAGCGTCCCCACCGAGGCGAGCCGGTCCGCCTGCGCCAGCCGCGCCTGGAACTGACGCTGCTCGGTCACATCCCGGGCGATGGTGACCACGGCGGGCTCTCCATCGAAGAGCAGGGGCAGCGAGACGAGCTCCGCGACGCGCGCCTTGCCGTCTCGGCGCACCAGCCGCCGCTCGCCGGAAATCATTCCCTTGATGCCGCTCGGGTCCGGCGGAGGGCCGGGGATGGCCTCGATGTCGTCTTCGATGAAGTGCGAGAGCGAGCGGCCCACCAACTGCTCGGGCCGATCGAAGCCCAGCGTGGTGACGAGCGCCATGTTGGCGTAGACGATGCGCCCCTCGCGCTGGATGGCCGACGCGTCCGGCACGCCCTCGAGCAGGATGCGGAAGCTGGCCTCCGACAGCTTCAGGGCCTCTTCCACCTCGCGCCGCTCGGTGATGTCCCGGGCGATGCCCTCCACCAGCACCACCCGACCGCCGCTGTCGCGCACCGGGGCCACCGAGTGCTCCAGCCACCGGGTGCGCCCGTTGCGCGCGGTGAAGCGCAGCACCACCGGCTTGTCCCCGAGCTGGAGGGGGGCCTCCAGGAGCTGCTGCAGCGAGGGTAGATCTCCCGGGTGGACCAGCCGCCGCCACAGCTCGGCGTCCGCGTAGTGCTCCTCCGGGCTGTAGCCCAGCCGGTCGCTCACCACGCGGCTGATGTAGGCGAAGGCGCGCGGGGCCTCCAGCCGGTAGCGGTACTGGATGTCCGAGGCGTTCTCGGCCAGCTGCCGGTAGCGCTTCTCCCGCTCGCGCAGCGCGCTCTCCGAGTGGCGGTGCTCCAGCTCCAGCGAGAGGGCGCCCGCCGCCGCCGACAGCAGATCCACCTCCAGCCGGTCCCACTCCCGCGCTTCGTCGCAGTTGTCGAAGCCGATGAAGCCCGCCCACGTGTCGTTGACGCGCAGCGGCAGCACCAGCAGGGACAGGACGCCTTGCGGTTCGAGGATGTCGCGCTCCGCCTGGGGAAAGTTCCGCACCAGGCCCGTCACCACCTCGCCGCGCGAGAGCAGCTCGCCCCAGCGACGGAGGTCCGGTTCGAGGGGCAGGCCCTGGAGCTGCGGGTTGCCGATCTCCGGCTTCACCCCGGGGGCGCACCACTCGGAGCGCTGGCTCATCAACAGCTGCCCGCTCTCGCCCTTGTGTACCTCGAATACGTAGACGCGGCTGGCGCCCGAGGCCCGGCCGATGGGCTCCAGCACATCCTTATAAGGATTCTCGTCGTGCGCGACGGCCAGCAGCCGCTGCTGCATCTCCACCAGCGCGGTGAGGTAGCGCTCGCGTCGCTCCAGCGCCTCGCGGGTGCTGCGACGCTCGCTCACGTCCGTGAGCGTTCCACACGTGCCCACCACGCGGCCGGCCTCATCCAGCATCTGCCGGACGTACACCTCCGCCCAGCGGAAGCTCCCGTCGCGCCGCAGGCAGCGCACCTCGTGCCGGCAGTGCTCGCGCTGGCCCGCGAGCAACTCCCGGAACAGCTCTCGGTTGCTCGGAAGGTCGTCCGGGTGCAGCGCCTCGAAGGCGTCGCGTCCCAGGCTCTCCTCGGGGCTGAAGCCCGTCAGCTCCGCCCAGGCGGGGTTGAGGAACGTCCACCGCCTCTGGGTGTCCGTCTGGAACACCACCTCCTTGAGGCTGTCGATGATCTGCTGGTGGAGGCGCTCGCTGGGGCTGGACTCGGAAGTGACCGGAGACATCGCGCGTGAAGGCCTCGGAGGCGGAGCACCATTATTCCATGAATTCCAGGAGCAGCGGCTGCACACCCCCGTATGACGCGCCGCATGCTGTCCGCGGCGAAACGTCCCCCGAGAAGCGCGGTGGCGGCAAGTGAAGAGAAGCGGGAGCCGCCGGCGCAGCATGGCATGCGGGAGAGCGAGCCCTGGCATGAAGGCATGTCGGCCGGGGTGGGTGTCGAGCATGCACGGCGGGTGATATGAGACTCAGGGGTGACTTTCGGAACCCCTGGGTTGTCGAGCAAGATGCAGCCCCGGTGGGGAACGTGCGGATGGCCTTGAATCGCGCCCTGGCTGCTTCGGTAGAGGCCGACGCGTCAGCGACAGAAGCAGAGGATTCCAACCCCGACGCGCCTGACGCGGAGGGGGAGCTGGAGCCTGCCCGGAGTGCCTTGAGCGCGCAGGAAGGCGCGGAGGCCCTGGTGCGGCGCCTGCTGCGCGTGCCGTTGCCGGCGCTGCTCGTCACGGATGGTGCGGGCAGAGTGCTGGACGCCAATGATGCGTTCCTGCGCCTCGCGGGCCTCTCGCGCGAGGAGGTGGAGGCGGGCGGGGTGCAGTGGGACGCGCTGGCTGCGCCCGAGACGCCCTCCGCGGGCGCGCAGGCGGTGGACATGCTGCGCCGGTGGGGGACCGCCGGGCCGCTGGAGACGGAGTACGTGCGCGCCGACAGCGCGCGGGTGCCGGTGTCGCTGGCGGTGATGGGGCTGGAGGCGCCCGAGCGGCTGCTGGTGATGGTGCAGGACCTCACGCCGCGGCGCCGGGCTGAGGAGGCGCTGCGCTTCCTCTCGGATGCCAGCCGCGAGCTGGCCGAGGTGGGCGCCGAGCCGGATGCCATCCTCACGGGGGTGGCGCACCTGGCGGCGAGCTCGGTGGCCACCTGGTGCCTCGTGGATGTGCTGCAGGAGGACGGCTCCTTTCGGCGAGTGGCCGCCGCGCACCGGGACAGCGAGCGCGAGGCGCTCTTGCGCGAGGCCCCGCGCTACCCGCCCGTCACGGACGCGGCCAGTCCGCTCTTCCAGGCGTTGGCGCGGGGCGAGTCGCGCCTCTACCCGGACTTCCTCGCGGAGCACCGCCGGCAGATGGCGCGGGCTCCGGAGCAGCAGGCGATCCTGGAGCGGTTGGGCGCGCGCTCGCTGATGCTCGTCCCCATGCGCTCGCGCGGGCAGGCGGTGGGGCTGTTCACCTTCGCGACCTCGGAGCCGGGGCGGCGCTACGGCTCGGAAGACCTGGAGATGGTGGAGGAGCTGTCCCGGCGCGCGGTGGCGGCGGTTGACAACGCCCGACTCTACGGCGAGGCCCAGGCGGCGGTGCGCCTGCGCGACGAGTTCCTCGGCATCGCCAGCCACGAGCTGAAGACGCCGCTCACGCCGCTGCGGCTGAAGCTGCAGATGCTCCAGCGCCAGGTGAACGGGGCGCGGCTGGAGGGCGAGCCGCTGTCGGCCGAGCGCATCTCCGAGGCGCTGGATGTGTCGCTGCGGCAGGTGCGCAAGCTGACGGACCTGGTGGACAACCTGCTGGATGTCTCGCGCATCACCGCGGGCCGGCTGCGGCTGGAGCTGGAGGAGCTGGACCTGGCCTCGGTGGCGGCCGAGCTGCTGTCTCGCTTCGCGCCCTCGGCGGCGCAGTTGGGCTGTGCGCTGGAGCTGCACGCGCCGGAGCCGGTGTTCGGCCGGTGGGACCGGCTGCGGGTGGAGCAGGTGGTGACGAACCTGTTGTCCAACGCCATCAAGTACGGGGCGGGGCGGCCGGTGGTGGTGCGGGTGGAGGAGGACGGCGAGCGGGCGCGGCTGACGGTGCGGGACCAGGGCATCGGCATCGCGGAGGAGGACCTGGGGCGCATCTTCGAGCGCTTCGAGCGAGCGGTGAGTGATCGGCACTACGGCGGTCTGGGGCTGGGGCTCTACATCACCCGGCAGATCGTCGAGGCGTTCGGCGGCACGGTGCGCGTCTCCAGCCAGCCGGGCCAGGGCTCGACCTTCACGCTGGAGCTGCCCCGCGGCGCGCTGCCGGTACCCTCGGTGCGCTGAGAGGCCTCGAGCCCTCACGCCGCCCGGGAGGCGGTGCCGGACGAGGAGGATGTCTCCGGCGGCGGCGAAGGTGCGCGGGGCGCCACGCGCGGCAGCCGGACGTGGAAGCAGCTGCCCTGC
The DNA here is from genome assembly GCF_034259325.1 of Hyalangium ruber. Classification (NCBI taxonomy): domain Bacteria; kingdom Pseudomonadati; phylum Myxococcota; class Myxococcia; order Myxococcales; family Archangiaceae; genus Hyalangium; species Hyalangium rubrum. The sequence continues at coordinate 788,657 of NZ_JAXIVS010000002.1, read as the reverse complement.
TGGGGGCCAGGGCTCTCGGCCCAGATGGTGCCGCCATGGCGCTCGATGATCTCCCGGCAGATGAACAGGCCCAGGCCGAGCCCTCCGAAGTGGCGAGGGGTGGCGTTGGAGGCGCGGCAGAAGGGGTGGAACAGCCGCGTCACGCTCTCCGGAGGAATGCCGATGCCTTCGTCACGCACGCGCAGCTCCACGTGGGAGGAGCTCAGGTCGAAGGAGATGCGCACGGTGCCGCCCTGCGGTGAGTAGCGCACGGCGTTGCTGAGCAGGTTGGTGAGCACCTGATCCAACCGCGCCTCGTCCCAGACACCCTGGAGCGAGCCGGGCGGGGGCTCGAGCTCGAAGCGCAGCCCCTGGGAGCCACGGGGCTCGAAGCGCTCGAGCACCTCATGCACCACGGGGAGCAGATCCACCGGCTGGCAGTTCAGCTCCAGGCGCCCGGACTGGATGCGGGCCGTGTCGAGCAGATCATCCACCAGCCGTCCCAGCCGCTGGGTCTGCCGGGACATGGAGCGCAGGGCCTTGAGCAGCCACTCGCGCTCGGGGAAGTCCGCGCACTTCTCCAGCCGCTGCAGCGTGAGGCTGGCGAAGCCCTTGAGGGGCGTGAGCGGGGTGCGCAGCTCATGGCTGGCCACGCAGAGGAACTCCTCGCGGGTGCGTACGGCCTCGCGCAGCTCCGCCTGGGCGGTGCCGATGCGAGCCACCATCTCGTTGAAGCCGGCGGCCAGCTCGCCCAGCTCGTCATCCTCCTCGGCCTCCACGCGCCGCTCTACGTCACCAGCGGCCAGCGCGGCGGTGGCCTCGCGCAGCGCCGTCAGGCGGCAGATGACATCCCGGGCCACCACCTGCGAGAGCGCCAGCGCCAGCAGCACCCCCGACACCAGCAGCCCCACGACCGCGGCGCTCATCTCGGTGATGGCGGCATAGGCCACGTTCAGCTCCTGGGTAACCACCACGCTCCAGGGAGTATTGGGCACGGGCGCGGCGGCGCCGAGGATGTGACGGTCCCCCGCGTCGAAGGCCTCCAGCGCCCGGAGGCCCGAGTGGGCCACCGCCGCGGCCAGGGGTGTGGGCAGCCGGGCCTCGCTCAGCAGCGGGGCTCCCCCCGTGGTATCGCGCAGCACCCGCAGGGTGCGCCGGTCCAGCACCTGCACTCGGAAGCGCTTGGCGGTCGGAGAGGGGGCCGATGACAGCCGCTCCAGCGACAGCAGTGCCACCAGCAGTCCCTGGTGCTCGCCGCCCACGGTGAGGGGCAAGGGCACGGCGACTTGAGGGCGACGACCCGGGCCCATGAAGGGAGGAGAGACGGTGGTGCCGGGGCCCAGCAGCGGCAGGACGCGGAGTCCTTCCGGGCTCGAGGAGGAGCTGGCCAGCACCGAGCCTCGCGCATCCAGGGCGAGGATGGCGTCGAAGCTTCTCTTGTGCGAGGCGAAGTTGGACAGGTAGGGCTCGAGCTGGGCGCGATCCCCCTGGGCGAAGGCGGCGCTGAAGCCCGGAGAGTCGCGCAGCAGCAGCAGGGCCTCGCGCGAGGCCTCCACGTGGCGCCGCAGGAAGTCCGCCTCGCTCAAGGCCGCGCGCACCGTGTCGTCGCGCACCTGGGCCTCGATGGCGCGCTGGGCAAGGAACGAGGCGAGCCCCCCCAGCGCGAGCAGCGGCACCAGGCCCGCGAAGGCCAGGCCGCGCAGCAGCTTCCAGCCCACGGTGCGAGGCGCGCGAGGCCGCCAGGTCACCGCCTCGGCCACGCACCCGAGCGCGAGGATGACGTACACGGCCATGCCCATCCAGAAGTGGCCTCGGCCGAGGGCCCAGGCCAGCAGGCCGAAGGGCACGGCCAGGGCGCCCGCCGCCGCGCGGGGCAGCCACGGGCGAGAGGGGTTGCGCGGCAGCAGCAGGGCGAACCCCGAGGCCATGAAGAGCAGGCCCGTGAGCTCCAGCACGGGAGACAGGTGCGAATAGATGGCGGCCGGAAAGCGCTCGGGAGCCAGCACCATCGTCCCGCCGAACAGCACGCCAACGACGGCGGCGAAGAGGCGGAACAGCGGCTGTCGCCGCATCGCGGGCCGGGCCTCCAGCGCGAGGCCCGTGAAGAGCAGGGGATACAGGAGGGTGCCCGTGAAGCTGCCGCTGAGGACATTGAGCACCCACCAGTACACGGTGGTGACGGCGATGAAGCCCAGGCGGCCCAGCACATCCAGCCAGCGGGGCGCGTGGGGGTAGAGCATGGCACCCAGCAGGGCCAGGCTGCTGGCCAGGTAGGTGATGCCTATCTGCCTCACATAGGGGTAGAGGGGCCGGAACGAGGCCACGCCGAACTCGTAGGGCACGTAGGCCATCATCACGCCGAACGTCAGGCCGATGAGCGCCGCGGGCCAGGTGATGGCCAACGGAGGAGTGGCGTCAGGCGGCAGAGTCCGCGGCTCGGAGTGCGGGGGCATTCCGACGGATTGGGCGCTCCCGGCCCTCCGCCGACCATCACCCTGGGGTCCATCGTTGAGGGCGCGACAGGGAACGCGGCGCGAGTGTGTACCGCGCGGCATTGGGCTCATCCCCTGGCCGTCTTGGTCTACAGTGCCGGGCCCATGACTCCGAAAGAGCTCTCCGAGAAGGCCCGGCAGCTCGTCTCCGAAGGCGCGGTGCTGCTGGATGTGCGCACGCCGGAGGAGTTCCGGCAGGGCCACCCCGAGCAGGCGCGCAACATCCCCGTGCAGGAACTGCCCCAGCGGCTGGGAGAGCTGGGGCCGCCGGGCACCAAGGTGGTGGTGTACTGCGCCAGCGGGGGCCGCAGCGCGATGGCCACCAGCTTTCTGAACCGCAGCGGCTACCAGGACGTCTTCGACCTGAAATCCGTCGCGTACTGGTAGGCCGCGCGCTCAGCGCACCGCGTGCAGGAAGTCCGTGAGGTCCTTCACGAAGCGCTGAGGCACCTCGGCGTGCGGGGCGTGGCCGACCTGAGGGTAGAGCACGAGCCGGGCGCCGGGGATGGCGGCCGCGAGCGCCTGCTGCTCGGCCACGGAGAAGATGGAGTCCTGGTCTCCGCCGACGATGAGCGTGGGCGCGGCGATTTGGCCCAGCCGCGCCGAGTGGTCCTCGGCGATGAGGCCGGCCAGCGCGTCCTTCCAGACGCGGGCGGGGACCTTCAGGCTCTCGGAGACGAGGGTATTCAGATAGGAGTCGGGGACGGGCTGGAAGACGGTGCTCGCCTGGAACTCGTGAACGAAGCCCGGATCGACGGGGTCCTCCAGGGTGACGACGAAGTCGTTGAGCCCGCGAATCACCGCGTTGTTGCCAGTGGGGGCCGAGCCGATGAGGACCAGCGCCTCGACGCGCTGGGGAAAGGCCAAGGCTACCTGCTGGGCGATGAAGCTGCCCATGGAGTGGCCCACGAGCGTGGCGCGCGAGATGCGCATCGCATCCATGAAGGCGGCCACATCGGCGGCGAAGTCCTGCTGGGTGTAGCAGCACGCGGGGCGCTGCGAGTCACCGTGGCCGCGCTGGTCCAGCGCATAGGCGCGGTAGCGACTTGGCAGGTGCGGCAGGGACAAATCGAAGGAGTGATGGGAGTCCGTATATCCGTGGAGGAAGAGGACGGCCTCTCCGCCGGGGCTGCCCTGCTCCACATATCTCAGCTCGACACCGGTGCTCAGTTGCACGGAACGCTCCCTGGAATCCGCCGCGAGCTGCGACGCCGGCTCGGTGGCGGAGACTTCATTTCTTCACGCGGACGGCGGTGATCTCCTCGGCCAATCCGTCGAGCAGCGAGACGCGGCGGGTCACATAGAAACCCGCGGCCTGGACGAGCGGAAAGGTGTCGCGGTTGAGCCGGCACCCGCCCGTCATGCGGCACCAGGCGGGGGTGAGTCGCTCCTGGAGGCGGGAGACCTTGGGGTTGGGAGAGCGCACATGCTCGAGCATGCGCAGCTGGCCATCGATGCGCAGGACGCGGTGGAGCTCCGCCAGGCCGCGCGCCGGATCCTCCACGCTGCAGAAGACGAGGCTGGCGATGACGAAGTCGAAGGACCTGTCGCGGAAGGGCAGGTCCTGCACATTGGCCAGGGCGATTTGAACGCCCGGGCGGCGCTTGCGGGCGCGCACCAGGGCGTCGGGGTCGATGTCGAGGGCGGTGATGGAGTCGACATCCTCGGGGTAGCCGGGCAGGGCGAGCCCGGTGCCGGCGCCCACCTCGAGGACCTTGCTGTGGACCCCGGCCACGAGGCGCTGACGGGCCTCGGTGAGGCCCATCCACCCGAGAGGAGCCATCAGCGCGTCATAGAGCAGCGCCTTCACCGGAGAGGCCCGAGCGCTACCGAGTGCTCCCCACGGCGCCGCCCGAGGCCGCCGAGGCTCCGCCCTGGGGCGAGCGCTTCGTCACCAGCCCCCAGACGCCGTAGATGACGAGCAGGATGCAGCCGAACTGGGCGGGGGTGAGGCCGAGGTAGCGGGCGTCGACGTAGCTCAAGTCGGTGGCGCGCATGAAGTCGAAGAAGAAGCGGCCGGCGGCGTAGATGATCGCGAACAGGTGCAGCAGGCGGTTCTGCAGCTTGCCGGAGTTGCGCAGGGCGAAGAGCAGACCGGTGATGGCGAACAGCAGCACGGCGTCATAGAGGCCGAGGTCGTGCCGGGGCCCGCCGTAGCGCTCGACGGGGAAGTTCACGGCGAGGAAGAAGTCGGTGCGCAGGCCCGGGTGGTCGTGGGCGATGAAGCAGCCGATGCGGGCCACGGCCCAGCCGGGGGCCACGCCGAGCGCGAAGGCATCGGCGTACTTGGCGAAGCTCACCTTGCGAATCCGGAAGAAGACGATGGCGGCGATGATGCCGCCCAGCAGGCCGCCGAAGGAGGACAGGCCATCCCACACCTTGAGGATCTGGAACGGGCTCTTGGAGAGCTCCTCGGGGTGGTAGAAGAGCAGGTGGACCAGGTGCCCCACGACGACGCCGACGCCGACGCCCCAGGGCGCGTAGTCATGAATGGGGTTGGGGTCGAGCCCCTGCCGCTCCGACTGCTTCACGATGATGCGGGCCGCCAGGAAGATGCCGAGCGCGACGAAGATGCCGAAGGGCTCGATGGGGCCGATCTTCAGCGAGTGCGGGTTGACGTAGGGAATCAAAGGCGGCTCTCCAGCAGGCAGGGAGCCTTCCCTTACCCGCATGTCATGAAGCTGACGAACAATTCGTAACGCCGAATCATCCTCGGCTTGGCTACTGGCAGGGCGTCCAGTTGGCTCCTTTTACCTACACCAGCTTCAACGAGCCGACACACCGGGTGTACGCCATTGGTCACTTCAACGCACGTGGCACGGAATGCTTCCAACTTCCCGACGTTCCGGGAAGGAGCCGAAGGACCTGAACGTCACGGATTGGCGTCTACTAAGGGAAAACCGTGATTTTTTGTCAGGGGGTCCGCGTCTAGTTCCACCGTGGGCCCAAAGAAGTCCGAAGTGGGGGATGACATGAAGGCCGTGCTGCCGCCCGGTGTGCATTACACGGGAGAGATCCACGTCAAGCTGCGAGAGACCGGTTCGGGGACGCGCCTGGCGATGGCGCGAGCGCCGAGCCGTCGCACGCTCACGGCCATCGCCCGGTCCGCGGGAGTGCGCGCGGTGGGCGCGGTGGTGGACGGGTTGCCGGCCCCCACCTTTCGCGGCGCGCGGATGTCGGCGGACCTGCCCCGGGTGGTGCCGGGGGGCGAGCTGGCGCGCTGGCACACCGTGAAGCTGCCGGGAAGCGGCGGCTCGAAGAAGCCCAAGGGCGCGCGGCCGTCTGGGGCTCCCCAGGGCGTGGCGATGGCGATGCGGGGAAGCGCCGCGCCCGCCATGCCCGCCGGCCCGTCCCCGGACGAGGTGTGGAACGCGGTACACGCACTGATGGAGCAGCCGGAGGTGGAGTACGCCGAGCCGGACGCGGTGCTGGTACACCCCACCGTCGAGCTCCCCGAGCCCCCGGGGAAGAACTTCCCGAGGGACTGGCACCTGCGCGCCATCCGGGCGCCGCAGGCGTGGCGGCTCTTCGAGAAGGCGGGGCGCCTGCCCGGAGAGGGCATCCTCATCGGGCACCTGGACACCGGCTGGTCGGCGCACCCCGCGGTGCCCGGACCGGATCGGCTCCTGCCCGGGGTGGACCTGTGGGACCGGCACCGCCCCGACGCGAGGGATCCGCTCGAGTCGGGCATGGGCCTGTCGCCAGGGCACGGCACGGCGACGCTGTGCCTGCTGGCGGCCAACCACGAGGACTACCAGGGAGTGGCCACCTACGCCTCGGTGCTGCCGGTGCGCGTGTCGCCCTCGGTGGTGCAGGTGGGCAGCCACGCGCTGGCGCTGGGCATCCTCCACTGCGTGAGCCAGGGCGCGCAGGTGATCAGCATCAGCATGGGAGGGCTGCCCAGCCGGCTCTGGGCGGACGCGGTCAACCACGCATACGAGCAGGGCGTGGTGGTGTGCGCGGCGGCCGGCAACCACTTCCCGCTCGGCGGCTCGCTGCGGACGCCGACGAGTGTCGTCTACCCGGCGCGCTTCCACCGGGTGCTGGCCGTGTCCGGAATCACTCAGGGGCTGAAGCGTTACCGCTTCAATGATCGCATGTCGGGCAACGACGGGCCGGAGGTGGACCTGTGCGCGCCGACCCCCGACGTGCTGTGGGCCCTGCCGCCCGAGGACTACCGTCCGGGCAGGGGCACCTCCACCGCCACGCCCCAGGTGGCCGGAGCCGCCGCGCTCTGGTTGTCCTACCACCGCCAGACGTTGGAGGACTTCTCACCCGTAGAGCGGGTGGAGGCCTGCCGTCGCGCGCTGTTGCTGGGCGCAAGCGACGTGGGACCCTACCCGTATCATCCTCGGCCGGAGGAGCCGGCGCGCAAGTACAACGAGTACTTCGGAGACGGCCGTTTGAATGTGGAGGCGACCCTGCGCATCAAGCCCATTCGGGGCTTGCAGCCCCAGCCGAGGGATGACGTGAGCTGGGCGCTCTTGAAGCTGCTCGGAGTGGGGCGCCCCGTGGCCCCTGCAGGCGCACCGGTGGACGCGGACCAGGTGGAGTTGCTCTGGGCCACGCACACGGTGGGCGTGCAGCGGGCCGTCCAGACTTCTATTGCTTCTGTCGTGTCCGAGAGGCTCCGGGCGCGGCTGGAGTTGCCATGAACCCGGGGAGGGGCCTTCCCCCACCCTCCCGTATGCAGTCCTGTGGTCCCCAAGCAGTCGGAGGTCCCAGTAAGGAGTGAACGGTCCATGAGGTCCTATCTGTTGGTTCCCAAGGAGAGCATCGAGACCCAGGCGCGCGATGGGGTACGGGGGACTGCGCGGGGTGAGCGGCAGCTCCAGCGCTCCACGGCGCTGCGGTTCGCCGGCGCCGAGCGAGCGGCCGAGACGCTGCAGCAGCTCGGGCTGCGCTCGGCCACGCTGCCGGGCGCGCGTCCCTCCGTCAGCAAGCAGCCCAAGGGCAAGGGAGGCAAGGGCAGCCGGGGCAATGTCGTCCGGGCCCAGGCCACGGTCATGCCCGGCGGCCCGGTGCAGGAGCTGACCGGCTCGGAGGCGGGCAGCTACCGCTACATGCCGCTCATCGGCGCGACGATGGCGCACTTCTACTCGGACAAGGCCGAGCACTCCGCGCGCGGAGAGCTGGCCGGAGAGTTCGAGTTCATCCCGGACGTGGTGCCGCTGTCCTTCCCTGGCCCGGTGGCTGGAGAGACGGGCCCGCGCAACCGAGGCATGTCCTCGCTGGCCGAGCGAGAGTGGCCTGACGAGTGCGGCGTGCCGCTGGCTCACGCTCAGGGCATCCGCGGCGCTGGAGTCATGCTCGGCGTGCTCGACACCGGCGTGGACGCCGACCACCCCGAGCACGCCAGCAAGGTCATCCAGTTCCGCTACGTCTCGCTGTTCCCCAACTCGCCCCACACCCCGGCGCGGGACATCCGCGGCTTCGATCCGGATGGCCACGGCACGCACGTGTGCGGCATCGCCGCGGGGGTCCACCACGGTGTGGCCCCGGAGGTGGACCTCTACGTCGCCTCGGTGATTGAGTCGGAGACCATCCGCACCAGCCTCGGCCGCGTGGCCGCCGGCATGGAGTGGCTGCTGCACCAGTTCTCCCGCCCGGAGAACGCGACGCGGCCCGCGGTGGTGAACCTGTCCCTGGGCTTCCCGGTGGTCTGCCCTCCGGGGATCACCGAAGCCGACTACCGGCTCAACCTGCGCGCCCTGCGCACCATGCTGCGTCGGCTGCTGGACAGCAACGTGCTGCCCGTTGTTGCGGCAGGCAACAGTGGACCGAACACGGTTGGTTACCCAGCAGGCTTTCCGGAGGCACTGGCCATCGGTGCAGTCGACTTCGACAGGAAAGTGGCCAGCTTCTCGGCCAGCGGTGTGGTGGAGAAGCGCTCCGTCCCAGACGTCATGGGCTACGGTGTTAACATCTATTCAAGTACGGAACGGCGCTGCAACAACCAGGCGTTTTATGAGAGAATGAGTGGCACCAGCATGGCTGCCCCTTATGTTGCTGGTATTGCAGCACTGTATCGTTGCCGTGCTCCTGACTTGACGGCGCTCGAGGTGAAGGATTTGATTATGGCCAACGCAGTCAAGCTCAAGCGCTCGCCGGGACACCGAACGGGCAAGGGTTTGGCTGTGTATCGCTGACGACGGTAGGTCCGGGGCCGGCGCCACAGGAGCGCCGGGCCTGGGGGAGGAGAAGGGCCATGAGCAGGAAGCAGAACGGACCGGGGAAGACCCTGTACGCCTTGCCGCGCGCGGTTCCCTCGGTCCGAAGCCTGCCAGGTTCGGGTGGCGAGGAGTCCACGTCCGAGTGGATTGACGTCACGGTCATGCCGCGTGAGAGCAGCACGCCCCGGCGCCGTGCCCCGCGCGAGGTATCCGCCAACCGAGCGGCTCTCTACCAGGCAGGCCTGGCGGAGAGCGCGCGGTTTCGCGACGACCTGATGCGCTGGCTCGAGTCCCACAAGCTCATGGGCGCGGTACGGTCGGTCAGCGAGCCGGGCGGCTCCCTGCCCATGTTGACCCTCCGTTGCGCGCCGCGCGTGCTGGATCAGCTGCGTCGCGCTCCCGAGTTCGAAGCGGGCTCCTCCATGCCCCTCGAGCTTCACTCGTAAGGCACTTTTCCACCCGGTCTTCTGCGGACCCTCCTCCCTCTGCGAGGAGGACGGCCCGTGCGGCGCTTTTGCGGGGGCCGCTTCCCGGAAGTCTGCGGGGTTACGCGTTCTCGTCTCACTGAACCGACGCCCTGCCCCCGCCTTCCTGAATAATCTAGAAACTCGTGATTGTCCCGGCAACCCGCTAGGGAGCAGGAAGTACAGTCTTCCTGTCTATCATTAGACGCTTGAGAGAGAGATTGGTTCTCTCAAGGACTGCGATTTTCTCACGTTTCACAGGTGCGTCCATCTGACGGATGGGAAAGTATGAAACATGTCTGCCTGGCTGCTCTCAGGGCAAGCAGACGCGGTACATGCTCTCGAATCCGAAGAGGATACCGAGCTGACCCTCGACGACCCAGGCGGTGTCACCAACGACGCCCACAGGGGTGGGCGAGAGCGGAACATCTGCCCGCTGTTGTACTTGGTGACGTAGAGGGCGCCTTGGCCGTCCCAGGCGATGCCATTGAGGGTGAGCGCTGGCCGCTGAGGTAGGTGGTGTTCTTGGACAAGGAGAGCCACGCGGAGCCGCCAGCGGGCAGCTTGTCGACGCGTGAATTGACGGAGTCTGTGCCCTGCTCGTCGAGTGTCATGTCGCAGCAGAAGCCACCACACCGGAGGTGAGCTCGGGCCGCACGGGGATCCGCGCTCAGGCTGGCGACGTTGCTCAGGCCCTCGGTGATGAAGGGACGGAGCAGGAAGCGCCGGAGGCGAAGCGAACCACCTTGCCGGTGCCGATGCTGCCGGCGAAAGCGGTGCCGTCCTAGGTGACGGCGATGCCCTCTGGAAAGAAGCAATCCGCACTGGGCTGGCCCGAGGGATCCTGAGGACCCTCCTCGACACCGCAGCTTGCCAGGAAGAGAGCTGCTATCAGGCTTACCGCGCCGCACTTCATGGGCCCCATTCACACGATGAAGGGGCCCGAATCTCTCAGCGAACTCCTGAGGAATGGGCACGCTCGCCAGCGATGTCAGACCGAGGTGGTGAGATAGGAGGCAGCTGCAACGAGGAGGGTGGCGGACATGGAACGGATGGGGCTCGTTTGGCAAGTGGAGCAGGAGCTGGAGCGAGTCATCTCGCAGGGCCAGCTACCTCAAGGTGGACACCTGCCCGCCGAGCACACGCTGGCGCAGCGCTATGGTGTCTCCCGAGCCACGGTGAGAGAGGCGCTGCTGAAGCTGGCCGCCCGAGGGTTGGTGGTGCAGCACCCTGGGCGCAGAAGCCGCGCGGTGGCGCTGGAGCAGGCGCTGACGCTGGAGAACCTGAGCGTGGCCCTGCACGCGAGGAAACAAGCCCCCACCCAGAGTCGCCAGCTGCTGGAAGGCTTCTGGGCACTCAAGCGCGAAACCGCGGTGGAGCTGCTGAGTGCCTGCTGCGAATGCGCCAGCGAGGCGGACTTGAAGCGGCTGCAGGAGGCCTGCCTGCACCTGGAGGATGCGGTGCGCTGGGAGCCGCAAGCGCGTTGGGCCCAGCTCGAGTTCGAGTTGCTGCGGCTGGCGGCACGCGTGGCCAAGCGTTCGGGACACCTGCTGCTGCTGCAGTCCCTGGAGCGCTCCTTCTGGGGCATGGTGGACCGGGTGGTGCTCCAGTCGGACAACCAGTCCGTCCTGCAATGGGCGAAGTGTGCTTATGAAGGCCTGACTCAGCGGGACGCGCAGGCCCTGAGGCGTCAGCTCCCGGCACTCCTCCAGGCCAGCGATGAGCACCTGCTGCGCAACGTGTGGGCGACTCACGAAGCCCCCCAGTCCCTTCCCACTGAAGTGCCGCCAGGCCCTCATCCCCACGCAGGGCTTGAGCCCGCCGAGAGTGAGCCTCCTGCGGCAGCCTCCGAGCAGCTCCCTGCCTGCACTGCGGCAAGTGCTACTGAGCCAGCCCAGGAGGAACCGCGCGTAGAAGGTGCCACAACTCCGGATGCACCTGAGCACCACGAGATTGCAGCGCAGGGGGCTGTACCTCAGTCACCACCACATCCCGGCTCCGTGGGATGCCACTGTGCCCACTCCCCCCGGAGGGCCCCGGTCGGGGGCGGGCTTCCCAAAGCTGTCTGGTTGTCAGACAGCTTTCTGTCAGGCGCTGGCAACGGGACGCCCTGGTGGAGGGCGGCCTTTGTCAGTTTCGGTCCTCCCCCAGGGGCATTGGGCTTGGGAACTGCCGGCTCTCTAATGTGGGAGAAACCGCAGGAGGACTTCCCGCCTAGAAGTTGAGTCCGCCGTCCACGTCGATGGTGCGGCCGTTGAAGTACTCGCACTCGATGATGAACTTCACGGCGACCCAGATGTCCTCGGGCACGCCGATGCGGCCCACGGGGATGGAGGCCACCAGCGCATCACGGGCCTTCTGGTTCATGCCCTGGGTCATCGGCGTCTCGATCATGCCCGGAGCGACGGCGCCGACGCGGATGCCGAACGGAGCGAACTCGCGCGACCAGGTGACGGTGTTGGCAGCCAGGGCCGCCTTGGCGGACACGTAATTGGACTGACCGCGGTTACCGTGCCGGGCGATGGAGGACATGTTGACGATGACGCCGGGCTTCTGCTCGGTCTCGACCATCTTCGCCACCACCTCGCGCACCATGACGGTGGCGCCGTTGAGGTTGACGCCGATGACGGCGTTCCAGTCCGAGGTGGTCATCTTCTTCACCTGGCCGGTGGTGCGATCCTTCTTCACAAGCAGGCCGTCGCGGAGGATGCCCGCGTTGTTGATGAGGCCGTTGAGGCCGCCCATGGCCTGGTGCGCCCAGTTTACGAAGGCAACGCAGTCCTCCTCGTTGGACACATCCAGGCGGCGGCGGTGGATGCCTGCGGGCAGCGCGGCGAGCTTCTCCTCGCTGATGTCACCCACGGCCACCTGGGCACCGGCCTCGAGGAGCCGCTGCGCGAAGTGGGCACCCATACCCTGGGCACCGCCGGTCACCACGATCTTCAGGTCCTTCAACTGCATGTGCCTCTCCTGGAAGTGCGGCGGCGCGGGAGGCCCGGGCCACCGGAGAAAGTGACGCGGAACCTACGCCCAAGACCAGGGTGCTGGCCAGTGGCAAGCGGATGAAACCTGAATCGGTCTTCAACTTCCCATGAGCGTGGATGAGACCCGTGCTCTTCGTGCAAGGCGCACCGTGCTCTCAGGGGCTGGGCGCGTTCCGGGCCGCGTGAGCATGCACGCTCCGGGAGATGTCCACGATGAGAGCGCGGGCCACCCTCTCATCGGAGATGCCGCTGGTGAGCACCACTAGGATGTAGGGCGCACGGCCCTTCGGGTAGACGATGGCCGCGTCATGAAGGACTGAGGTGATCTGCCCGGTCTTGTGGGCCACGCGTGTCCCCGAGGGCAGGCCCGCGGGAATCAAGTCGTTCAATTCCTGGGCCAGGAGGATGGTGCGCATGGCCTGGGTGGAGCTGGCCGAGGCTGCCTGCCCGCGCTCGATGGCGGCTAGCAAGGTGGCGAGATCCCTCGCCGTGGCGCTGTTGTTGAGCCCCTTCGCGTACGCCTTTCCGTCCTCCACGCCGCGCAAAACGGTCATCTGCTTCGCGCCCAGTCCGCGGAGCGTCTCGGTGACCTTCGTGGCTCCCACCAGGGCAATGACCGAGTTGGTCGCCAGGTTGCTCGAGCGGGTGATCATCCGCTCGACGAGCTCGCGCGCCAACACCGGCTTGCCCAGCTGTTCGTGGAGAGCGGCGTCCTCATCCTCCTTGGGGTCCAGCGAGTAGGACGAGCCGTCCACGATGGAGGAGAAGCGGTTGACGAGGGGGATGGGCTGGTCGAGCGACAGCTTGCCGGCGTCCACCTGCCGGAAGAACTCCACCATCACCGGCACCTTCATGGTGCTGGCCGCATGAAAGGAGCGGTCGGCCGCCAGCAGCAGCGAGTCCTTCTCGTTTCCCAAGTCCTGATAGGCCACGGCCACGGTCGCGCCCTTCACCTGGGAGATGCGCTCCTGGAGCGCACCCCGGAGAGCCTCAGGGCTGGAGGGAGCTACCGCGAGCACGACGAGCAGGGCGGTCTGGAGCATGGAGCGAGAACCGGGTAGAGAGGTGGAAGCGAGCCTATGTCCCCGGTGGAAGCAGGGCCATCGCGTCACGGAAAGCGACGCGGTGCGTTGCCGCCCTGACGCGGAAGGTCACGAGCCTTTCCAGCGCACGAGGGTTTTGACAAGGGCTTCGAGGGGGTGCTACCAGAAGCTGAAACATGAATCGCCCTTCAACTTCGTCAGAGCGCCTCCTCCCCGTCACGCCGCGAGGCCAGAAGACGCGCCAGAAGCTGCTGAGGGCAGCCGAGGCCATCTTCGGTGAGAAGGGCTACGAGCGCGCATCCATCGCGGACATTACCCGCAAGAGCGGCGTGGCGCTGGGCACCTTCTACGTCTACTTCCCGGACAAGCAGTCCATCTTCGTGGAGGTGGTTGACGAGCTGGGCGAGCGCCTGCGCCGCCTCATCGCCGAAGCCGTAGCGGGTCTTCCCAACCGGCTCGACGTGGAGCGTGAGGGCCTGCGCACCTTCTTCGAGTTCGCCCGCGAGCACCCCAACCTCTACCGCGTGGTGCGCCAGGCCGAGTTCGTCGATGAGGCCTGCTACCGCCGTTACTACGACCGCTTCGCCAAGGGGTACGTGCGCGGCCTCTCGCAGGCCATGGACGCGGGGCAGGTGCGCCGCATGGACGCGGAGTCGCTGGCCTACTGCCTCATGGGCATCGGAGACTTCCTCGGCATGCGCTGGGTCATCTGGGAAGAGGACCCCGGCATCGAGCGCGTGCTGGACACGGCGATGGCGCTCATTCGTCACGGTTTGGATCCGCGCCCCGCGCCTCGTCCGGGCAAGGACTCCGCCAAGGCTCCTCCCAAGACCTCCACCGCCTCCTCGAAGCGCGGGACCCGTTCCGCGCGTAACACCCTCCGGAGCAACGCATGAGATACGCCCAGATCCTCTCCACCGGACGCTACGTCCCCGAGAAAGTCCTCACCAACGCGGATGTGGACCGCATCCTCGGCGAGTCGGTGAGCGACTGGCTCGTGCAGAACGTGGGCATCCGGGAGCGGCACATGATGGCCGACGACCAGGCCACCTCGGACCTGTGCGTGGCCGCGGCGCGCCAGGCCCTGCAGCGCTCGGGCACGAAACCCGAGGAACTGGACCTCATCGTCGTCGCCACGGACACGCCGGACTACCTCAGCCCGGCCACTTCCTCGGTGGTGCAGGCCAAGCTGGGCGCGCCGAACGCGGGTACGTATGACCTGAACTGCGCCTGCGCTGGATGGGTGACGGCGCTGGACGTAGCCAGCAAGACGATCGCCGCGGACGAGAGCTACAAGCGCATCCTCGTGGTGGGCGCCTACGGCATGTCGCGCTACATCAACTGGAAGGACAAGAAGACATGCACGCTGTTCGCGGACGGCGCGGGCGCGGTGGTGTTGGGTGCCGGCGACAAGTCCGGCTTCCTGGGCGCCAAGCTGCTGGCCAACGGCGAGTACCATGACGCGCTCGGCGTCTACACCGGCGGCACCTTCCGCCCGGCCACCGCCGAGAGCTTGCAGCTGACCGGAGGCAAGCCCGCGGTGCAGTTCGTCCGCAAGTTCCCCTCCACCTTCAACACCGAGCGCTGGCCGCAGCTTCTGGACGTGCTGCTCAAGCGCGCCAACCAGTCGCTGGACGACGTGAAGCTCTTCGTCTTCACCCAGCTCAACCTGCGCACCATCGAGGCCACCATGAAGGTGCTGGGCCAACCGATGGAGAAGGCGCACTACACCATGGACAAGTGGGGCTACACGGGCTCGGCCTGCATCCCCATGACGCTGGATGACGCGGTGGAGCAGGGCAAGGTGCGGCGCGGGGACCTCGTGGCCTTCTGTGCCAGCGGGGGCGGTCTGTCCATGGCCTCCGCGCTCTACCGCTGGACGGCCTGAGCCGTACTTCACTTCACCGAGGCACGCGAGAAGGGGACGCGGATGTTCATCGGCGACTGGATGGGGCGCGGAGCCCTGTACTGGCCAGAGGCCCTGGCGGTGGTGGACGTGGCCAAGGGTGAGGCGGGCCGTTTCACCTACCGCGCGCTGAACGCCCGGGCCGAGGCCCTGGGCGGATGGCTGCGCGACGTGGCCGGAGTGAAGCCAGGAGACCGGGTGGGGCTGGTGGCCCACAACGGCGTGGAGTACCTGGACGCGCTCTTCGCCTGCGGGAAGATCGGCGCCATTTTCGTCCCCTACAACTGGCGCCTGCACGCCCAGGAGCTCACGGAGTCGGTGCGTGACACCACACCGCGCGTGCTCCTGTTCGGAGATGACTTCCGCGACAACGTGGCCCAGGTCAAGGATCGCCTCGGCGATTCGCTGCGCCTGGTGCATCTGGAGACGAAGAGCCTGCCGGGAAGCATGCCGTACGCGGAGACGCTGCTGCACCGTCCCGCCGCTCCGGTGACGAACGACAAGGTGGACGCCGAGGACATCCTCTGCCTGCTCTTCACCGGCGGCACCACGGGTCGCTCCAAGGGCGCGAAGGTCTCCTACCGCATGGTGGCGTGGAACACGCTCAACACCCTGGTCCACGAGGTGCGGCCTGGGGACGTCACCATCACCCACACGCCCATGTTCCACACGGGCGGGCTGCTCGTCTACTCGGTCCCGCTGCTCACCGTGGGCGGCGCCGTCGTCATCATGCGCCGGTGGGACCCCGAGGAGCTGCTCACCTTGCTCGAGCGCGAGAAGGTGACGCTCTTCTTCGCGGTGCCCACGCAGTACCAGCAGTTGCACGACGCGCCGCGCTTCCGCGAGACGAACTTCTCCACCGTGCGCTTCATGACCAGCGGTGGCGCGGCCATGCCCGTGCCCCTCATCCAGGCCTGGCAGGCCGTGCATTCGGTGCCCTTCAAGCAGGGCTTCGGCATGACAGAGTTCGGCCCGGGTCTCTTCAGCATGGGCCCGGAGTACGCCATCTCCAAGGCGGGCTCCATCGGTCGGCCCAACTACTTCGTCGACGCGCGGCTGGTGGATGACGACGGTCGCGAGGTGCCCACGGGCGAGGTGGGCGAACTCGTCCTCAAGGGTCCCTCCATGTGCTCGGGCTACTTCAACGACGAGGCAGCCACGAAGGAGTCCATCGACGCGCAGGGCTGGTTCCACACCGGGGACCTGGCGCGCAAGGACGCGGACGGCTTCTTCACCATCGCCGGGCGCAAGAAGGACATGTTCATCTCGGGTGGCGAGAACGTGTACCCGCTGGAGCTGGAGACGGTCCTTTACGAGCACCCCGCTGTGCAGCAGTGCGCCGTGGTGGGCGTGCCCGACGCGAAGTGGGGCGAGGTGGGGCGAGCCTTCGTAGTGCTCAAGCCCGGCGAGAGCGCCACGCCCGAGGCGCTGCTCGAGCACCTGCGCGAGCGCGTAGCGCGCTTCAAGGTGCCCAAGAAGGTGGAGTTGATGGAGCGCCTGCCGGTGTCGCCGGCGGGAAAGATTCTCAAGCGGGAGCTGCGCGAGGCCGCCATCGCGGCGGATGCGCGGCACTGAGTCCTTGTGTGGGAGAGCGCACGCCGGGGGTGCTCTCTCGCGTCACGTCGTTCCCGGCAGTCCCGCCGGTGAAATGAGGAGTATCCGAATGAAGAAGAAGCTGCTGTCCGCGGTGGTGCTGTGCTCGCTGGGGATCGTGGGCTGTGGAGGGGATGACAACACCAACAAGCCGCCGGTGGTGCCGAAGTTCAACACGTCCGACAACATTCGCAACTACCTCGAGGGCAAGAAGATGCTGATGGATGGGACCAACATCCCCACCCATCCCAACGGGTTTGACGAGAACTTGGACCTCGGGCCCAACTCACAGTGCTACAACAAGGTGGAGATGGTCGTAGGCGCGGGCGCCTTCCAGGTGAGCAGCACCGCGGGCAGCCTGAAGGACGTGAACCCGACGACCAAGGTGGGTACCTGCGACAACTCCCAGGCCAACGGCGCCCCGCAGGTCTTCACCACCAACGCCGTCCTCATCGACAAGGTGAAGGAGGATGCCAGCTGCTTCGACGTGCTCTTCACCTACACCAGCTTCAAGCAGCAGGGGCGCGGCAGCCTGAGCGCGGATGGCAAGACGCTCTCCCTGGAGCTGTTCTTCGAGGGCCGGGCCACGGGCGCCACGTGTGAGGCCGGTGGGGTGGGCTCCGGCAACATTGTCCACCTCGGCCAGCCGTTCACCGGCAACGCCGTTCAGGTCTACACGGTCTCCGCGCAGTAGCGTGGGCAGCGAGCGCCTCGGGCGCCCTGTCTTCTTCCCAGTCAAGAGGGGTTTATGACGTGGTGGTTCATGGCTGAAGCAGGTAGGGCGAGGCGAGGCGGAGCGGTGGCGCTCGCCCTGGTGGCATTCGGGCTTTCGCTCTCCGCGAACGCGAGCCCGACCACGGTGCCGGGGGCGTACTACGGCGAATGGCAGGATGAGAAAGAGCGCGAGAAGGATGCGGAACCGCGCGAGTTCACCCTCATCAACTACTTCTTCTCGCGTGGCACCGTCACCAACCAGGTGGGAGACCCCAGTGGCCTCAAGGGCGTGTCCCTGGGGCCCATGGGGAGCCCCACCGGCAGCGCGGTGCGCGTGGAGAGCCTGACGGCGTACTACGTCGAGCAGCGCTGGATCCCCGTCATCGAGTACAGCCCGTGGTTCGTGGACGGGCTGGCCAGCTTCCGGGCCCAGTTCGAGGTGGACTTCCTCTGGGGGCGGTCGGCCAACAGCGTCCAGCCCAACGAGGGTGGCGGCTTCAACGCCGACATGATCAACCTCCAGACCAAGAACATCAATGTCGCCTTCTATCCCTTCCGGGACCCCACCAAGCTGACGCTGCTCATCGGCGCCCAGCCTGTCTACGACTCCTATTTCGATCCGACGCGCTCGCCGCTCAACGACATCATCCGTACCGGCTACAAGCTCACCTTCCTGGGCAGCGACGCGACGGGACTGTCCGTCTTCAGCTCCTATAAGGGAAACGCGAAGCTGAGCCTGTTGCCTCTGGGCAGCGCGCAGCCGGACAGGGCGACCCAGGATGATCCGCGCCTGAAGTACATCTGGCTGCTCACCGGCGACTACGTATACCCGGTGCGGCCAGGGACCAACGTGGGCGTCTCTGTCTGGGGCCTGCGGGACGACACCAAGGGCGATGCCTTCGCCTTCGAGGGCCTGGTGAAGAGCGGTCCGGGCTCCGCGGGCCTGAGCAGCTTCACGGGTACCGGGCGCTTCAACATCGACCTGCCTACCGGCACGGTGTTCTGGGCGGGAGCGCACTTCAATCACAACATCGACCTGCGCACCGGGCGCTTCGGCGCCTCTGGCTTCCTCATGTACAACGGGGGCAGCTACCGCAGCACCGAGGTGGACACCGACAAGGAGCCGACGGTGGACATCAGCGGCCTGTCCGCGAACCTGGAGCTCATCTACAACTGGGGCCGTACGCCCAACGACGTGGTGACGCTCGAGGGCATCTACACCACGGGCGATGAGGACCTGAACGACGGCAAGTACAAGGGCGCCTTCACCCTCAACATGTACGGCCTGCCGGGCGCGGTGTGGTTCAACCACAAGACCCTGCTGCTGTTCCCCTTCACCAGCACCGCCAACAACTACACGGGCGCGGTGACGGACATCTCCAACCAGGGCTACGGCCTGCGCGCCGCCATCGCCTCCGGCGCCATGGACCTCATCCCCAACAAGCTGAACCTGAAGCTGGGCACCGCCCTGGCCACCAGCGACGTGACGCCGCCGCGCTGGAACACGGACGTGCCGCGCGGGCGCTTCATCGGCGCCGAGGTGAACGCGGAGCTGAAGTACCACATCCGCTACCTCATGACGGTCGGCCTGCACACCGGCTACATGTTCAAGGGCAGCTTCTACGACGGGGCGGAGCGGGTGACGAAGAACCCCTTCGCGGCCTTCACCACCTTCACCTGGTACGCGTTCTGATCATGAAGACTCCTCGCGCCGCCACGGCCCTGCTGCTCTCCGCCACGCTCGCCTCGGGCTGCGTCCGCTCGTACAAGTCCGAGCCGACGCTCCCCTTCCAGGAGTTCCCCTACACCTCCACCCAGGGCCAGGCCTGGCCGCTCAAGCGCGTGGCCCTGCCAAAGACGGCCGAGGCTTACCAGGTGGCCACCGTGCCCGAGGTGGCCTACGTGGAGCTCAACCCCGAGGGCAAGCAGACCCTCGTCTTCATCCATGGGCTGGGCTCGTACCTGAAGTTCTGGCGCTACCAACTGGATGCCTTCGCCGCCCAGGGCTACCGCGTGGTGGCCGTCGATCTGCCCGGCTATGGCAAGTCCGACAAGCTGGCCACGTTCCCGTACTCCATGGAGGCCATGGCGGACGCGGTGCGCGAGCTGGTGACCCTGCTGGGCGTGGAGAAGCCGGTGCTGGTGGGACACTCGATGGGAGGGATGACGGCGCTCTCCTACGCCATCCGCTACCCGGAGGAGCCCGGCGCGCTGGTGCTCACCGCGCCCGCGGGTTTCGAGAAGTTCTCCTGGAAGGAGAAGGCGTGGCTCACGCGCGCCTTCAGCACCACGCTCGTCAAGTCCGCGCCCGAGTACGGCATCTGGGGCAGCGTGGCGCAGTCCAACTTCTCACGCTGGCGCCCGGAGCTGGAGTGGCTCGTCGAGGAGCGCGTGCGCGTGGTGGGCTCGCAGGACTTCGACTCCTACGCCTACGCCAACGTGCGCACCGTGAAAGGGCTGGCGCACAACGACTTCGTGCGTGAAAACCTCGGCCGCATCCAGGCGCCGACGATCATCGTCTTCGGCGAGGACGACCGGCTCATCCCCAACCCGTTCATGCACGGCGGGCGGGCGCGAGAGGTCATGGAGTACGGCCACGCGGGCATCCGTGGCTCCGAGCTGGTGGGGTTCGAGCGCTGCGGACACTCGGTGCAGCTCGACTGCCCCGAGGAGTACAACGCGGCGGTGAGCACGTTCCTGCGCAAGCTGCCCGCTCCCGCGGACAGTGCGCCCAAGCAGGAGCAAGAGGCGCCTCCCGCGGCCGTGGAGTCGCCGCCGCCCGCTCCTTGAGGGAGCGCCACTCGGGCTGAGGTCTCCGTCACCGTGCCGGGGCGGAGACCTCGCGCCGCAGCACCGAGTGGATGTCCTGGATGAGCCGTGCCGTCCCACGCACCGACTCCGGGAAGCGCTCACCGAAGACCTGGAAGTTGTGGACCATCTCCGGCCACACCACCAGCTCCGCTCGGACTCCCGCGGCGCGCGCCTTCTGGGCGAAGCGCGTCACGTCATCGTGCTGCAGCTCGGCGCTGCCCACATGAAGGAACAGCGGCGGCAGGCCTCGCAAGTCCGCGTGGATGGGCGAGGCCAGTGGGTGGCGGGGATCTCCCTGACCGATGAACCACTTCGCCCAGTGCAGCAGCATGGGCTTGTCTCCCCAGTCATACCGGGCGTTGGACAGCATGCTCTCGCCGCTGCATTCGATGTCCATCCACGGCGCGAGGAGCACGCCGCCCGCAGGCAGCGGCTGGCCTTGCTCGCGCAGGGAGAGCATCGTGGCCACCGCCAGCCCTCCACCCGCGGAGTCTCCCGAGAGCACCACCTGCTCCGGCTTCACCCCGGTGGATAGCAGCCAGCGGTACACCGCCACCGCGTCCTCCACCTGCGCGGGGAAGGGGTGCTCCGGCGCGAGCCGGTAGTTGGGCGCCAGCACCCGCAGGCCCGTCCCCTCCGCCAGCCGCGCGATGAGGTCCCCATGGGTGCGCGTGGAGCCATAGACGTATGATCCGCCGTGCAGGTACACCACCACCCCCTCGTTCTTCACCTCGGGGGGAGTGAACCACTCGGAGGGTACGCCGCCCGCCTCCACGGGCTCACGGCGCACCCGCTCGAGCGCCGGCGTACTCATGGCCATGGCTTCCGTCTCCGCGCGCTGCGCGGGGGCGTCCAGCTGGACGATGCGCTCGTTGGTGGCCTTCATGAAGGCCACCGTCGCCTCGTACTGGAAGCTCCACCCCGGACGCAGCGGGCCGCGTCTCAGGCGCCGGAAGCTCGTCGCCAGTCCGGTACGCACCATCGTGGACGCGAGTGACAGGAGTCCCATGGATGTCCTCTCCGAACATCCATTATGCACCGGCCGCGCCGCGCCTGCCGTGGGGACCACCTTACGGTCAGGGACGCGGCGCGGGCGCGCTTCCTCGCGCAGCCGCTACGGGACGACGTGGCTCTTCACCATGCTGTGCTGCACGCTGGCGGTGAGATCCTTCGAGTTGAAGTGGCCGTACGGATAGCCCGAGTACACCTTCTCGCCCGTCTGTCCTGGGATGCGCGAGGTGTACTCGTAGTAGACGACGACGCCGTAGCCGATGACCTCGTCCGCCGTGGAGAAGATGCTGTAGCGGTACGCGCCCTCGTACTTGCTGCTGGAGCCCAGGTTCGCCAGATACGACGAGAGGCCGGAGACTCCGAGCCCGTTCCAATAGCCCGGGTACAGGCCGTTGGTGGCGCCGCAGGTGGGCGTGCTGCCTGCCGTCTGGTAGCAGCTCGTCAGGCCCCGGTTGGCGCCCGCGATGCCCACGAACGTATCCACCGAGGAGGTGAGCGGCGGGCCGATGTAGTACTGACCGCCCTCCAGCGAGTCGGTGGCGTAGCCGCCGAGGATGGCCTTGCGCGCCAGCGTCACACCCATCGAGTGCGCGATGATGTCCACCTTCGCCGCGCCGGTGTACGCCTTCACCGCCTCGATGAGCTTGCGCACTTTCATCACGTACGTCTTCGAGTGGTACTGGTACGCCGACATCGAGACGTCCGCCGGGCCCCACGTCGTCGCGTACAGCTCGCTCGTCTTGTAGCCCTGGGACTGGAAGTACTCGATGGAGGCATTCCAGCCCGACTGGCCCGCGGTGCCCGTGCCGATGGCCTTGTCCGAGTTGCCGTGGATGAAGATGACCGGCTGGTTCACCACGGTGTCCGTGCTGCTCGCCTTGCCGCCGTAGCTGCCGCCCGTGATGTCGGCGCGCACCAGGTTGTACGAGTCATAGCCGTTGGCCGACAGCCACTGGCGGAAGTGCGAGGTGACGCCGGAGGTCGATACGGCCGCCGCCTCCTGCGTGGCGAGGTCCTCCGCGGGTACCTCGAGGGCGGGCTCCACAGGCTCCATGCCCTCGCCGCATCCGGCGGACAGCAGACCCAGGCACAGCGCACCCAGCATCGATAGCGAAGAGCGCAAACGCATCATGGTTCTCCTTGTTGGGGGGATCGCTCGCTCGGAGAAGGAGCGAGCGCGCCAAGGAGTGTACGGACTTTCGTGGCGAGCGCTGTCAGGCAAATGGCCGCGAAGTTGAAACCTGATTCACCTTTCGCAGTGCGTCGCCTGGACGCGTCGCGTTGTCGGGGTGCGTCAATTTCGTGATAGGCCTGGGTCCTCCATGACAGCGCGCAAGGTGCTCATTCATCGCGCCGGTGGGTACGAGCGGCTCACGCTCGAGCCGCTGGCGGTTCCCGTTCCGAAGGCTGGCGAGGTACTCGTCGCCACCGAGGCCATTGGCGTCAACTACGCCGACTGCGTCATCCGCATGGGCCTGTATGCCTCCGCCAAGGAGTATGTGGGCTGGCCTATCACCCCGGGCTTCGAGTTCGCCGGCACCGTGGCCGCCGTGGGGGAGGGCGTCTCGGACCTCGCGCCGGGCGCGAGGGTGCTCGGAGTGACCCGGTTCGGAGGGTACTCCACGCACATCGCCGTGCCCAGGCACCAGCTCTTCCCCGTGCCGTCCCAGCTCGACATGGCGCAGGCGGCCGGGTTTCCCACGGTGTTCCTCACCGCGTACTACGCCCTCTTCGAGCTGGCCCACCCGAGGCCCGGGGCGAGCATCCTCGTTCACTCCGCGGCGGGGGGAGTGGGCAGCGCGCTGGTGCAGCTGGGCCGCATCGCCGGGTGCCGGGTGGTGGGCATCGTCGGCAGCTCGCACAAGGTGGAGACCGCGCGCGCCATGGGCGCCGACGTCGTCATCGACAAGTCGAGCGAGGACCTGTGGAAGGCGGCGGAGAAGGCCTCGCCCCAGGGCTATGACGTCGTGCTCGATGCCAACGGGGTCTCCACCCTGCGGCAGAGCTACGCGCACCTGGGCTCGACCGGGAAGCTCATCATCTATGGCTTCCACTCCATGATGCCTCGGCGGGGCGGGCGGCCGAACTGGCTGAAGCTCGCGTGGGACTGGCTGCGCACCCCACGCTACAACCCGCTCACCCTCACCAATGACAACACCAGCGTGCTCGCCTTCAACCTCTCCTACCTGTTCGACCAGCACGCGCTGCTGACCGAATCGATGACGCGGCTGCTGTCGTGGGTGGAGGAGGGCAGGCTCGTCGCGCCGCCGGTGAAGCGCTTCCCGCTCGACCAGGTGGCGGAGGCTCACCGCGCCATCGAGTCGGGCACCACGGTCGGCAAGCTCGTGCTCGTCCCGTAGGCGGGACTCAGAAGGTGCGTCGGCGCTTCATGGGCCGGGCGGGCTCTTCCTTCGGTTGCATGAGGTCCGCCAGCACCGGCGTCAACGCCGTCGCGATGCGCACCGAGCCGGGGAAGAGCTGCTGGGCCTGTTTGCCCAGTGCCGCCGCCTCCTCCAGCCGGCCCTGCGCATACAGCACGTCAATGAGCCCGCTCCACCCGTCCTCCAGCACGCTCAGCGCCTTCTCCACCCCCGCGCGCAGGTAGCGCTCCGAGGCTTCCGTCGAGCCCTCCGCCACGTGGAGGAAATAGCCCAGCTCCACCATGGACGCCGCCGAGCGATCCGAGGCCAGCACCGCCTGCTGCAGGTACCGGCGTGCCTTGCGCAGCCCGGCCCGCGTCTCCGCCGGGCCCGCTGACTCACTCGTCTGCAGCCTTCGCCCCGCCAGCAGCAGCGCGGGCACGTATGCCGGGCACGCCTCCAGCGCCTCGTCCAGCATCTCCAGGGAGCGCGGCGCCTCTCCGGGCTTCTTCATCCGAGAGGCCCGGCGGTGCAGCGTGGCCACCTCTCTCAGAGACATGTGCTGCGTGGGCTTGCGGCGCTTCATGGCTCCTTTCTGAGAACAGGTTCTTCCGGCAACGCGCCAGCCGCTCTCATGGAAAGCACGATTTACACACGGCGAGCCGGTCCTCCTCAACGCCCTTTCTTGACGCAGCGCGAAGATGAATGACGGTTCACCTTAGACTTCGTCCCCTCGCGCAGGGTGCTGTAGAGAGAAGACAAGGAGCCACCCCATGTCAGGCGCGCAGACCGCTTCGCAGGACTCGAAGAACTCCATCGTGAAGGTGGCCGCGGCCAGCTTCATCGGCACGGCCA
This sequence comes from Hyalangium ruber, assembly GCF_034259325.1. Taxonomy (NCBI): domain Bacteria; kingdom Pseudomonadati; phylum Myxococcota; class Myxococcia; order Myxococcales; family Archangiaceae; genus Hyalangium; species Hyalangium rubrum. Next base: position 764,272 of record NZ_JAXIVS010000002.1, on the reverse strand, counting down.
TCGAGTGGTACGACTTCTTCCTCTATGGCACCGCGGCGGCGCTCGTCTTCAACCGCCTGTTCTTTCCCTCGTTCGATCCGCTGACGGGGACGCTGGCCGCCTTCGGCACCTTCGCCGTCGGCTTCATCGCCCGCCCGCTCGGGGGCGTGGTGTTCGGCCACTTCGGCGACAAGATCGGCCGAAAGACGATGCTGAGCGCCACGTTGATGATCATGGGCGCGGCGACGTTCGCGGTGGGGCTGCTGCCCTCCTACGAGAGCATCGGTGCCTGGGCTCCCGCGCTGCTCGTCATCCTGCGGTTGTTGCAGGGCTTCGGGCTGGGAGGGGAGTGGGGCGGTGCGGTGCTGATGGCGGTGGAGCATGCGCCTGCCCACCGGCGTGGCTTCTACGGGAGCTGGCCGCAGATGGGCGCTCCCGCGGGCCTGCTGGTGGCCACCGCCGTCTTCTCCTTCTTCTCCCGGCTGCCGGAGGAGACGTTCCTCTCATGGGGTTGGCGCGTCCCGTTCCTCCTCAGCGCCGTGCTCATCGGCATCGGCGTCTTCATCCGCCTGAGCGTGGCCGAGTCTCCCGTCTTCGCGCACCGCAAGGAGGAGGCGAAGCAGCCCAGCATTCCCGTGCTCGAGGCCATCCGCAACTATCCCAAGCAGATCCTCCTCGCCATGGGGGCCCGCTTCGCGGAGAACGGGTTCTTCTACATCATCACCACGTTCGTCCTGACCTACGGCACCGAGCGGCTGGGGCTGCCGCGCACCACCCTGCTCAATGGCGTGCTGGTGGCCACCGCCGTCCACCTGGTGGCTATTCCCAGCTTCGGCGCCCTCTCGGACGTGCTGGGCCGCCGCCCGGTGTACCTGGCCGGCGCCGCGGCGTGCGGGCTGCTGGCCTTCCCCTTCTTCATGCTCATCAACACCAAGGAGACGGGGCTCATCTGGCTGGCCATTACCCTGGGCATCATCGCCCACGCGGCCATGTACGGGCCCCAGGCCAGCTTCTTCTCCGAGCTGTTCGGGACTCGCGTGCGCTACAGCGGCGCGTCGCTGGGCTACCAGCTCGCCTCGGTGTTCGCGGGCGGCTTGTCGCCCGTCGTCGCCACCGCCCTGCTCGCCAAGTCCGGGGGCCAGTCCTGGCCCATCTCCGTCTACATGGTGGGGCTGGCGGTCATCACCCTCGTCTCCGTGTTCCTCTCCGCGGAGACCTTCCGCGCGCACCTCGTGGAAGAGGCGCCGAGCACGGCTTCCTCGGGGCAGGAGGCTTCACGAGGGCACGACGCGGCCTGAGCCTGGCTTCGCGGAGGGGGCGGTCTGCGCGGGGAGCCTCAGCGCGCGGTCCAGCCGCAGTCGATGACCTGGGCGGCGCCGGTGATGCCGCCCGCCGCCTCGGAGCAGAGGAACGTCACGTAGGCGGCCACCTCGCTGGGCTCCAGCAGGCGCTTCACCGCCGCGGGCGCCAGCATGATCTTCTCGATGACCTCCGCTTCGGTCAGCCCGTGTACGCGCGCCTGGTCGGCGATCTGCTTCTCCACCAGCGGGGTGCGCACGTAGCTGGGACACACGGCGTTGACGGTGACTCCCTTGGACGCCGCCTCCAGCGCCACCGTCTTCGTCAGCCCCATCAGGCCGTGCTTGGCCGAGATGTAGGCGGACTTGTACGGCGAGGCCACCAGCCCGTGCAGCGAGGAGATGTTGATGATGCGCCCCCAGCCTCGCGCGTACATCAGCGGCAGCCCGTACTTCGTCAGCAGGAACGGGCCGATGAGCATCACGCGCAGCAGGTGCTCCCAGCGATCCTCGGGGAACTCCTCGATGGGCGACACGTGCTGCAGCCCGGCGTTGTTCACCAGGATGTCCAGCCGGCCCCACTCCCGCTCCGCCCGTGTCACCAGGGCTCGGCAGTCCTCCCGCGAGGCCATGTCCGCCCGCTGGAACACCGCGCCCGGCAGCTTCCGCGCCGCGGCCTGGCCCCGCTCCTCGTCGATGTCCGCCATCAGCACCCGCACGCCCTGGGCGCTCAGCCCCTCGGCCACCGCCAGGCCGATGCCGTTCGCCGCTCCCGTGACCACCGCGCACTTCTCCGTCAGTTCGCCCATGTCCCTCTCTCGCTGAGCGGCATGGTGGAGCATGCCGCTCCGAAGGTCTACCCTGCGTCGCGATGCCCATCGCTCATGACTGGCTGGCCCGGCGGGCCCAGCTCTCTCCCGATCGTGTCGCGTTGATCGACGCCCTGCGTGGCGAGCGCCCCATCACCTTCCGCGAGTGGAACGCCACCGCCCAACGTACCGCCCACCTGCTGCATGACACGCTCGGAGTGCGGCGTGGGGACCGCGTCGCCGTGCTCGCGATGAACTGCGTGGAGTACCTGGACCTGCTCTTCGCCTGCGCCAAGCTGGGCGCCATCCTCCAGCCGCTCAACTGGCGCTTGAGCCCCGAGGAGCTCAAGGGGTTGCTGGCGGACGCCGAGCCCCTCGTCCTCGTCTATGGGCCCGACTTCCAGGCGCAGGTGGAGGCCGTGCGTCCCCACGCTTCCAGCGTCCGCCACATCGTGGCGCTGGAGGATTCGCCTTCGAGGCCCTCCACGGATGTCCTGTTCTTCGCCCGGGAGGCGCAGCCCGACAGCCCGCTGCCGCCCCTGGAGCTGGAGGCGAGCGACCCGTGGGTGCTCTGCTACACCGGCGGCAGCACCGGCCTGCCCAAGGCCGCCATCCTCACCCACGGCTCCATCACCGCCAACGCGGCCAACACCGTGCTGAGCTGGGGCCTCACCGCGGATGACGTGGCGCTGCTCAACGCGCCCCTGTTCCACACCGGCGGCCTCAACGTCTTCACCACGCCCCTGGTGTACGTGGGCGGCGCGTCCGTGGTGTGCCGTGGCTTCGAGGTGGAGCAGGTGTTCGACCTGGTACACCGAGGCGCGGTGAGCCTCGTCTTCGGCGTGCCCACCATGTTCATCGAGATGCAGCGCCACCCGCGCTTCGACACGGTGGACTTCTCGCGCCTCAAGCTGCTCATCAGCGGCGGCGCGCCGTGTCCCGGCCCCGTCTTCGAGCGCTTCTTCGCCCGGGGCGTGCCGTTCAAGACGGGCTACGGGCTCACCGAGGCGGGGCCCAACAACTTCTGGCTCCCGCCGGGGCTCGTGCGGAGCAAGCCGGGCGCCGTGGGCGTGCCGCTCTTTCATGTCGATGCGCGGCTGGACGGTGATGGGCAGGAGGGTGAGCTGCTCCTGCGCGGCCCGCACCTGTGCGCGGGCTACTGGCGCCGGCCCGAGGAGACCGCGAAGACGTTCGCGGGCGGGTGGCTCCACACGGGAGACCTGGCGGAGCGTGACGCGGACAACTGCTACCGCATCGTCGGCCGCGTGAAGGACCTCATCATCTCCGGCGGCGAGAACATCTACCCATCCGAGGTGGAGAGCGTGCTCGCGGGCCACCCGGAGGTGGCCGAGGTGGCCGTCATTGGCGTGCCGGATCCGAAGTGGGGTGAGGTGCCGCGCGCGCTCATCGTCTCGCGGCCGGGCACGGCTCCCACGGCCGAGACCCTGCTCGCGTACTGCCAGGGGCGACTGGCCCGCTACAAGACGCCCAAGAGCGTGTCCTTCGTGGACGCGCTGCCTCGCACCGCCGCGGGGAAGGTGGACCGGCGCGCGCTGGCCACCCGACACGGCACGCCCTGAACCGCGCCCTCAGAAGCGCTTCTTCTCGTTCCGGGAGGAGAAGCGCTCCGACAGCGCCCAGAGCTGCTTGGCCTGGGCGTGCAGGTCCACCACCGCCTGGGCGATCTGCTCCACGCCCGCGACCGACTCCATGGAGTTGATGGAGAGCGACTTGATGCGCTCGGAGATGTTCTCCCCGGTGATGCTCTGCCGGGAGCCTTCGGCGGCCATGTCTCCCACCTTCATGTGGATATCCCGCACCCCGGTGACGATGCGCGCCAGCGCCTCGCCCGTGGCGGACGACAGCCGCATGCCCTCCTCCACCTTCGCCGTGCCCTGACGCATCAGCGTCGCCGCAGCGCTGGTGTCCTCCTGGTTCTGCTTGAGCAGCTGTTCGATCTGCAGCACCACGATGTGCGAGCGGTGGGCCAGCTTGCGAACCTCGCTGGCCACCACCCCGAAGCCCTTGCCGTGCTCGCCGGCCCGGGCCGCCTCGATGGCGGTGTTGACGGCCAGGATGTTCGTCTCGTTGGACACGTCCTGGATGAGCCGGAGCATCTGCGTCACCACCTCGCTGGAGGCCTGCAGCCGCGCCACCGTCTGCGCCGAGTGCTGCACCACCTGGACGATCTCCGAGATCTTCCGCGAGGCGTGGTCCACCGTCTCCCCGCCCTCCTTCGCCACGCGGCCGTTGTTGGCCGCTGCCTCGGCGGTGTTCAAAGCCCGCTGCGCGCCCTGGGACAGGTCCCGGCTCATCTCCTGCACGGCATCCGCCAGGTGTTGGAGCTGGTCACACTGCTCGCGGGTGGCATGGGAGAGGATGTCCGCCGAGTGGCGGATGCGCTCCGCGTCCGCCACCGTGGACACCGCCACGTCGGCGATGCCCCGCACCGTCTCGCGGATTCCCGTCACCATGGTGTTGAAGGCCTGCCCCAGCTGGCCCACCTCGTCCTCGGAGCTCACCGGCACCGTGAAGCGCAGGTCTCCCCGGGCCACCCGGCGCGCCGCCTCCGACAGCGCGCCGATCGGACGCACCACCAGCCGCGAGAAGACCAGCCCCACCAGCCCCACCAGCAGCAGCGCCGCGAAGGCCGCCATCACCAGGCGCCGCTGCAGTTCCACCACCTCCCGCTCGATGTCCTCCAGGTACACGCCCGTGCCCACCACCCAGCCCCATGGGGTGAAGAGCTTCACGTAGGACTCCTTGGGCAGCGCCCGCTCCTCGCCGGGGCGCGTGGCGCGGTAGCGGATGAAGCCCTCGCCCTGCTCGCGCGCCAGCGTGACGATGTCCACGAAGACGCGCTTGCCGTCCACGTCCTGGTAGTCGGTCAGGTCCTTGCCCAGCATCGCGGGCAGGTATGGGTGCATCACCAGCCGCGTCGACAGGTCGTTCACCCAGAAATACTCGGCGCCGTTGTCGTAGCGCAGCACCTGGAGCAGTCGCGCCGCCTCGGCCTGGGCCTGGACTGTCGTCAGCTCGCCCTTGCGCACGCGAGCCTCGTAGCTCTCCAGCACGCCGTACGCCATTTCGACCACCTGCCGCATCGCATGCACGCGGTCCTGGTGGAGTTGCTCCCGCACCGCGGGCAGGACGTACAGGGGATGCAGCAGGAGCAGTGGCAGCGTCACCACTCCCATCGCGAGGTACAATTTCAGCAGCAAGCTGCGACGTCCCAATGCCAGCGCCATCACCTACAGCCTAGGGCACTCCGGGCTGTCGCGGGTGCTCGCCCGCCCGCTTCGAGCACGCTTGCCCTGCATGGGTGGATCTGTTCCAGACGTAGCAGGTTCACGTCCGATACGGCTCCAACACGCGGAGACGTGAGAACCTGACGGGTCGGATCCGCGTTTTCGGGTTCCGAGCGATGACAGGCACTTCTCGGGCAGGTGACCTCCCGGATGTGGACAGTGGACGGGTCTTCCTGGGTTGGGACGGGGGGACGTCACGCTCGGAAAAAGCCCGCGCCCCGAGGGAAAAGGGCTTCCGATGAGAGCGCGCCGGAGGTGTCTTGCCCCGTAGGGTGAGAGACCCGACGTGGTGCGTCCCCCTCGGGACTCGGACGCCGCGGTGCGCCATCCTGTTCCAGTTCGCGACCTGCCAGGTGAAGACGCGGAGATCTACCCGGCAAGTTCTGTGCGTCTGCCTCCATACGTCCTAAGCCGTCAACCGCACCTTTCGGGTCGGGCAAGGAAGCATGGACAAGAAACTCGCAACGACAATTGGCGCTGCGGCACGTTCCGCCCGGATGCGCCTGGAGCTTACGCAAGCGGACGTGGCGGAGCGGATCGATGTGGCGACGGAGGTGTACGGACGTCTCGAGCGCGGCGGCATGCTCCCCAGCGTTCAGACACTGCTCAAGCTGTGCCATGAGCTGAACGTCTCCTCGGATGAGCTGCTGGGCCTGGCTCAGCACGGGCCTCCGGCCCGCAGCACGGCGGCGGAGCCCCCCTCGGTTCCCGCCGAGCGGCCTGAGATCCGCCGGCTGCTGCGCAGCCTGCGGCAGCTCGAGTCCGCGCACATCAAGCTGCTGGGACTGGTAGCCAAGGCGCTGCTGAGGCGCTGAGCGCGCCTCGACTCAGAGGTTCGTCAGCAGCCGGTTCAGCTCGTCCGGCTTCACCGGCTTGACCAGGTGGTGGTCGAAGCCCGCCTGAAGCGCGCGCGAACGGTCCTCGGGCCCGCCGTAGCCGGTGATGGCCACCAGCCGGATCTCCTGCCCCACCCGAGCCCGGAGCTCCTGCGCCACGCGGTAGCCGTCCAGCCCCGGCAGGCCGATGTCCACCAGCGCCAGCTCCGGGCGGATCTCCAGCGCGGTGGCGACGCCGCCCATGCCGTCCTGCGCCACCTGCACCTGGTGACCCCACAGCTCCAGCAGGTCCTGGAGCGCCTGGCGCGCGTCCGAGTTGTCCTCCACCAGGAGGATGCGGCGCTGGCGCGGGCGCTCGGGCGCCGTGAGCGAGTCGCCCTTCAGCGCCAGTTGGTGCGCGGCCAGGGGGAGCTTCACCACGAACTCGCTGCCCCGGCCCGCTCCCGGGCTGTTGGCGTAGACGATGCCGCCATGCATCTCCACGAGGTTGCGCACCAGCGTCAGCCCGATGCCCAGGCCCCCACGTGAGCGCTCCAGCGTCTCATCCGCCTGGGCGAAGAGCTCGAAGATGGTGGGCAGCTTGTGGGCGGGGATGCCGATGCCCGTGTCGGTGATGCGCACCACCGCCCGGGCGCTGCCGTCCACTCCCTCCTGGAAGAGCTGCACGCGGATGTTGCCGCCGGCGTCCGAGTACTTGGCGGCGTTGTCCAGCAGGTTGGTGAAGACCTGCTCCAGGCGGGTGCCATCCGCCTCCAGCCAGAGCGGCTGCTCGGGCAGCGTGGACTCCAGGCTCAGCCCGCGCCCCTCGGCCACCGGGCGGATGAGGGTGAGCGCCTGACGCAGCACCTCCACGAGGTCCAGGCGCGTGCGGCGCAGCTCCACCTTGCCGCGGGTGATGCGGCTGACGTCCAGCAGATCATCCACCAGCCGCGCCAGGTGGTGCGTCTGCCGGTGGATGATGGAGCGCATGCGCGTCTCCTTGGCGTCCTCGGTGGACTTGCGCTCGAGGATGCCGATGGCCGTCATGATGGCGGCCAGCGGATTGCGCAGCTCGTGGGCGAGCATGGCCAGGAACTCGTCCTTGCGGCGGTCCGCCTCGGCGAGCTGGTCGGCGCGCTGGCGCAGCTCGCGCTCGGCGTGGCGCAGGCGCAACAGGCTCTTCACCGTGGCCAGCAGCTCGGCCGGCTCGAAGGGCTCGGTGAGGTAGGCGTCCGCGCCGCTGTCCAGGCCCTGCACCCGCTTGTCCGCCGTGACGAAGGTGGCCGAGGTGTGCATCACCGAGAGCGAGGCCGTCTCGGGGTTGGCGCGCAGCCGCGCGGCCACCTCGTAGCCGCTGAGGTCCGGCAGCCGCACGTCCAGGATGACGAGCTCCGGCCGCAGCTCCGCGGCCAGGCGCAGGGCGTCGCCTCCCGTACCGGCCTCGATGACCCGGTGCCCCGACATCTCCAGGATGCGGGTGACCATGTAGCGGCTGGCGTCGTCGTCGTTGACGTTGAGGACGGTGACGATATGCGGCTCAACCACGGCGAACCTCCCGTTCCTCGACGCGCGAGCCCAGACCGGCCTTGGACAGGGCGTCACGGATGCGCGAGATGGCGACCTCGCGACTCAGGGTGTGCTTGGCGAGGATGGCCGCCGTCTCGCGGCCCAGCCGCGTGCGCTCGTCCTCCTTCAGCTCATGGGCCGTCTGGAGGATGACGGGTATCTCCCGCGTGCGGGGGTCCGCCTTCATCTCGTCCAGCACGTCGAAGGCCGTGATGTCCGGCAGGAGGAAGTCCAGGAAGATGAGGTGTGGGGCCTGCTCGCGGGCCATGAGGAGGCCTTCGCGGCCTCCCCGCGCCTCCAGCAGCGCGTAGGGGGTGTCCTTGAGCAACTGCTTGAGCAGGTAGCGGTGGACCTCGTCGTCGTCGATGATCAGGATGCGCTCGACGGGGCCGCGGTTGGCCAGCTCTCCCAGCTTGCGGAGCAGCTGGGTGGCCTCCACCGGCTTGAGCCAGAACTCATCGGCGCCCAGGGCGCGCGCCTTCTGCTCGCGGTCGGTGATGGTGACGACGAGGATGGGGATGTCGCGCGTCTGCTCCTTCGTCTTCATCTCCGCCAGGAAGTTCCAGCTCGTCTCGCCCTCCAGCATGACGTCCAGCACCATGGCGGCCGGGCGCACGCGCTGCAGGGTGCGACGGGCGTCCTCCACGGTGCGCACCGGGAGCACCTGGAAGCCAGAGCGCTCCAGGTACTTCTCGTAGAGGAAGAGCGTCTGCCGGTCGTCCTCCAGCACCAGCACGGGCGCGCGCGCGGGATCCAGCTTCTCGGCGCGCTCGGAGAGCCCCGTCATCTCCTTCACCTCCGGGTGCATCCGGGGCACGGTGAGGGTGAAGGTGGAGCCCTGGCCGGGCGTGCTCTGCACGGTGAGGGTGCCGCCCAGCATCTCCGCCAGGCGCCGCGCCAGCGACAACCCCAGGCCGGTGCCCTTCACCTTGCGGTGCAGGGGCGTCTCCACCTGGATGAACTCCTCGAAGATGCGCTCCTGGTGCTCCGGGGGGATACCGATGCCGGTGTCCTTCACGGAGAAGGCCACGGTGTCGCGCGGGCCTGGCGCCACGCTGACGGTGATGCTCCCCTTCTCGGTGAACTTCACCGCGTTGGAGACGAGGTTGCGCAGCACCTGGCTGAGCTTGGCCTGGTCCGTCTCCAGCTCCAGCTCCTCCTGGGGCTCGGGGAAGATGAGCTCCACGGACGACTCGGGGGGCAGCAGCGGCCGCATCATGCCGCGCAGCGCGCTCAGGAACTCGCCGGCCGCGAAGCGGGTGTGGCGCAGCACCGCCTTGCCGGCCTCCGCCTTGGACAGGTCCAGCAGGTCATTGACCAGCTCGTAGAGCGCCTCGGCCGAGGTGCGGATGAAGTGGACCTGCTTCTCCTGCTCGCCGGAGAGCTGGCCGTTGAGCGGGTTGAGCAGCACCTTGGACAGGCCGAGGATGGAGTGCAGCGGGGTGCGGAACTCGTGGCTGACGTTGGCCACCACGCGGCTCTTCACCTCGGAGGCACGCTGGAGGCTCTCGGCCTTCTCGTCCAGCGCGTCATGGAGGCTGCGCACGCCGCGGTTGGACTCCTCGAGGTCCTTGTTGAGGCGCTGCAGCTCGTCGGCGCGGCGCTGCAGCTCGCGCTGCTGGCGCTCCGTCTCGCGGTGGAGCGCCGCCAGCTCGCTCAGCGTGGAGCTCACCTGTCCCAGCGCGTTGCCGTAGTCCTCGGGCACCAGGCTGCCCATCATCACCAGCACGCCCTCATAGGGCTGGACGCTGAAGGCGAAGGTGGTGGGCTTCTCTCCTCCGCGACAGAGGATGAGCTCCCAGCCCTCCACGCGCTCATCCCGCGCCTGGGTGAGCAGTCGGTCCACCTTCTCCTCGGTGCCCTGGGCGGCCAGGGCGCGCAGCTTCTGCCCCACGCTCGCGGAGAGGACCCGCTCGGCGCGCTCGTCCACCCAGGTAATGGTTCCCGAGGCGTCGCAGACGAGCGCTACCTCCCGGCTGAGCGCGTCGAACACGCGCCCAGGTAAAGGTGTCGTCGTCATGATGGGGACGCCTCGGAGGGGGTACGCGCCGCGCTGAACACCGCTTTGACTTCATCCTGGCCCGAGGGGCTGTGGGCCAGCGCGGCCTCCAGCGCCTCCAGCAGACGGGCGAAGGGAAGGACGCCGAACTCACGCCGGGGCCAGAAGGTGGCGTACCAGCTCAGGTGCTGCGCGAAGAACTCCGGGTGTCCGGTGCCCACCGCGTCCGCGAGGTAGGACAGGTGCAGCATCAGCTCCTGCTCCAGCCGGGCCTGGAACGGGGCAGGCACCTCCGCTCCCAGCACCTGGACGGCGTGGTGGGCCAGGTCCACGGCGCTGTCCTGCAAGGTGCGCGCGGGGCCAGGAGCGTAGCGCAGCGCATCGCGCGCCGCCTGGACATAGCCGTGGGCGGGAGAGTCGGGGCCAAAGCCCTCGGCGGCCAGCGCCGCCTGGAGGCCGGCGAAGTTCTGGTCCAGGTGCAGCGTACACATGCCCCGCGAGACGAGCAGGGTGCGCAGCCACACCGCGTAGCCTTCCAGCACCGAGGGGCGCTGCTCGGTGAGCGCCTGCACCAGGTAGCGCACGTGGAAGTGCGCGTCCTCCGAGCCGAAGCGACGGGCCCGCTCGATGCCGTAGCGCGCCTCCCAGAAGGGGTCCTGGTACATCCACTCCACGGAGGAGGCGGCGAGGCGGTCGGCGTGGGCCTGTAGCTGGCGGCTGAGGTCATCCATGGGCGACTAGACTCCGAGGGTCCGGCAGGCCGAGGCGACCAGCTCTCGCGCGTCCCTACCATGGAAGGAGATGTCGAGTTCTTTTTCCAGGCCGGGCGCCCAGGTGAAGGCCAGTCCCCCCACGGCGATGGGCAGGCGAGGTGCCACCGCGTGTACCGCCGCCACGGCGAGGCGCAGGGCAGGCAGGTGGTAGGTCATGCTCACCGAGAGCGCCAGCAGGTCCGGCCGCTGCTCGCGCACCATGCGCACCAGGTGGTCGGTGGGGACGTTGGCGCCCAGGAAGCGCACGTCGAAGCCCGCCATCTCCAGGAAGTCGCTGGCCATGCGCGCGCCCACCTCGTGCAGCTCTCCCTCCACGCACGAGAGCATGATGACCTTGCCGTTGGCGGGGTCCCTGGGCAGGTGGCGGTAGAGGTGGGAGAGCGCGAGCTGGGAGATGGCGGTGGCCAGGTGCTCCTGGGCCACGGAGATGATGTTCTCCTGCCACAGTCGGCCAATCTCGTACTGGGCCGGCTGGATGACCTTGAGGTGGATGTCCTGAAGGGGAATGCCTTGGAGAAGGCCTTCGTCCACCAGCAGGCGCAGCGCCTCGCGGCGGTCTCCACGAAGCTGGGCGGCGAGGTAGCGCTGCCGCATCGACGCGAGCGAGTCGGGGGTCTCGATGTGTGGGTTGAGCAAGGTCTGCACGGTAGGCGGGTTCCCTGGCTCATTTAAGGAAAGCCAGCGCCCTTTCATTCGGCAATCAACAACCTCCAGGCTGTAGGGGCAAGGCTCGGCTGCCCGAGGAGCGAGGGGGCTGAGGTGGAAGCGCTCGCGCGGACGTTGGCTGACCGTGTGCTAGCGCGGGCCGCCGCCGCCCTTGTCATCCGAGAGGGAGGTGAGGCGGTGCAGGGTCAGCGTGTGCGTCCGCTCATCCCGCTCGCAATGGATGACGAGGGAGCGAATCGTGAAGGTGAGGTGCGTACAAGACGCCTCCTCGGACGAAGTGGGCTTGTCCTGGTGGGCGAGCTGCTCCAGCGCCTGCTGCAGCACCAGGAAGGTGCCGCTGGAGAGTCGCCCGATTTCCTTCCAAGCCTCTGGAGCGAAGGTGACGCGGTAGGCGCCCGCGACGCGTGCATGTTGACGAAACATAGGAATCCAGGCCCCGGGGATTGCGAATCCTGTGCCAATGCCATCCGTTGCGATCTCGGGCACTTGGGCGCGGGGAACGTGGACCTGTGAAGAAAGTAACGCCGGCCGGGTGAAAAAAAACCCGGAACCCGCCGGGGCGTCACCGCGGGGGGAATACCCAGCTGATCCACCTGCCCAGGTCCCGGAAGCCCAGGCGGCGGTAGACGCCGTAGCCCAGCTCGGTGGCCTGGAGCACGGCGGCGGTACACCCCCGGGCCTGGGCGTCGGCGAGCAGGCCGCGCATCACCTCGGAGGCCAGCCCCCGGCCCCGGGCCTCGTTGGCGGTGGCCACCAGGTAGATGCCAGCGGTCTCCCCCAGGTCGTGGGCCATGCCCGCCGAGAGCAGCCGGTTGCCCTCGCGCAGCCCGAGGATGTGGAGCTGGGGGAAGGAGCGGACGTGCCACGGGTGGGAGACAATCCTCGAGTGGGCCTCGAACGCCTTGGCGTTGAGGGGGATCAGCTCCTCCTGGTTGCGCAGCCGCTCCAGGGGGACGCGCGGGGCGGGCAGCGTCCCCTCGGTGAGGCTCAGGCCCATGGCGGGGGTCGCGTCGGTCTCTCGGGGATGCATGCCCGCGTGGCGCAGGAGGTGCGCGGCGGCGGTGTCTCCGATGGGGACCTGCACGCGCCAGAGCGGCACGCGGTGCTCGCGATAGAAGCCTTCGATTTCGGGGAGCGCGGCCTCCAGCGCCCCTACGTCCTCGTAGAGCACCTGCTGCGGATGGGGCTGGTCGGGCAGCTGGGGTTGGGCGAAGGCCCAGACGCCGGGGAGAACCAGGGCGCGCATGGGGCCCAGCTCCGCTTGGAAGCGCTTGTAGGCGACCATGTTGGCCCGCAGGCGCGCGACAAGTTCGGCATCCGTCACGAGGCGTCCAGGTATAAACGGAGCGCCACGCGGAGAACAGCGACGGCGTGGAAAGTCCCCGCGCCCTCGATCGGGCGGCTAGGGTGCGGCCTTCGCATGGACTCGCGCTTCTTCGCCTTCAATCCCCTGCCGACCCGCATCGCCCTCTTCCTCGGGGCATGCGTGCTCGCGGTGCTCACCGCCTGGGCGCTGGCCTCCGCGCAGCAAGGAGGAGAGCCCTTCTCCGAGGCCCGCGCCGGAATCACCGCCGGGCTGATGCTCGTCTTCCTCTATGCCTTTCACCGGCTGCGGCCCCGGCCCGGCTGGGGCGTCACCCTGGGGCCCCTGGGGGTGCATGTGGCCCGGCCCTTCAGCAACGCGAAACCCATGGAGTTGATGTGGTCGCAGATCGGCTCCATCCGCCGGCTCGGCCGCAAGGGGAGCGTGCTGGGGCTCTTCTTCCACGAGCAGGGCCGGGTGCTCGTTTCCCGGCATCTGTTCCCGCGCCGAGCTGTTTTTGAAGAGTTGGCCTCAGCGCTGGAGGAGCGGGTTCCAGCCCCTCGTTACGACGCCTGAACGGAGCCGTGCTCCGGGCAGGCGGCCGAGCAACTTTTCTGAATATTTCCGCTGTCTTGCACCCGCTCGTTAACCTTGTCCGGGGTGGCTTGAAGTGATAGGCACACCCTCTGATCCAAGGCAGCATTTCGAAGGAAAATCTCGCATGGAAAAGACCCCCGCTGCCGGCGCGCCATCGGCGCCGCCGCCCATGGACTATGGGACCGAGAGCATCACCAAGCTCGAGGGACGGGAGGCGGTCCGTAAGCGTCCCGGCATGTACATCGGCGACACCATGACGTACGGGCTGCACAAGCTCGTGTACGAGGTGGTGGACAACTCGGTGGACGAGGCGCTGGCGGGCCACTGCACGGACATCGAAGTGGTGATTCACGTGGACAGCTCGCTGAGTGTCCAGGACAACGGGCGCGGCATCCCCGTGGGTCCGCACCCGGACCCCAAGTTCCACGACAAGGACACCGTGGACGTGGTGCTCACGGAGCTGCACGCGGGCAGCAAGTTCGGCAACGGCGCCTACAAGGTGTCCGGCGGTCTGCACGGCGTGGGCGTCACGTGCGTGAACTTCCTGTCCGAGTGGCTCAAGGTGCGCATCCAGCGCAACGGCAAGGTGTACGAGCAGAGCTACGCCCGGGGCGTTCCGCAGGGCAAGGTGACCGAGGTCGGCACCACCGACAAGCGCGGCACCCAGGTGTGGTTCAAGCCGGACCCCGAGGTGATGGAAGTCACTGACTTCGACTTCGAGACGCTGAGCCAGCGCCTGCGCGAGCTGGCGTTCCTGAATGCCGGCCTGCGCATCACCATCCGGGACGAGCGGACGAACAAGGAGCACGAGTTCAAGTTCGACGGCGGCATCGGCTCGTTCGTGGAGTACCTCAACAAGTCGAAGCAGGCGCTGCACGACAAGCCCATCTACATCCAGACGGAGAAGGAGGGCGTGTCGCTGGAGCTGGCCATGCAGTGGAACGATGGCTACGACGAGCGCATCTACACCTTCGCCAACAACATCAACACCCACGAGGGTGGCAGCCACCTGTCGGGCTTCAAGGCGGCGCTGACGCGCACGCTCAACAGCTACGCGGAGAAGAGCGGGCTGTGGAAGGACCTGAAGGAGACGCCCACCGGCGAGGACGCCCGCGAGGGCCTGGCGGCCGTCATCTCGGTGAAGCTGCCCAACCCCCAGTTCGAGGGGCAGACGAAGACGAAGCTGGGCAACAGCGAAATCAAGGGTCTGGTCGAGCAGATGGTGAATGACCAGCTCGCCACGTACCTGGAAGAGAACCCCGTCAACGGCAAGAAGGTGGTGGCGAAGATCGGCGACGCGTGCCGGGCGCGCATCGCGGCGCGCAAGGCGCGTGAGACGGTGCGGCGCAAGGGCATCCTGGACGGCGGCTCGCTGCCGGGAAAGCTGGCCGACTGCCAGAGCCGGGACCCCAGCGAGAGCGAGCTCTACATCGTCGAGGGTGACTCCGCAGGTGGCTCCGCCAAGCAGGGCCGGGACCGGCGCAACCAGGCCATCCTCCCGCTGCGCGGAAAGATTTTGAACGTGGAGAAGGCGCGCTTCGAGAAGATGCTGACGAGCGCGGAGATCGTCACGTTGATTACCGCGCTGGGCACGGGCATTGGCTCGGAGGACTACGATCCGAACAAGGCGCGCTACCACCGCATCATCCTGATGACGGACGCCGACGTGGACGGCAGCCACATCCGCACGCTGCTGCTGACGTTCTTCTTCCGGCAGATGCGCGAGCTGCTCGAGCGGGGCTTCCTCTACATCGCGCAGCCGCCGCTCTACAAAGTGACGCGCAACAAGAAGGACATGTACGTCAAGGACGAGCGGGCGCTGAACGAGTACCTGCTGAAGATCGCCGCGGAGCACTCGCGGGTGGTGACGCCGGCCGGAGAGCTGGGCGGCAGCGAGCTGAAGGCGCTGCTGGAGAAGGTCATCACCTACGAGGAGAAGCTGGAGAAGCAGGCCAAGCGGCGCGACGCGCGGGTGGTGGACGCGCTGGTGCAGGCGGCGCGGGTGACGGCCGACACGCTGGTGGACGAGGCGGCGCTGGAGGCGGAGGTGGAGCGGATGTACAGCTACTTCCGCACGCGGATGCCGGACGTGCTGGGCCGGGTGAAGCACGAGCGCCGGGATGATCCGGAGCACCACACGAAGAAGCTGGTGTTCCACACGGAGATCAACGGCAGCATGCGCGAGACGGTGGTGGACCACGCGTTCCTGTCGTCTCCGGAGTACCTGGAGCTGGTGGGGCTGCGCGAGACGTTCACGTCGCTGGGCCGGCCGCCGTACACGGTGAAGCTGGAGAGCGGCGAGGTGACGGCGTACTCGGTGCAGGAGGTGCTGGCCGCGGTGCGCAAGGACGCGCAGAAGGGGCTGGGGCTGCAGCGCTACAAGGGGCTGGGCGAGATGAACCCGGAGCAGCTCTGGGACACCACCATGAACCCGGCCACGCGCACGCTCTTGCAGGTGCAGCTCAAGGACGCGGTGGAGAGCGACGAGATCTTCTCGCTGCTGATGGGCGAGGCGGTCGAGCCGCGGCGCGAGTTCATCGAGCGCAACGCGCTGGACGTGCAGAACCTGGACATCTGAGTTCTGAGACGAACGGACAAAACATTGATTCTCCCGGGCATGGCTCGCGAAGTGGCTCCAGCGCTACTCATGCGCTCGCAGTCACTTCACCCACTCCCGGGAGAGTCGCTCCATGAGAACGCTGAACCGCAACCCCTTCACGCTGCGCGCGCTGCGTACCGCCGCTCTGAGCTTTGCCCTCGTCGCCGCCGGTTGTGAAGGTGACCAGGGCCCCAAAGGTGATCCGGGCGAGCAGGGCCCCAAGGGCGACTCGGCCACCGTCGACCCCGCGCTGAGCACCCCGGACAAGGCCTTCGCTGGCATCGGTGGCAAGGCCGCCATCCAGGGTCTGCAGAACTTCGCCCTGGAGACCGCCGGCCAGCGCTACGTCTTCGGCGAGGGCTTCAAGCCGGACGACATCGTCCTGGGCAACACCTCGGACGGCAACCTCGTCCGCTATGACGTGCAGGGCAACCGCCTGTCCATCCGCAGCCAGCGCACCGTCAACTTCCTGGGCTTCAACGCTCCGCAGACCTTCACGGAGATCATCAACGAGAACCTGGGCTATCTCGAAGGATCCGAGAGCATCTTCGGCGCTCCGGGCGGCAACCTGCTCCCGGATCGCACCGCCGCCATCCGTCGTCAGCAGCGGCTGCTCAACCCGCACCTCATCCTCAAGGACGTAGCGGCCAACCCCAGTAGCGCGCGCGATGGTGGCCCGGCGGTGCTCGATGGCAGCCTGCACCAGCTCCTGGTGGTCAATGACCCGGTCTACCCCTTGAGCCTCTACGTCAACGCGCAGACGGGGAAGCTCTCCAAGCTCGTCACCCTGGAGAATGACCCGCTGCACCGCGACGTCCCCGTCGAGGTCTACTACTCGGGCTGGGAGGCGGCCGGCAGCGGCGGGCTGCTCTTCCCCAAGCAGGTCGCCATCGCCGTCGATGGGCACCTGCTGCATGCCGAGACGCGCAAGTCGGTCACCGTCAACGGCGCCCTGGACAGCGCCGTCTTCGCGTTCCCCGCGGCGGCCTCGCCCGGCTACAACGCCGACGATGCCTCGCGCGGCCTGGCCAATCACCAGTTCCTCATGTCCTATGCCTCCATCGGCATCCCCCTGGAGGGGCTGCAGACCTTCATCCAGCCGACGAAGCTGACCGAAGGCGTGTGGTTCCTCGGCGGGGGCTCGCACAACTCGATGGCCATCGAGCAGGCCGACGGCGTCGTCATCCTCGAAGCGCCGCTGTACCCCGAGCGCAGCACGGCCATCATCAACTGGGTGAAGAACGAGCCCTCGTTCGAGAACAAGCGCATCACCCACGTGCTGGCCACGCACCACCATGATGACCACTCGGCCGGCCTGCGCGCCTTCGTCGCCGAGGGCGCCAAGGTGGTGGTGCATGAGGTCTCCGCGCCCCACTTCCGACACATCTTCCGCAACCCGTCCACCATCCGCCCGGATCCCCTGGCGCTGAAGCCCACCGCGCCCACGCCCACCCTCATCACGGTGCCCGCCGGCGGCTCCGTCACCCTGCCGGATGCCACCCACCCGGTGGGGGCCTACAGCCTCGAGACGGGACACGCGGCGGACATGCTGCTGTTCCACGTGCCCAGCGCGAAGGTCGCCTTCTCCTCGGACCTCTTCAACCCGGGCCAGGGCGGCATCGGCAACGGTCCCAAGGAGCTCTACAAGTCCATCACCCAGACCCACAACCTGACGGTGGACACGGTGGCGGGTGGGCACGGCGCCACGGCGCCCATCGCGGATCTGGCGGCCCTCGCCAACCCGTAGGCTACGGATCAGCCCCAGGTTCCGCCTGCTCGCAGGACATTCGGCGGAGAGGGTGGGACCTGGGGTGTTCTTCTCGCACCGAACGCGCGTGCTAGCCTTCCGCGCACCATGCAGCGCCAGCAACCCCACGTCATGGACGTCCTCGCCGATGTTCTCTCCGCCACCCGGATCGGCGGCACGGTGTTCTGTCGCTCCGAGCTGACGAACCCCTGGGGCATGGCCTTCGAGCCGGCCTCCCGGGCCGGGCTCCACATCGTGGCGCGCGGCTCGTGCTGGCTGCGCCTGAAGGGCAGGAGCTCGCACCTGCACCTGGCCCAGGGAGACGTCGTCCTGCTGCCCCATGGCGCCGGTCACGGCATCACCAGCGACCCCAGCGTCCAGCCTCTGCCCTTCGATCAGATCATCAAGCGCTGCCAGGTGTCCGAAGGCCCCAATGGCATGAGCTTGAGCATGGAGGGCAAGGGGCCCTCCACCGTGCTGCTGTGCGGCGCCTACCGCTTCGAGCACGAGGGCGTCCACCCGTTGCTGTCCCTGCTGCCGCCGCTCATCCACATCCCTGCGGATGGGGGACAGGTGGCCGGGCCCCTGGAGGCGGTGCTGCGCCTGCTGGTGTCCGAGTACGCCCAGCCTGGCCCCGGCTCGGTCACCGTGACCGCGCGGCTCGTGGACGTGCTCTTCATCCACGTCATCCGCTGCTGGCTCGAGCGCCAGCCCGAGGGCAGCGCCGGGTGGCTCGGCGCGGTCAGGGATCCCCAGGTGGGCCGCGCGCTGGCGCTGATGCATGGCGAGCCCCGCCGCGACTGGACGGTGGATGCGCTCGCCGCGGAGGTGGCCTGCTCTCGCGCGACCTTCTCGCGGCGCTTCCGGGAGCTGGTGGGCGAGCCACCCCTCGTCTATCTCACTCGCCTGCGCATGGATGTGGCCGCGCGCCTGCTGCGCGAGGGCGATCAGCCCCTGGCCGCCGTCGCCGAGCGCGTGGGCTATGCCTCCGAGTTCGCCTTCAACCGCACCTTCCACCGCGTCCGGGGCGTGCCTCCAGGCCGCTACCGCGAGCAGGCGCGGGACGCACGGACGCCCCGCCCGGGCGGTGAGGTATTGGCGCCACGTCCGGACGCTGCTTCCCGGCTCCTCGTCCCGCCTCCCGCCGCTCAGGGAACGGGCAGGACGCGGCGGGGGCTCCGGGAGCGGGGCAGGGCCGCGCGCAGCGCTTCGCTCATTCGAACAGGGGCATTCCGGCCGCCGCCTTCCCGATGAAGTCGTAGAGCAGGTCCGTCGTCGGCGACATCACCGAGGCCGCGCGCGCGTCGCGGAAGTGCCGCTCCAGCCCCGCCTCCTTGCGGAAGGCCGCGCCGCCGCACACGCGCATGGCCAGCTCCGTCACCTCGGTGGCCATCTCCGCCGCCCCGGCCTTCACCTCCAGCACGCGCAGCTGGGTGTCCTCGCGCCCCTCCTCCATCGCGTCCAGCGTGTCGCGCAGCAGCCCGCGCACCATGTCCGTCTTCAGCCGCATGCGCGCCAGGTACGCGCGGATGGTGGCCAGGTCCGCCAGCGACTGCGAGAGGTGCGACAGGCGTGTCTTCGCCACGTGCGCCGCGGCCTTCTTCGTCGCCGCATCCATGATGCCCAGGAAGCAGCTCGAGCTGAGCACCTGGAAGTGGGGCAGCACGTTGCCCATCATGATGTCGAACCCGCCGCCATCCGGCCCCAGCATCGCCGTGCGCGGCACGAGGACGTTGCGCGCCTGGATGGGGGAGGAGGAGTTGCCGCGCAGGCCCAGTCCGTCGAAGGGCGCGGGGTACGTCAGCCCGGGGGCCTTGCCCGGCACCAGCCAGAGCGTGCTCTTGGTCGGGCTGGCCAGGGAGCGGCTGGACCAGACGTAGCTGTCCACCTGCCCCGCGGAGGTGGCCCAGCTCTTGTCCGCGTCCAGCCGGATGGAGTCGCTCCCGTCCACGAGCTTCGCGGTGCTCACGGGCGCCCAGAAGTGGCTGCGCGAGCCCACCTCGGAGAAGGCCAGCGTCGACAGGTGGCGACCGGCGGCGATCTCCTGCCGGGTGGCCCATGGCCCGTGCTGCTCGATGACCGCCGCGGCGCAGTAGTGCATGCACAGCACCATGCCCGTGGAGCCGCACGCCTCGCCCACCCGCTCGACGGCCCAGGCCGCCGCCCGCAGGCCCTCTCCCATGCCGCCCGCGCCCTTGGCGCTGATCAACCCGAGCAGTCCCGCGCGTCCCAGGGCCTCGATGGCGGCGTGGGGGAAGGTGCCGTCGCGGTCGACGGCGAGGGCGTTGGGCTCGATGGTTTCCGAGATGATTCGAGCCAGGGCATCCATCATGGTCGGTTCCTCCTGAAGGCGTGGTGGAGCACCCTAGCCGGAGCCCCTGCGCTTCCCGCCAGGAAGTGCGGCCTGGAGTGTTCGCGAAGCTCCTATGCAACACACTCCTTTCGCACACCCCGCTCGCGCGCTGGCATTGTTCGCCGGCCGTGCCTCGCGCACGGGAGGCTTCCAGACACGGAGGAACACGATGAGACGCACAGCTCCAGGGTTGCTCTTCGCGGCCCTGATCCTTCTCGGACTGACCGGCTGCAGCACCAGCGAGTGCAGGGTCTATTGCAATCGGTACCAGCAGTGCATCGAGGACGACATCGAGGTGGACGCCTGCACCGATCGGTGCGAGGCGGCCTCCGAGGCCGACCGTGACCACGAGTCCAAGGTGGAGGAGTGCGCCAGCTGCGTGGACACGCGCACCTGCGCGGCGTCGTTCGACGATTGCGTCGATGACTGCCTGGGCGTCCAAGGCCCCCTCTAAGGTCTCTCCGACCCGAGGGCAGGGTGAGCCAGGCACGCCTGTCGTGCGCGGATCAGCCTCGGTGTCGGTGCGCCCGCTCGCCACAGCGCGCGTGTGAGCCCGAGGCGCATCGCCGCCGGAGGGAGGGGGGAGTCAATCTGGCCGCTGTCGGCCAGAACCTTGTGCGGATGTCAGACCCGGCCGTTAGCGTGGAACCACTCTCACGCAGAATCGCGCGCCCGGTGTCTTACCCCTCCGTGCCGGGCGCCGGGCCGCACTCGGGACTCCTCACCCGGGTGCGGCTTTTTTTTGGCCTCAAAAAGACCCATGGGCCCGGTGCCCACCTCGGCTCCGCGCCCACGTGCCTTTCCCGTCCTTGTTGAGCTGGCCGAGGACGCCTCGCGGCGCCTGGGGGCCCTTACGGAAGGAACTTGGTGACCAGCGCCCACTTCGAAGAGCTGCCGGCCTTCATGTTCAGCAGGGCGGTAACGCCGATGACGCCCGCCATGCACACCAGGTTGATCATACCCAGGATGTCGAGGGCTTTCATGGTTTTCGCCGCGTTTTCCGGCGTCTCCGCGGTGGGCATGTTGCCCGTCTCGGCCGGCACCCGGCCCTCCGGGGCCTGGTTGGCGAGGTAGATGCCGCTGGCGATGTTGGCGGCGCCCAGCGCCACGGTGGCACCCAGGAGCACGTCCTTGGCGATCACCAGCCCGCGCGTGGTGTCGTCGATCTCCCGGCCCGACAGCTTCCAGCGGCCGATGAGCCAGGTGAGCGCCGAGGTGCCCACGGAGATGGCATTGACGATGTTGTAGCCGTTCCAGGCGAGGTTGGTGACCTGCCCACGCTCCTCCTTGGAGGAGATGACCTTCACGGCGGGGTTCAAGGCGATCTTCCCGAAGAGGGAGCCGCCGAAGCCGGCCGCGAGGCCGAGGTTGTGCAACACGAGACCGGTCGAGGACAGCACAGGCGTCATCGAATCACTCCAGGTTGAGCGGTGAATGCCATGAGGGTAGGCATCCCACCTCTGGCGGGGAGCGCGACCGGTGAACAGATCCAGAAGAAGGGGAAGGGTGGTAGCCCCTCGGGAGGCGCGGCGGGGGCTCGGCTGTTCGCCTGCCTGAACCCGAGGGCTAGCGCTCGGTGCGGCGGGAGTTGCGGATGTACTCCTCGCGCTGCTTGCGCGACATGGTCGTCACATCCACGAGGTCCACCTCGAGCGCGCCCTGGTTGTTGCTCACCTTGGTGTCGGGGAAGGTGCAGCGC
This sequence comes from Hyalangium ruber, assembly GCF_034259325.1. NCBI lineage: Bacteria > Pseudomonadati > Myxococcota > Myxococcia > Myxococcales > Archangiaceae > Hyalangium > Hyalangium rubrum. Next base: position 742,761 of record NZ_JAXIVS010000002.1, on the reverse strand, counting down.
AGCGTGTCCAGGCCGTCGAGCTGGTAGCGCTTGCCGGCCTCGAGCAGGCGGTAGCCGCGGCGCGAGGTGGCGGCGTCTCCGCCGCGCTCCATGCACAGCACGCGGCGGATGCGGCCCTTGGCGCCGGGGAACAGCTCGGCGAAGTCATCGCGCACGGTGAAGAGGTAGGTGGAGCGCGGGTTGAGGCCGCGCAGCATCACCTGGTGCTCGTTCTTCAGGGGCAGGGCGTGCTTCTGCGGGTCGAAGACGAGGTAGCGCGGCGGCTTCCACTTGGACTCGGTGAGCTGGACGCGGATGCTGCCGCGGTTGTCCTCCAGCCCGTTCTCGTCGAAGGCGAAGACGTGCAGGCGCCTGGCGCCCTTGATGGAGCGCGCGGTGCCGGTGAGCACGCCGAAGCTGTCGTCCGCGGGCAGCTCTCCTTCCAGGAAGTAGGCCAGGCTGCTGGAGGTGGGGCTGTCGGCCGTATACGCCGCGCCTCCCTCGGCGCGGACCGAGTACGTGGTGCCAGGGTTCAGCTCGATGCTGGCCGTGGCGTACTCGGGCATGGGGAGGGCGTTGTACGCGGTGCGAAGCACCAGCAGCCGCGTCGGGTAGCTCACCTGGTGGAAGTCGAGCTTCGGGTCCACGGGAGGGGACTCCGTGCCCGTCTGGACCGCGAGCGCCTGCGAGCCCGCGTCGGCCTGCGAGCCCGCGTCCGGCGCGTCGGCGACGATGACCGGCGGTGGCTTGACCGGCGGCGTGGGCTCGGCCGTGCCGCGCCGCAGATCCGCGTGGATGGGCGACTCGTTGTGGCTGGTGGGGGTGAAGCGCTTGGTCCACGCCAGGTGACCGGGGGCGGTGATGACCAGGGTGTTGGCCTCGTGGAGCACGAAGCCCTCGACGAAGAGCGGCGTCTTGCCCCGCACCATCTGCGAGTTGAGGGTCACCGCGGCGCCTTCGGGCAGCGAGGTCACCCAGATGGTGGTGGTGCGGGCGCCGGCCTCGGGGGGCTTGGGGCGCAGCAGCACGAAGAGGCCGAGGAGGGCGACCACCCCGAAGACGCCCAGGCTGATGTTGCGCACCAGCTTCTGGCGCCGCTCGGCGAGCTCCGCCTCCTTCTTCGCGTTGGCCGCGCGCACGGCGGCCGCCGCATCCACCGGCCGGACGACGGTCGCGGCGGGCGTCTCCACCGGCGTGGGGTGAGGCGTCTCCGTGAGCAGGCTGGCGGCGTCGCCCGGCGGCAAGGGAGTGCCTTCAGGGGGCGTCGCGTCCTCGGCCGAGGCGTTGCGTGCCGGTGCCTCGGGCATGGCCACGCCGGGGTTGGAGTTCAGGGCCCGACGCACTCCCGAGGTGGGGCCACCGGGGTTGGTCACCCGCCGCGCGCCGCCGGGGTTGGTCACCCGCCGCGCGCCGGTGGTGGCCACCCGCACGCCGCTGGAGCTGGGGGTGCGCGGGGCGCCATTGCTGGCCGGACGGGACGCGCCGGAGCTCGGGGGCCGCGAGTTCACGGAGCGCACCGAGCCCGAGGGCGGTCGGCTGCCGCCGCCCGGGGTCCGGGGGCCGCTGCCAGAGGCGGGTGCGCGGGCGCGGGCCTGGGAGCCTTCGGCGGGGCCCGGGTTCTGCCAGGCGACGAGCTGCTCGCGGAAGGTGGGGGGCAGCTCCACCTTGCGGCCCTCGGCGGTCAGCTCCTCGGTGAAGAGGTGCGCCACCAGCTGCGACAGCATCGTGGGGGTGAAGCGCGGGTTCTCCCGGTAGAGCAGCTCCAGCAGCGCCTCGCTGAGCGCCTTGGCGGTGGGGAAGCGGTCCTCGCGCTCCAGCGCCATGGCCCGGTAGATGATGTCCTCCAGGTCCGGGCTGACGGCGGGGTTGACCTGGGAGGGAGGAACGAAGTCGCCCGTGAGGATGCGCGGCAGCACGGTGACGAACTCACCCTCGAAGGGGCGCTTGCCGCACACCGCCTCGTAGAGCACCACGCCGGCGGCGTACACGTCCGTGCGCGAGTCGAGATCCTGCCGCCCCTGGGCCTGCTCCGGGGAGAAGTACGGGTACTTGCCCTTCACCACGCCCGGCGAGGTCTTCTGCTCCACCACGCTGGTGGCCTTGGCGATGCCGAAGTCGATGACCTTGACCTCGCCCTCATAGGAGATGAGGACGTTGTCCGGGGAGACGTCGCGGTGGACCAGGCCCATGGCCTCGCCGTCCTCGCCCACGAAGCGGTGCGCGTAGTCCAGCCCGTCGCACATCTTGCTGATGATGTGCAGCGCCAGGGGGATGGGGAAGAAGCCCATGCCGGACTTGGCGGAGCGGCGCAGCACCTTGGACAGCGGCTGGCCGTGGACGAGCTCCAGGGCGATGAAGTACTGGCCGCCCACCTCGCCGAAGTCGAAGACCTGGGCGATGTTGCCGTGGCTCAGGCCGGCGGCCACCCGCGCTTCGCTGACGAACATCTCGATGAAGTCGGGATCATCGGCGAAGTGGGGGAGGATCTGCTTGATGACGCACGGCTTCGTCACGCCCGCCGCGCCCGTCATTCGCGCGCGGTAGGTGACGGCCATGCCGCCCGCCGCGAGCTTGGACAGCAGGACGTACTTGCCAAATTCCTGGGAGCTGGGGTCTGCCAAGGGCGCAGAAGGGGTAGGTCGCGGGGAGCATACTCTATTTCTGTTGGAAATCCGGAAGTTGCCCGGCCTCCAGCCGACCCAGCGGGTCGAGGTTGACCCGAACCCCGGGTTTGCTTCCTCATAGCCCTTCACACTTCTTCATGTGAGTTCGTGCGGCGCTTGGCTGGGAGGACGTTATCCAGCGCGAGCAACCGGACGGGCTCCGGGAGCGGGAAGCCACGGCCGGGGCTTTCCGGGAGGACCGAGGCAAGCTGATGGCACACCCGCTGATTTCCGTGACGCGCGCCCTGAGCATGGCGCTCGTGGTGGCCCTGGTGCCCCGTGTGGGGCTGGCGCAGGAAGAGGCGCAGGCCTCGCTCTTAGAACCAGACCTGGCGTTGGGCTCCTCCGACGTACCCCAGAAGACTTCCGAGGTGTCGCTGATGCCCGCGACGCCGGATGTCCCGGTGGGAAAGCCCACGCCGCACTCGCTGGGGCTGACCCCGCTGCGGCCTCCGTTCGAGGTGTTGCCGGCGGTGGCCTCGGTGATTCCGGGGCTGCTCTTCCACGGGATGGGGCCGCTGGTGGCGGGGGACACGCGCACGGCGGGGCGGTTGTTCGCCCTGGAGGGCACGGGCCTGGGGCTGCTGCTGGTGAGCGGGGTGCCGATTGCCCTGACCGGCGCTTCCCGCCGCGTCATCGGTCCGCTGTACGCGGTGGCGCTGGCGGGGGCGAGCACCTTCTCCATCTCCGCCCTGGCGAACATCTACTCGGCGGTGTCGCCCGCCTTCACGCCGGGGGTGGCCGCCTCGAGCCTGCCGCCGCTGGAGCTGGACTTCGGCTACCAGCACGTGAGCGATCCGAACTTCGACTACCGCCACTTCCTGGCGCTGGGGGCCACCGCACGCCTGTCCTCGGTGCGGCTGGAGGGCGCCGTGCGCATGGACCCGAGCGAGGGCAACACGCGGGTGCGGCTGGGCGGCGCGTACCGGCTGTTGGGCGAGCCCGAGAGCGCGCGAGGCGGGGCGGACGGCACGGCGCTGGATGTGGAGGCGGGGATGATCTACCACCGCTTCCCGACGGAGGGCTTCGTGGCGGGCAGCGGCGAGGTGGGCCTGCGCGGGCGCTACGCCATGGCGCGGCTGAGCCCTCGGCTGGAGGGCTCGTTCGCCGAGGTGGGCGCGGGAGTGACGTTCCAGAGCTACCACTTCTTCGGCCCCATCGCCGAGGACGCGCTGCACCAGCAGCTGCTGTTCACCTTTGGCTATGGCGTCTACCTGGGGCGCGGCGGGCCGCTGCGGGGTGAGGCGCTCCTTTATTACGACCACCGCAAGGACGACTACGCGGGGGGCCTGAAGATGGGCGCGGGCGTGCCCGGACACTTCGGCCTGCGGGGCCGGGTGTTGCTGAGCGAGCGCTGGGGCGTGTCCGCCGATATGCAGGTGGGCTCGGCCTATGTGGCGCGGTTGTCCGCGGTGTATGCGCTGGGAGGTGAGCTGTGAGCCGCGCGTGGGTGCTGTTGGCGCTGTTGCCGCTGTCGGGCTGTGTGCGGCCCGCGGAGGGACGGGCCCTGAAGGATCTGGAGATCGGCCGCGCCTCGGGTGGTGGCCTCTCGGTGACGGTGGAGGACGGGCTGGCGGCGGTGCGAGGTGTGGAGTCCGGCGCGCTGACGCTGTGGGGCAACGCACCGGCGTTCCGGATGCGCACCACGACCGCGGCGGATGCGCCCGAGTGGTGGACGTTGGTGGTGCGCAACGCCATGCCGGACGCGGAGCTGAAGGCGGAGGCGGGCTCGGACGGCGAGGCGCTGGAGGTGGAGGACGGGCCCTCGCTGGTGCCGACGGTGAAGACGTGGCGGGTGCGCCTGCGGCCCGGGAGCGAGGCGCGGCTGACGGTGGCGCCGCCGGACTGGGACACGCCGAGGCCGTTCCGCTTCGCCGCGCTGGCGGACGTGCAGGAAGCGCTGCCGCGCGTGGGGGACATCTATGCGCGGATGAACCAGGACCCCTCGCTGCGCTTCATCTTCTTCTCGGGAGACCTGACCGAGCAGGGCAGCCGTGAGCAGCTCGAGGAGTTCCAGACGCGGCTGGAGGCCTCGCGGGTGCCGCTGTACGCCACGCTGGGCAACCACGAGACGTTCACGCTGGACGTGCCGTACCACCAGTTCGTGGGGCGTGGCAGCCAGCACTTCGTGTTTCAGGGCGTGCGCTTCACGATGCTGGACACGGGCAACGGCACGGTGGATCCGGTGGTGGAGGAGCAGTTCGACGGCTGGTTGGAGGCGTCGCGGAATGCGGTGCATGTGGTGGGCATGCACATCGCGCCGATGGACCCCATCGGGGTGCGCAACGGCTCGTTCTCCAGCCGCAACGAGGCGGCCGCGCTCGTGGGCAAGATGGCGCGGGCGGGAGTGGACCTGACGCTCTATGGCCACGTGCATTCGTATTACGCGTTCTCCAACGCGGGCATCCCCGCCTACATCTCCGGAGGTGGAGGTTCCATTCCAGAGACCTTCGATGGCGTGGGCCGGCACTACCTCACGGTGGATGTGGATCCGGCGGCGGGGGTGCAGGAGGTGGCGGTGGTGCGCGTGGACTGAGGCGCGCCGCTGGGCTCAGGCGGCGGCGAGTGCTCCCGAGCCGATTTGTCGGGCTCGGGAACGAGCCTCTTGAAATGGGGCTGAACATCTGTGCAGATGGTGGACCCTACCTCGGAGGTTCGCCATGTTCGATCCGTCTGGAAATGACCCCATCTCCCCCGCGCTGCAGGACCTGTTGAAGCTGTTTGGCCAGGAGCTGGCCACGGTGAAGTTCCCGGACATGGACCGGGGCGTGCTGGAGGAGGCGGCGGAGCGGGTGAAGGAGAAGGCGGAGGCGGTGGCGCGTGCGCAGGCGGCGCTGGATGCGGCGCGCCAGTCGCTGCACGAGAGCCAGGAGGCGCTGTTGCAGAAGGGGCAGCGCGCGCTGTCCTACGCGCGCATCTTCGCCGAGGACGACGCGGAGCTGAGCATGAAGCTGGAGGCGATCAGCCTGCCGAGGCCGATGCGCAAGGCGCCGCGCGCGGAAGGAAGCTCGCCGGTGCTGGAGGCTCCCTCGGCCCAGGGGGAGGAGAACTCGCCGCGCCGCCGGGGACGTCCGCCGAAGGCGCGTACCAGCGCGCCGCTGTTCGCGGAGGGGGCCTCGCCCGAGGTCATCGCCGCGGTGGAGGCGGAGTCCGCCAACGGCACGCTGCACACGGCCTGAGCGATCAGGTCGGAAAGCTTCGTGGGAGCATGGGAGTGGCGGTGCGGCGAGACCGCCACACCGTCCACAGCAGCAGCGCGGTGAAGACGAGCGCGTAGGGGCGCCAGAGCAGCACCTGTCGAGCCCCTTCCGCGCCGAGCACAGTGTCCGACGCGAGAACGCCCACCAGGCCCGCGAGGACGACCAGCGCGAGGCCTCCCCGGGTCCGCTCTTCCGCCGCGACACGGAGCAGGGGCCAGGCCATGACGAAGTTCGCGCGCCACGCCAGGGGAGAGAGCAGCGTCACCCCGAGGCAGCACAGCGCGAACAGCTCCACGGGGCCCGGTCGGCTCCAGAGCACCGCGGCCACGAAGAGCAGGAGCGCCAGCCCCTGCGCGCCGCTGAGCGCCGCGCCGGAGGGAATGGCGTCGGAGGGCAGCACCAGCGAGAGCAGCAGCGTGGGCAGTCCCTGGGGATTGTGCCCGAGCGCCCACGGCGGGGTGGTGCGCGCGAGTGTCTCCAGCCACGCGTGGAACTGGGCGAGCAGCCCCTCGGGGCCATACCGCGCGAGAGAGGGCAGCGTGAGCACGAGGCCGAACCCCACGCTGGCGGCGAGCACGCCCCAGTGACGGCGCATCAAGAGGAAGAGGCCCAGCAGCGCCGCGGGCGGCTTGAGCAGGACGGCCACGGCGAAGGCGGCAGCCGGCCCCCACGTCCTGCCACGCTCGGCACCTACGGCCGTGAGCGCCAGCAGGAGCAGCATCACCCCATCCACCTGCGCGTAGAAGAACTCGAGGTGAAGCGCGGGCAGCAGCGCCAGCGTGGCGAGTGCGGGCGCCCAGGGCCAGGGTGTGCGCTCTCCGGGAGCGGGCGCGGCGCGTGAGGTCAGCCAGGCCACCGCGCCCAGGGCCACCACCGCGCCCAGGTTCCACAGCGCCGCCGCGACGCGCGCGGGCAGCAGCGTGAAGGGCAGGAACAGCGGCGCTGTGAGCGGCGCGTACTTGAACGGCATGATGCCGTCGGAGGCGAGGTAGAGGTCCGCCCCGGCCAGGAAGCGCTCGGCGGCGAGCAGGTAGACGCGGAAGTCCAGGCCGCGCCTTGGGTGCTGCCCCAGCACCACCGCCATCACGGCAAGTACCAGCAGCAGCGCCCCAAAGGCCCATTTGGGACCGGAGGCCAGGGCGCGTGGCTGGGGAGCGGAACTGTCGAAGGTGCTCATTCGGATGGAGGGCGGCGGAAGCCACGCTCGGAACCCGGTTGTAACCCACGCCCGCCGTCAGGCGGTGAGCAACGTGCCGTCCGGGCTGTGTTGACTCGGGCAGGAGGCGGTGTCACCTTGCCCTCATCGGTCCGCGCGTTCCACCCTGCGCGGCGGGAGGTGTGCCATGGGGACTGTCATCAACGGTATCTCGGGTCACTCCGCGCCGACGCTCGCCTGACCGGGCGCGCTCCGCTCCCTCGCTGAAGTCGAGATGAACGGGCCTGCCGCCTCCGGCGTGCGGGCGCCAGCACGGAGTTCTGTCTGCTGACTCGGCCGACGTGTCTCCCGCGTGCTCCGTCTCGGAGCCGCTCGGGGACGCGTGCGGCCTGACGGGAACCGTTCGTCCTCATGACTTCTTCCAAGCATCGCCGTAGCCGCGCGTCCCATCGGCGCGCGGGTTCTTCCCCGCTGTCTTCCGAACTCGAAGCCCTTCCCGCGCGCCACCTGCGCGTGCAGTCCACCCTGTTCCAGGAGGTGTCGCGCCTCTTCCGAGGAGAACTCTCTGATCCGTTGCTCGACGGTGTCGCCGTGACTTCGCTCGAGCTGTCACCGGACGGGCGCAACGTCCGTATCGGCTTCACCCTCCCACCCGAGCAGGCCGAGGCAGGCCCCGCCCCCGTGGAGGAGGCTCTCACCCGCGCGAGCAGCTTCATCCGCTCCCAGCTCGCGCTCGGGCTGGACCTCAAGCGAGTGCCACACCTGCGCTTCGTCTACGTGGGCGTCGCGTCGCGTGAGCCCGTGGACCTGTCCCAGGAAGAGCTCGCCTGGGGCGAGGAGTACGAGGAAGGGGGTGAGTCATGATGCCCCGTGTCCTCGAGAGCCCGCCGGGAGCACTGCCCATCCTCGCCTGGGCCCGCGCGGTGCCGGCGGGCGCGGTGAAGCAACTCCAGCACATCGCCAGTCAGCCCTACATCGTCGAACATGTGGCCGCGATGCCAGACGTCCACATGGCCGAGGGTGTCGCGGTGGGCACCGTCTTCGCCACCGAGCACCACATCATCCCCGGCGCACTCGGAGGGGACCTGGGGTGTGGCGTCAGTGCGCTGCGCTTCGAGTTCCCCGCGGCCTCGTTGAGCCGAGCGGAGTTGACGCGCATCCTCGACAAGTTGGCGCGAGCAGTGCCCGTGGGCGACGCGGTACACCGAGGGCGGGGAGTGCCGTTACCGCCCGAGCTCGAAGCCGCGAGCCTGTCCACCCACCGCCTCCAGCGCGAGTGGGAGCGGCTGGCCCCAAGGCACCTCGGGACACTGGGCGGTGGCAACCACTTCCTGGAACTGGACCGTGACGCGGGAGGAGCGCTCTGGCTGCTCCTCCACACGGGCTCTCGGGGCGTGGGAGCCGCCATCGCCGGGCACCACCTCCGCGTGGCGCAGACCCATGGCGAGGGCTCGCTGCCAGGCCTGCGCACGGACACACCCGAAGGAGTCGCCTGCCTCGCGGACACCGAGCAGGCGTGCCGCTTCGCCCGAGCCAACCGCGAGGCGCTCACCGCCCGGGCGGTGGAGGTGCTCACCAAAGCACTGGGGCAGGCGCCGGACCTGGATTCGCGCGTGGACGTCCACCACAACCACGTCTCGGCCGAGTCGCACTTCGGCCGCACGCTGCTCGTTCACCGCAAGGGGGCGGTGGGGCTGGCGCCCGGGCAGCGGGGCCTCATCCCCGGCAGCATGGGGACGGCCTCGTACCTCGTCGCCGGGAAGGGCGAGCCCCGAGCCTTCCGCTCGTGCTCGCATGGCGCGGGGCGCGTCATGACACGAAAGGAGGCCCGAGAGCACATCCGCCCGGCGGCGCTGGAGCACGCCATGCGCCGCGTGGTGTTCGACGTGGGGCGCGCGGGCTCCCTCGTGGAGGAGGCCCCCGCCGTCTACCGCGACATCGCCGAGGTCCTCGAGGATGAGGAGGACCTCGTGACCCCCCTGCTGCGACTCACGCCCATCGCCGTGCTCAAGGGCTGAGCACCCGCGGGCCCTGGTTTGCTCCCAGGGAGACCTGAAGGGTCCAGGTCCCAGGCAGGACCCGGGAAGGGTGGGAGGGGCCTCCCTCCTGCTCGCTCCCGGGGGCTGGGGGTGTGCCCCAGTGAACGCTCCCGGAGGGGTGGGGTCAGGTGTCCCACCCTTTTTCCGTCGATCGGATGTGCGAGAGAGGTTCCCGCCTCGGCGGGGATGGCCTACAATCTCCCGCCAGACACGCGAACTTGCTGGGGCGTCGTCTAATGGCAGGACGTCAGACTTTGAATCTGATTATCAAGGTTCGAATCCTTGCGCCCCAGCCACCTCGCTCTCGGGTGGTGTACTGCCGCTGCTCGTGACGCGCGCAAAGGACGGTGGGGCCGATGCCGCAGCAGAGGGAACTGCTTCTGGTCTCCGTGGGAGGCCCGGCTCCCACCCTGTTGAAAGAGCTCGAGGAGCCGCTGGCCACGCACATGGGCGTGCATGCGGTGGTATCCCGCACGGCCCTGCAGCGTCCCGACTACGCCTTCAACAAGAGCCGCGCGCAGTACCACAGCAACGCCATCATGCGGCGGCTGGTGACGCTCATGGAGCCCGCGCACTCCATGGTCCTGGGCGTGACGGACGTGGACCTGTTCGTGCCGGACTCGGCCTTCGTCCTCGGTGAGGCGGACCGCGAATCCCGGAGCGCCGTGGTGAGCGTGGCCCGGCTGCGTCAGGGGGTGGAGGCGGACCAGCTGCGCCGCCGCGTGCAGGTGGAGGCCGTACACCAGGCCGGACACCTGCTGGGGCTGTCCTACTGCGAGGACCCGCGCTGCGTGATGTTCTTCGCCCAGTCGCCCCTGGACTGTGACCGCAAGCAACTGAATCCCTGCAACATCTGCCGCAACGAGCTGGCGAAGCTCAACCGGTAGACGACTTTCCCCGCCCTTGAATGCCGTTGGCGCGTTGACGTCGAAGGGGCACGCCCCCAGAGTGTGGGCGCGACAGTGCTGAGCGGAGCGGGGAACCTACCTATGAAGCGCATGTGGCGGATTGCTGGTGCGATGGCGCTGGCCTCGGGCCTCGCGGCGTGCGAGCCCATTGAGATCGACGATGGCGGCGGCGGTGGCGGTGGCGGAAACGTGCTGTTCACCAAGGGCTTCGTCTTCCTTCGCGAGGACCGCAACGTCTACGTGGTGGACGACCGCGGAGATGCCAACAGCCCCAAGCGGCTCACCACGGGAGGCGGGGCCTTGCACCCCGCCGTCTCGGCCAACGGACGCAGCGTCGTCTACGTCCAGCAGACCGGAACGAGCTTCGAGCTGCGCACGGTCCCCACGGATGCCAGCACCCAGCCCTCCACCGTGTTCGCCTCCGGTGGCACCGTGTGCTCGCGTTGCACCAACTTCCGCTTTCCCACCTTCAACCCCGCCGGCAACGTCATCGTCTTCGCCTTCAACCACGGCTCGGACAACTTCTCGCTCGGCCGGGTGAACTCGGACGGCAGCAACTTCCAGCAGCTCACCAACAACCCCGCCCTCTCCTACGGCGCGCCCTCCTTCTTCCCGGATGGGCAGAGCGTGCTCACGCCTGCGGGCAACACCAGCTCGGACCTGCGCCTGCTGGAGCGGGTGACCCTCACCGGCACCAGCACCTCCGTCACCAACAACCTGGGCAACGAGGTGCAGGCGGTGATTACCCGAGCGGTGGTGTCGCCCGATGGCCGGCAGGTGGCGTTGGATGGGCGCCTGGGCTCGGGAGGCACCCGCATCTTCGTGGGCGGGCTCAATCCGTTCACTTCGCCCACGCAGATCACCGACCACCCCGGCGAGCCGGGCGCCCAGGACAGCTTCCCGAGCTGGGTGGGCTCCACCCAGGTGGGCTTCCTCTCCAACGCGGGCGGCACCCAGAGCATCTACCGCGTCAGCCTGGGCTCCTCCACCCTGGGGCCGGGCACGTTGCTGGTGCCCACCGCCTCCGAGCCCTCCTACGGGGGCACCTGAGCCACCCGCCCGGGGCAACTGGCGTACCGGGAGCGAAGGCGCCATGCTCCCGGCTTGGAGGTAGCCGATGTCCCTCTTTGATGCCGTGATGGCCGGTGACGAGGCCCGCGTGGAGGAGCTGCTCGCCGCGGGTGAGGACCCCAACCCCCTGGGCGACCAGGGCCGCACGCCCCTCATGGTGGCCGCGCAGCATGGACACGCGGACATTGCCCGCGCGCTCCTGGCGGCGGGCGCCGAGCCGATCCTCACCGACGCCATGGGGGAGACGGCGCTGATGATCGCCGCCGCCCATGGCCACGCCGGGGTGTGCAAGCTGCTCATGCCCCACGCGAGCGACGACGAGCGCGACCTGGCGCAGCGGCTGTTGAGGGACTCGGGCCAGAGCCTCCTGGATCTTCCACGCGGCCCGCCGGACGAGGGCCCGGCACCGAGCAACACGCGCCGCAAGCTCGCCTCCGCGGGCGCGTATGTGTCCAGCAAGCTGGGCGATGACGGGCCGACCCAGCGGCTGGCCCGGCTGCTGCGCTCCGAGAAGAACCGGAAGTAGGAAGGGCAGGGCGCGCGATATGCGCACCTGCCTCGGGCGTTCCTCCTCCTCGGAGGAGTCGCCATGCGTTCATCTGTCGTACGGGGGTGTCTGGCCCTGGGCGTTCTCGCGGCGCTGAGCGGTTGCGCCGGCCTGCGTCATCAGGATGCGCTGTACCAGGAGGCCCACCGCCACGTGTACCCGAGGCCCATCGAGAAGGTGTGGCCCGAGGTGGTGAAGCTCGTGTCGTCGGAGGGTTACCCTCCGCGCAAGGGCAACCAGGAGTTCATCCTCCTGACCGAGTGGCGCAGCGACCTGCAGGAGTCGCGCGTCGTCAGCTCCGCCTCCCGGCTCTATATCGAGGGCCACCGCGTCGACCGCGACACCAGCGTGGTCCGCATCTTCCGGCAGACCATCTTCACCGGGGACAAGGGTGGCATGTCGGCCCGCGAGAACCGCGCCGGCGGCAGCAACCTCACCGTAGGTGCCGCGGGCGACATCTCTCCCTTCGCCGAGGACCCCATCCAGCTCAACCACATGCTGGGGCTCACGGCGGACCACACCTCGCTCACCCGAGGGCCCGCGCAGATGAGCCGCAGCGTCGGCCGTGACGGGGAGATGGAGTGGAAGCTGCTCCAGCGCGTGGACTTCGAGGCCGCCAAGGCCATCGAGGCCCGCGTCACCGCCCGGGAGCAGCAGTAGGTCTGCTCCCGGTGCGGGAGCGTTACTCGGGCTTGGCGCTCACCGTCGGGCCCGGCGTCACCGTGGCCGGTCCGCCGGACTTGGTCTCCACCAGCGCGTCGGCCACCAGCTCGGTGATGTCCTTCACCTTGATGTGCTCCTCGCGGCCCGTGTCGTTCACCGCGTCGCGCAGCATCGTCGAGCAGAACGGGCACGCCACCGCCACCACGCCCGTGCCGCCCTTCTCCTTGTAGTCGCCCACCTGTCCCGGCTTCTGCTTGTCCGCCGCGTCCGGGAACGGCGTGCTCGGGTCCTCCGCGTGCTTCAGCGTCAGCGACGCCTCGTTGATGCGGTTGTGGTTGATGCGCGTGCCGATGTGCTCCTCCATCCACATGCGCCCGCCACCCGCGCCGCAGCAGAAGCCCTCGCGCTTGCTGCGCTGCATCTCCACCACCTCCAGCCCCGGAATCGCCTTCAGCACCTCGCGCGGCGCGTCGTACACGCCGTTGTGCCGGCCCAGGTAGCAGGGGTCGTGGTACGTCAGCTTCGAGTTCATCACCGCCGACAGCTTGATGCGCTTCTCCTTCAACAAGTCGTTGATGAGCTGCGTGTGGTTGATGACGCGGTACTCGCCTCCGAACTCCGGGTACTCGTTCTTGATGGTGTTGAAGCAGTGCGGGCACTGGGTAATCACCGCCTTCACCCCCAGCCCGTTCCACGACTCCACGTTCATCTTCGCCATCGTCTGGTACAGGTACTCGTTGCCCATGCGGCGCGCCGTCTCGCCGTTGCACATCTCCTGCTTCGACAGCGTCGCGAAGCTCACCCCCGCCTCGCGCAGAATCTTCACCAGCGCCCGGCTCACCTTCTTCTGCTTGTCGTCGTAGCTGCCCGCGCACCCCACGAAGAACAGGTACTCGTACGGACCGCCCCCGTCGCCCCACGTCGGCAGCGCCAGGTCCTCCGCCCACTCGTCACGCCGGTCCTGGCCGATGCCCCACGGGTTGCCCTGCCGCTCGATGCCCTCGAAGACGCGCTGAATCTCGGGCGGGAACTCCGCCTTCACCTGCACCTGGTAGCGGCGCATGTCGATGAGTCGCGGGATGTTCTCGATGAACACCGGGCACGCCGTCTCGCACCAGCCGCAGCTCGTGCAGGCCCACACCGTCTCCGCCTTCAGCGCGCTGCCGACGATCTCCGGCAGCGGCTCCTTCACCCCGTGGCCGCCCGGGCTGTAGCCCTCCTCGACCCATTGCTCGTGGTCCCAGAGCCAGTGCTTCAGGTCCTGGTTCACGCCCTTGTGCGTCAGCGGCTTGCCGGTGATGTACGTGGGACAGTGCGTCTGGCACCGGCCGCACTCCGTACACGAGTACAGGTCCAGGCCCTGCTTCCACGTCAGGTCCTTCACCGTGGCCGTGCCGAACTCCTCCTTCTCCAGGTTCGGCGTGCCCAGCTTCCCGTTCGGGTTCGTGCGCTGGAAGAACACGTTCGGCAGGCCGGTGATGATGTGGAAGTGCTTCCCCTTCGGCAGGAAGTTCAGGAACGTGAGGATGATGGTCAGGTGGATCCAGAAGCCCGCCAGGCCCAGGTAGTGCGCGCCCGTCTCTCCCAGCGCCCGCATTCCCAGGCCGAACATGCTCGTCGTCGGCTCCCACCACATGAAGCCGCCCGCCGCGCTGTCCCGCGCGTGCTGCGCAACCATGTGGCTGCCGCCGAACAGGAACTCCGTCACCATCAGCCCGCCGATGAAGCCCAGGATGAGGTAGGCCTCCCAGGAGGGCGTCATGCGGTCCGGCCGCACCTTCGCTCGCAGGAAGGCGAAGTACACCACGCCCAGCACCGCCAGCGTCGCCGCCACGTCCTTCACCAGCAGGTACACGCGGTAGACGGCGAGCAGCGGCTCCTTGCCCGTCCAGAACGGGTCCGTCAGGTCCGTGAGCACCGCGAACGCCGTCTCGCTGAAGCCCATGGCGAACAGCATGACGGTGCGCAGCGCCAGCACCATGAACGCCGCGAAGATGAAGACGTGCATCAGGCCCGGCGTGAACTCCTCCGGGTCCACCATGCGCTTCTGTCCGAGCCCGAAGCGCAACAGCTGCAGGGCGCGGAAGGGAATGTGGTCGAGCCGGTTCTCCTTCTTCATCGCGAGCAGGACGCCGGCGCGACCTGACATGGTGATGGCGAAGACGGAGACGGCGACGACGAGGAGCAGGCCAGTGATGATGGGGCTCATGGGGTCCGGTGCGCTCGGAAGCCTGGACGACGGGTGGGCTTCACTTGCCGCGATGCGGCAAGGCAGGATCCAAACCTAACAGGGGTGATTCGCGAATCAAGCGCTCTGGCGTTTCATGCGACAGGACCCAACACCGCGTGTGTGCCTGGCACGCGGGCGGCCATCCCCCTCCGGCGTGGAGTGGCCAGCGGCCCGTGGTAAAGCCCGCTGCATGGACTCCCGGTTGTCCCTTCTGGCGCTGGTAGCGCTTGCAGGCTGCGGCTCGGTGAAGGGGTGTGGCGGCGCGGCTCCCGCCTCTTCGGCCAGCGCTCCCTCGCCCGCCCCCTCGAAGCCCGCTTCCCCCGAGGCTCGCTTCGCCCAGCAGTACCTCGTCATTGTTCACTCCTCGCCTACTCCCGGCGAGGGCGAGCCCGTCCTCGAGAAGCTGCGCGCGGCCGGCCTGGGCTCGGAGGCCCGGCGCCTGTCCACCACCCCGTTCGCCTCGCTGCGCCCGTGTCTGGAGGTGGTGGTGGCAGGGGCTTTCGCGGACAGGGACGCGGCGCTCGCCCTGGCCCAGCGCCTGGATGGGGCGGGAATCGACAACTATCTGAAGAACGCCGGCGCCCTGGCCAAGGACCGGGAGCGGCGCGAGGCGGACTGCCGCGAGCAGGCCCAGGCCCGCGAGGCGCTCGCCCAGGCTCCGGCGGGCTCCGTGGGGCCTCGGTTCCTGGATGTGCGCGGGAAGCGAACCTTCGTCCTGCTGACCCATGAGCCTCAGGACACTCCGGGCGCCGAGCTGCGCCCGGTGGGCGAGGACCGGGGCTTCTGGTTCGCCTCCTTGAAGGAGGACCCCACCGGCACCTTCAAGCAGGGGGAGGCCTTCGACCTGTACGACGCGCAGGGCCCCATCCAGGTGAGCTGCCGGGTGAAGGGCTTCGGCTCGCTCAACCGGGGCATTCCCCACTTCGGCTACTTCCAGCAGCCCGAGCCCCCAGCGGATCCGGGCTGTGGCAACGCCTGGCCCGTGGCCGAGCTGGACTGCTCCCTGCTGGGCACCCGCGCCATGGATGACCCCTCCCTCGCCTTCGTCCTGCCCAAGGGTAGCCCGGCGCCTCGGTACTTCACTCGCTCGGAGGCGCTGCCCGAGCCGGTGAAGGCGGCTCAGGAAGAGGCCCTTCGCGGCGTGCCGGCCTTCGCCAAGGCTCGCGCGGAGGGCGAGGCCCATGCCCAGCAGCAGGGCACACCGCTGCGGCAGGAACTGGAGCTGCGCTCCTACTCCGCGAGCGGTCGCCAGGTGGTGGTGGGGCTCGCGCGCTTCCATACGGGCGAGGGCATGACCGAGTGTGGCGGGCCGGACTACGCGGCCACTGTGTCGCGCGTGGTCGCCCTGGGAAGCGACGGGCGGGAGACTCCCGTGGGCGGCATCGTCAACGGCGAGGACATCGTCGCGGTGCTCGACGTGGAGGGCGATGGCCAGGTGGAGCTGCTCACGCGGACCCAGGAGTTCACCTCGCGGGTGGCGCTGGTGCGCGAGGACGGCGCTCCGCTCGCGGCCAGCTTCCTGCCCAACTGCGACTGCGGCTGCTGAGGCCGCCAAGCATCCGTCACTGGACGGGAGCAGCCAGGCAGCCGTGCGCTGCCCGACGGGCCCTGGGACCTGCCCTCTCAACCGGTTTACACCCGCCGGACACGTGCCCACCTTGGCCGTAAATCGGTCAACGCGTGATTGGGGGCACCGCATGGGGCGGGCCTCCGTCGACCGAACAGGGGGGCGCCCGCCGGGGGGCGAGTGGGTTTCCACCGTCTACCCGCCAGGTGGTCGCGGAGCGCCCGGAGAGGTGCAGCATGCGGCACGACGACACGACGTACTCGGACGATGAAGGACTGGGCTTCGTCGTTCTGGGAGATGACGGTGAGAGCGAAGGGGTGCTCGCCGTGACGGTCACCGCCGGAGGCCGGCAGTGGACCTATAGCGAAGAAGCCTGGGGTGGCTGGGACGCTGAATAGTGTCGTGTGCCCCCGCGGCTCGCGCCGGCGCGGGGGCATCCGAAGTCCAAGGAAGTGGACGTGGCGGGTCGGGTCGAAGCTCCTCTTGGGAGTTCCCCTTCGCAAACCCCTGGAATCCTTGAGGTGTCGTGTCGCGTGAGACACGGAGCACGGAGCTGCCGTCTTCTTTTCTCAGGAACACGGCACAATGGGCCTACACCCCGAGGGAAGCACATGAAGCAGATGGCCTGGGCGATGGAGCGTGACACGGAGCATGGCCGCGAGGTCCATCTGCTCGTCACCCTGGAGGCCGATGCGGACGCGCCCCGCGCTCCCGTCGCCGTCAATCTCCTCATCGATCGCAGCGCCTCCATGCGCGGCGCGCCCCTCGTCGCCGCCGTCGAGGCCGCCCAGGCCCTGGTCGCCCAGGCTGGCCCGCGCGACTACATCGGCCTGCTCGCCTTCGATGGCATGTCCGAGCAGATCCTCCCCGTGCGCGCCATGGAGCCCGACGCCAAGGCCGAGCTCGCCGAGCGCCTGTCCTCCCTGGAGACGGGCTCGGGCACCGCGCTCCATGAGGCCGTGGACCTGGGCGCCGCCGCCCTGCGCCGCGTGCTCGTCCCCGGCGCGCGCCCCAAGCTGCTGCTGCTCACCGATGGCGAGCCCTCCGTGGGCCCCAACGCCATCGTCGACTTCCGGCAGCTCGGCTCCAAGGTGGCCGAGTCCGGCGTCTCCCTGCACGCGCTCGGCCTGGGCCGCCACTACATGCCGGAGATTCTCGAGGCCCTCACCGGCCCCTCCGGCACCGGCTTCACCCACGCCGATGACGCCGAGGCCCTGCCCACCACCGTGGCCTCCATGGTGACCGAGCTCTTCGGCGAGGTGGCCTCCGAGGCCCGCATCCACGTGCTGCCCAGCGGCTTCGCCGAGCTGCGCTGCCGCCACCGCTACCCCGCCCGCGTCGAGGGCGATGCCATGAGCGTGCTGCTCGGCGCCGTCTCCCAGGCGTGTCTGCGCCGCGCGCTCTTCTCCGGGCGCCTGTCCGCCGCGGAGTGGAATCTCACCGTCACCTCCTCCTTCCTCGAGAACGGGGACACCCGCCGCCCCTCCGTGCCCGTGACCCGCGTGCTGCCCGACAGCCCCCAGGGCCGGATGGTGCGCGCGGTGAGCGTGGAGCTGGACCTCGTGGCCGCCGAGGGCTCCGCGTGGAAGGCGCTCTCCCGGCGCGATGTGGAGTCGGCGGGGCGCGCGCTCAATGAGGCCGAGGCCGCGCTGCACGAGCTGGTGCGTCTGTCCGCCGAAGAGGTGCCCGCGCGCCGCCACCTGGAGCGCCTGGCGGACCTGCGGCTCGCCGTGGAGCGCCGCGTGGCCGAGCTGCCCGCCCTCATGGTGCGCCGCGCGAAGGCCGAGGGCGCGCGCACCGCCGTGAGTCAGGTGATCCGCATCCCCATCAACCCCAAGAAGAAGGTGGAGCACTAGAGACCATGGACGCTTCGCTGGCCGGCGTGCGCACCGCGCTGAGGGAGTTCGATGCCAGTGGGGCTTTCTCCGAGTCTGCCTTCTCCGCGCTGCGCCTGCTGCTGGCAGGCACCGCTCCCGGAGAGCTGGTGGATGGTCTGCTGGGCCTCTTCTTCGAGCGCCACATCCTCCACGACGCGCGCCGGCGCGAGCTGCTCGCGATGGATGACGCGGCGCTGCTGCGCGCCCTGCGCCACCGCTTCCGCCAGGTGGTGGCCGATGGGCAGGAGGGCCACGCCGCCGCGCACGCGCTCGGGCCGCACGTGCGCGAGGGGCTCGCGCGGATGTCTCATGCCGCGCCCGTGGTGCCCGCGCCCTGGCCCGTGCTCCTTACCGAGGGTGAGCGCTTCTCTCGCGAGCGCGTGGAGGAGGCGCTGCGCGCGCAGGCGGCCGAGCTCGGGCGCTGGCCCACGTCCGCCGAGGCCGTGCGCGAGCTGCTGCGCCGCTATGCCCAGGTGGAGTCCGAGGACCGGCACGAGGACACCGGCCGGTTCGATCCGCCCGAGGCGCTGCGGCGGCGCATGGATGCGCGCCGCCTGGCGGGACAGCTCCTGGAGGTGCTCAAGCCCCAGGAGCGCGAGTTGCTGCGCCACCTGCTGGTGGACGAGGGCAACGTCGAGGACTGGGCGCGCGAGCAGGGCATCGCCCGCGCCACCGCCTACCGTGTGCTCGCCCGGCTGAAGACCGTCTGTCGCGCCGAGCTCGAAGGGCGCTCGAACAGCACCCAGCTCAAAGCCCTCGAGGAACTGTTTGGCGGACGCAGCCGGTAACGGGGCCCGCTGCTGACACGTACTGTTTCCGGACGCTCGCGTGTCGGCAGGGTGAAACTTTCTCCCGCCGCGTGTCACGAACTGCTCCAGGGAATGCCTGCCCGCCTGGGGAGTTGCGAGGGACCGGACGGAGAGAATGGCGTGCGGCGGGCGGGTGGGTTAACGGGAGGCGCATGAAGTGTCATCGGTCATCGAGGTGGGGGGGAGTGCTCCTGGGGCTGCTGCTGTCGGCGGTGGCCTGGGCGGAGGTGCCTTCTTCCGCGGTGGCTCAGGGCGCGCCTGACGAGGGCAACATGCGCGTGGAGGCGGCGCTGCTCGTGGACGCCTCCCAGGTGAAGCCGGGAGACGCGTTCCGCGTGGGCGTGCGCTTCAAGATGGATCCCGGCTGGCACATCTACTGGAAGAACCCCGGAGACGCGGGCCTCTCCACCGACGTGTCGTGGGACACGCCCGGCGTCACCGTGGGCGAGCTGCGCTGGCCTTTCCCCTCCACGTTCCGCACCTCCGACGGCTTCATCGTCACCCACGGATATAAGGAGGAGGTGCTCCTGTTCGCCGAGGCGCGCGCCTCCGAGCAGGCCTCCGGGAGCCTCACGCTGTCGGCCGCCGTGGACGCGCTGGTGTGCGAGGTGGAGTGCATCCCCGCGCAGATGGTCCTCACGCGCGAGCTGCCCGTGGGCGCGCAGACCGTGAGCGACGCGGCGGCCACTGCCTCCTTCGATGCCTCCCAGGCGAAGGTGCCCCGGACGCCCGAAGCCGCGGGCCTCGACGTGGCGCTCGCGCTGGACGTGCAGAGTTTGAAGACCGGGCAACCCTTCACCGGTCGCGTCACGGTCTCGGCGCGGAACGGGCAGGTGCCTCCGGGTGTGGAGACGGACTTCTTCGTCTCCGAGCGCATCCCAGGCATCGCTCGCATGGCCCTCACGCACGAGGCCTCGGGCCGCTTCGGGCTGAAGGGAGAGGCCGCGCCCGACGTGCCCGAGAAGGAGCCGCGCTTCAAGGGCGTGCTGCGCCTGGGCACCGCACAGGCCGGCTATCAGGCGCTGGAGGTGGATCTTCCCCTGGCCGCCGTGGAGGGCGCACCGGTGGCCGCGCCCGTCGCGAAGGCCTCGCCGGCCGCTCCTGTCGCTGGGGCTCCCGGGTCCGCGACCGTGGCCGCTCCCGTGGTACCCGCGTCCTCGCTGTCCCTGGGGCTGGCGGTGCTGTTCGCTTTCCTGGGCGGGGCCATCCTCAACCTCATGCCGTGCGTCTTCCCCGTGCTGGCGCTCAAGGCGTACGGCTTCACCCGCCTGGCCCAGGAGGACCGAGGCCGCGTGGGGCGCCATGCCCTGGCGTACACCGGCGGAATCGTCGGGTCGATGCTGGTGCTGGCCGTCGTGGTGCTCGCGGTGCGCGCCGGTGGCACCAGCGTGGGTTGGGGCTTCCAGTTCCAGGAGCCCCTCTTCGTCGCCGCCGTGTGCGCGGTGCTGGTCGCCTTCGCGCTCAACCTCTTCGGCGTCTTCCACGTCGGGTTGGATGGCACGGCGCTGGCCGGCAAGGTGGACGCCTCGCACGGAGTCATGCGCAGCGTGGGCGAGGGCGTGCTCGCCGTGGTGCTCGCCACGCCGTGCTCCGCGCCGCTCATGGGCACCGCCGTGGGCTTCGCCTTCGCGGCTGGTCCCGCCACGGTGCTCGTCATCTTCACCGCGCTGGGCCTTGGGCTCGCGCTGCCCTTCTGCGTGCTGGTGATGGTGCCCGGGCTCTCCCGGCGCCTGCCCAAGCCGGGCGCGTGGATGGAGCGCGCCAAGCAGCTCCTGGGCTTCGCGCTGCTGGGCACCGCCGTGTGGCTGGTGTGGGTGGTGGGCGGGCTGGCCGGGGTGGATGGCATGGCGCGGCTGCTCGCGTTCCTCGTCGCCGTGGCGCTGGGGGCGTGGCTGTACGGGCTGGCGCAGGCCGCCGAGGGCCGTCGGCGGTGGGTGAACGTGGCGCTCGCGCTCGCGGTGCTGGCAGGGACCGGGGGCATGGCCCTGCGCTTCGATGCGTCGGCGGCGACGGCTCGCGTCTCCACCGTCTCCGCGCAGCCATGGGATGAGGCCGCCGTGACCGCGGCGCTCCAGGCTGGCCAGCCGGTCTTCATCGACTTCACCGCCGACTGGTGCCTCACCTGCAAGTTCAACGAGCGCACCGTGCTGTCGCGCGAGGACGTGCGCGCCACCTTCGCTCGCCACAACGTCGCCTTCTTCGTAGCGGACTGGACCCGCCGCGACGCGCGCATCTCCGCCCAGCTCGCCGCGCACGGCCGGGCCGGTGTGCCCATGTACCTTGTCATCAACCCCTCGGCTCCGGACCGCCCGGAGGTTCTTCCCGAGCTGCTCACCGCCGACCTCGTCGTCCAGGCCGTGGAGCGAGCCTCCGGGCTGCGCGCCGACGCCACCTGAGCGCGGCTGACACGACCCAGCCGCCGCACCTTTCACCCCGGGAGGGAAGGACCCTCCCTTTGTTTCAACCTCGCAGTGAAGGAGATGACCCCATGAAGTCTGTCCTCACCGCTCTCGCGCTCACCACAGTGCTGGGAGCCGCCGTTCCCGCGCTGGCCGCTGACGCCGAGGTGGGCAAGCAGGCCCCCGCTTTCACGCTCAAGGACGAGGCGGGCAAGGAGCACTCGCTGGAGCAGTACAAGGGCAAGCTCGTCGTGCTCGAGTGGACCAACCCGGGCTGCCCCTTCGTCCAGCGCCACTACAAGGCCACCACCATGTCGAACACCCTGAAGGGCTTCGACGCCAACAAGGTCGTGTGGCTCGCCATCGACTCCACCGCCAGCAACACCCCGGACAAGTCCGCCGCGTGGAAGAAGGAGAAGGGCTTCTCCTACCCCGTGCTCCAGGACCCCGAGGGCAAGGTCGGCCACGCGTATGGCGCGAAGACCACCCCGCACATGTACGTCATCGATGAGAAGGGCGTGCTGCGCTACGCGGGCGCCATCGACGATGATCCGCGCGGCAAGAGCGACAAGGCGGCCGTCAACCACGTGAAGACGACCGTGGACGCGCTGCTCGGAGGCAAGGCGGTGCCGGCCTCCACCACCGAGCCGTATGGCTGCTCCGTGAAGTACAAGAGCTGAGCCACCAGCCAGGCAGTCTCCGGGGCCCCTGCATCGCGCGGGGGCCCTTTTCTTTTGCCCATGGAGAGAGAGAGCGGAGAGGCCCCGGAGCGCCCCAGGGCAGGACGGCCGGAGGAGCATGGGCGGGGCGCCTTGCCGCGAGCGGAAGGCATTCGGACCTTTGTCCTCGGCACTACCAAAGAGGAGCCAGGACCATGGCCGACAACAAGGGCAACCCGGTGAAGGGTGACGAGCGCTTGGACAGGGAGGGCTCGGAGGAGCTCGAGAGGAAGTCGAGGCACCAGGACGAGAACGCGCCGCGCCTGGATGTGGCCGACGAGGACGTGGGCCAGGAGCGCATCCACCAGAAGGGCACTGGCGGCTACGGCGCCCAGGAGGGCACGGTGCCGCGCAGCGCGCCTCCGGTGAGCGACAAGGGCGGCCGCAAGGAGTAGGGCCACCCGGCCAGGATGGGCGCGCGGGCTACTGCCCGTCCTGGTGGGTGATGAACTCCACGCGGCGGTTGGCGATGCGCCCCGCCTCGGTGGCGTTCGACTGCACCGGCCGGTCTTCGCCGAAGCCCTTGGGCTCCATGCGCTCGAGCGTCACGCCCTTGCCGGCGAGGTAGTCGCGCACCGCCTCCGCGCGACGCTGCGACAGGCCGCGGTTGTAGTTCGCGGTGCCCTCGTCCGAAGTGTGGCCCTCGATGGTCACCCGGACGATCTCCGGGTGCGTCACGAGGATGCGCGCCACCTTGTCGAGCAGCGAGTAGGAGCGGGGCTGAATCGTGGCCTGGTCGTAGTCGAAGTGCACCGTGTCGGTGAGCTTGATGCGGTCCTTCTGCAGCGACACCACCGGCTCGGTGAACACCGGGCAGCCCATGTTGTCCGGAGGGCCCACCTCGTCCGGGCACGAGTCCTGCGAGTCCAGCAGGCTGTCCCCATCCGTATCCACCGCCGGCTCGTCGGTGCCCTGGGCCACGGTCACCTCCTGCCCATCGAGCGAGTCCGAGGGCTCCTCGGCCAGCACCGGGCCTTCCCAGTCCTTGGGCACGCAGCCGCCCGCGTCCACCAGGCCCTTCTCCGTCGGACAGGTGTCGTCGCCGTTGGCCACGCCGTCCCCGTCGCCGTCCATCTCCGGGCACACGCGCGGATCATTCTCTCCGCCGGGCCCACAGGCCGGCACGCTCCTGCCGAACGCCACGCCCAGCAGCACGCGGTAGTCCGGCGTGCCCGGCGCGCTGCCAAAGCCCAAGCCCGCCATCGCGTAGGCCTCGACCGCCGGAGTCAGCGGCAGCCGCGCCCCGCCCATCGTCTCGAAGGAGTAGCCCTCGCGCCGGAAGGGGATGGAGCCGGTGACGGCCAGCTCTCCGCGCAGGCGCCGGCCCATGCTGGCCAACACCGCGCCCAGGCGCAGCTCGTGGCCCAGCTCGTCCTGGATGTTCTCGTCCGGCGTGAGCACCACGCGCGGCCGCCACATGACGCCCGCGCTGAAGGCGCCACGCAGGGAGTCCGTGAGGCGCCGGCCCACCATGACGGTGGGCGCCACGCGCATCTCTCGCGCCAGGGCCTGATTGCTGCCCAGCCGGGGGCTGCCCTGCACCCCGAAGGCGAGGTCCACCGTGTCGCTGTCCGCCTCCGAGAGCAGCTTCACGCGCGCCGCCAGCATGGGCGTTCCCAGCGACAGCCCTCGCCGGGGGATGCCGGCTCCGTACGGCGTCAAATCGTCCCCGCGCTGCGAGAGCACCACGGGGATCTGCGCCGCGAACTCGAACCGGTCCCAGAGTCCGTAGGCGGCGCCCAGGTGCGCCGTGGCACGGTAGCCCACCATGGCCCCCAGCCGCGAGCCGTTGCGGAAGAGCACCAGCGGGTTGCTCTCGTAGTGGCTGGTGAGCGAGAGCCGGTAGTCGCCGTCCGGCAGCAGCTCGCCCGTCCCCACCAGGAGCGAGCCCATGCCGCCCGGGTTGAGCTCCAGGCGCTCCAGCTCGAAGGAGGGAAGGACGCCCTGCGACTGAGCGAGGGCGGCGGTACCCCAGAGCAGCGCGGCGAGGGCGAGCAGCCAGGCGCGTG
Organism: Hyalangium ruber; assembly: GCF_034259325.1. Taxonomy (NCBI): domain Bacteria; kingdom Pseudomonadati; phylum Myxococcota; class Myxococcia; order Myxococcales; family Archangiaceae; genus Hyalangium; species Hyalangium rubrum. The sequence continues at coordinate 718,925 of NZ_JAXIVS010000002.1, read as the reverse complement.
GGGAGCGATTTCGTGAAGGCATTGAGTGAAAGGCTCGAAGAAGGGGAGGGGCGGCCCCGAATTCCCGCCCCATGGCCGAAAGGAACAGCGGGCTAGCGCCGACGCTTCCGGGCCTCCAGGAGCGAGACCAACACCAACCCCAGCATCGCCAGCGACGCGGACCCGCTGCCCGTCGCCGCGCAGCCGCCATGGCCGCCGCCCAGGAGCGCACCGTCCCACAGCTCGGGACGCTTCGCCATCACCATCCACTTGGCGGAGGCGGGCGTCGGATCCACCAGGCCCCGGGTGTCGCGGGCGCGGACGAGGATGTCGTGAGCGCCCTCGGCCAGCGCCTCGAAGGTGGAGAGCTTCTCGCACTGGAAGAAGTCCACCCCGTCCAGGCTGCACTCGTACGTCACGTCCGGCTTGGAGGCCTCGAACCCGAACGTGGCGCGCGTGTCCTCGGTCTGCTCGGGCGGCGCCTGGACAATCCAGGTGTCCGGCAGCGCGATGGCCTGCACGGTGACGGTCGAGGTGCAGCTGGCGCGGTTACCCGAGGCATCCGTCGCCGTGTACGTCACCGTCGTGGTGCCCGCGGCGAACAGCGTGCCCTGAGGGCTGGACACGCGCACCTCGCGGTCGCACGAGTCCGTGGCCGTCGCCGTGCCGAGGTTGATGGGGGCCAGGCTGCCTTCGATGGCCTCGGCGACGATGGGCGCGGGGCAGGCAATCCGCGGCGGCAGCGTGTCGGCTACCTCCACCGTGCGGTGCGCGGTGCTCGTCCGGTTGCCCGCGAGGTCCGTCACGCTGTAGCTCACCGCGTAGGTGCCCACCGCGCTGGGGTCCACGTTGCCGGAGATGACGACGCGGTCGCTCACATCGCCGCTGCACAGGTCGCTCGCCTTGGCGCCCGCCTCCTCGTAGCGGGTGCCGCACTCGACGCGCGCGGTGGCCGAGCCCTGGAGCAGCAGCGTGGGCGGCAGCGTGTCGGCCACCGCCACCGTGCGAACGGCGGTGCTGGCCGCGTTGCCCGCGAGGTCCGTCACGCTGTAGCTCACCGCGTAGGTGCCCACCGCGCGCGGGTCCACGCCGCCGGAGATGACGATGCGGTTGCTCACGTCCCCGGCGCACAGGTCCGTGGCCGTGGCGCCCGACTCCTCGTAGGGCATGCCGCACTCGACGCTGGCCGCGGCCGCGCCCCGGAGCGTCAGCGTGGGCGGCAGCGAGTCCGCCACCGCCACCGTGCGCAGGGCGGTGCTGGCCGCGTTGCCCGAGGGGTCCGTCACGCTGTAGCTCACCGTGTAGCTGCCCACCGCGCCCGGGTTCACGTTGCCGGAGATGACGATGCGGTCGCTCACGTCGCCCGCGCACTGGTCGCTCGCCTTGGCACCCGTCTCCTCGTAGCGCGTGCCGCACTCGATGCTGGCGGAGGCCGGGCCCTGGAGCAGCAGCGAGGGGGGCAGCGTGTCGGCCACCGTCACCAGGCGCGGATCCGCCGTGGTGCCCGTGTTGCCCGAGGGGTCCGTCGCGCTGTAGTGGACCGAGTGGGTCCCCAGCGAGCGCGAGTCCACCGTGCCGCTGGCCACCGCCGTCAGCGTGCCGGCGCACACGTCACTGGCCGTGGCGCCCGGGTCCGCGAACGGGCCGCTGCCGCACTCCAGCTGCTGCTGGCGCGGGCCGTTCATCGTGACGACCGGCTTGCGCGTGTCGTCCACCTGCACCGTGCGCTGCACCGGCTGCGCGCTCAGGCCCTGGGGGTCCGTCACCTTATAAGTGCGGGTGTAGCTGCCCGGCACGCCCGTCTCCACGCTGCCCGTCGAGGTGATGCGCGAGGTGACATCCCCGAAGCACACGTCGCTGGCCTTCGCGCCCGGATCCACGAGCGCATCGCCGCACTCCACGCCCAGCTGGCTGGGGCCCTGGAGCTCCAGCACGGGCGGCTGGGTGTCCGTCACCGCCACCCGGCGCTGCGCCTCGGTGCTCAGGCCCTCGGGGTCCGTCACGCGGAAGCCCAGCGTGTAGCTGCCCGGCACCGTCGCCGTCACCGAGCCGGTCTTCACGATGGAGCCCGTCAGGTCGCCCGCGCACTGGTCATGCGCCGTGGCGCCCAGGTCCGTGTACCCCGAGCCACACTCCACGGCGGCGATGAGCTCGCCGTTGAGCAGCAGTCGCGGCGGCCGCGTGTCGGCTACCCGCACCTGCCGCTTCAGCGTCGGCGGGCTGTTGCCGGCCGAGTCCGTCACGTCATAGTTGCGCGTGTAGACGCCCTTCCGGGTGGGGTCCACCGTGCCGCTCATGACGATGGCGCTCGTCAGGTCCCCCGAGCACAGGTCGCTCGCGGTGGCGCCCTGCTCGGTGTACTCCCCGCCGCACTCCGTCAGTTGAGGGCTGGAGCCCACCAGCGCCAGCGTCGGCACCACGCGGTCCTCCACCGTCACCGTGCCGGTACACGAGGCGACGTTGCCGACCTCGTCCTCGCAGGTGAGCGTCACCTGCGTCTGGCCGATGGGGAAGGGGCCTGCGGGGCTCTGCGTGCAGCCCAGCAGGTCGCCGTCGATGTCCGTGGAGCCATTGTCGATGGAGGCGCTCAGGCCGCACACGTTGCGCGCCACCAGCGTCACGTTCTGGCAGTTGGCCACGGGCGGGTGGCTGACGGGCGCCTGGGCCACGGTGCAGAAGGCGGAGCACTCGCCGATGCTGCCCGCGGCGTCGCGGCTGCGGCCGTTCTGGAAGCCGTTGTCGCACTGCTCGCCCTGGTCCCAGTCCACCACGCCATCGCCGCACCAGTGGTTGCGGCAGGTGAAGGAGCACGTATCGCCCGACGGCTGGCCCGGCAGCGCGGGCTGGCCGTTGAGCTGATCGCCCAGGTCGCACTCCTCACCGGCGGGCGACTCGGGCATGCCACACCCGGAGCCCACCGCCATGGCGCCGTACACCAGGATGTAGGGCGCGCCCGAGAAGGTGATGGGGGCTCCGAGGCTGTAGTCCAGGTAGTCCTGCTGCCCCGGCACCGGAATGCCGCTGGAGTTGATGCCCAGCGCCGCGGCCGCGAAGGCCCGCTCCGGGTACTGGGTGAACACCGAGCGCGCCGCGCAGCCATCGCCCTCCAGCCCCTCGTCCCAGAGCGGCGCCGAGAGCGTGTCCGGGCTCATGGCGAAGATGTGCGCGGCGTCGGCGCAGCCCGTGCCGCCCACCTCGAAGGTGCCGAACGGCTCCAGCAGCGGCACCGCCGTGCCGACCGGCGCGTCCGCGTAGGCGCAGCCCAGGGCGATGTACATGCCCGTGAGCTTGGGGCGCTCGAGCGCCACCGCCATGGCGCTCTCCACCAGATTCAGGGTGTTGTTGCTGGTCGGGTCGGAGCCGATGATGACGACCCGGCCGTCGATGATGCGGCCCCACACGTCGCGCGTGTCGATGGCGGCCTGGAACGCGGCCGTGCCCGTCTCACAGGCCGCGTCGCCGATGACGAGGGCGCGGTACGTCATGAACTCTTCGGCGCTCTTCGTGGCCCACTCGGCCGGAGAGACCGGGACCGGCTCGAAGCCCAGGTCGGTGATGGCCTGCACCTCGCGGCTCGCCCCGCCGGCCACGCTGCTGTCCAGCACGAGCACCTTGCGGGTGCTCTGCGCCTCCTGGCGCACGCTGCGCACGTGGGCTTGACTCGCCTCGGGCTGTGCCTCTCCCGACTCCACGCCACACGCGCTGACCGCCAGAGCGACCAGCACCCCCAACGCTTTCCAGATGGCTTTGTGCTGGCTTGTCATATCTGGGCGTTTCGCAACTTCGATGCCGGGGCTTCGCTGCCGCCAACCCCCGGGAATTTCTGCACTCATGCACCCCGGGGAGTGGCGCCTCGTGGCGCCGGGACTGTGCAGTGTGGCGCCCTGCCACACACCGCTACCCGCCGAAAGCCCGTGGGGTTCCGAAGGGTTGGTGTGTCCAGCAGAGTCATCGGTGCTTCCTGCCCCACTCCCGGAGGCCCTGGTGGCGGTGAGGTACACCGCCGTTGTGGGTGCAATTTTACATAAGCTCGGTAGGTCTGCAAGCCTTTAAAAAGCGGACCTACGCGGCCACTGGCTCGGCACGCGAGCGGGTGCGCGCCGAGAGCTGGCGGCGGCGGCCCTTTCGCAGCACCTCCAGGCGCACTTCGGGATCACCCGAGAGGGCCATCACCCGCTGCACATCGTCCACGCTGCCCACCGGGTGCTGGTTGATGCCCAGCAGCAGATCCTCGGGCTGCAGGCCGGCGTCATCGGCCGGAGTGCCCTGCTGCACCTGGAGGATGAGCACGCCTCGGGGCTGGCCGGTGTCGCGGGCCTGGGCGGGCTCGAGCAGCACGGCGCGGGCGGCCACGCCGAGGTAGCGGCGCTCCACCTTGCCGCGCTGGATGAGGAGGCTGGCCACCCAGGCCGCCGTGGTGGCGCTCACCGCGAAGCCGATGCCCTGGGCGTAGGGCAGCACCAGGGTGTTGAGCCCCACCACCTGTCCGCGGGTGTTGAGCAGCGGGCCGCCCGAGTTGCCGGGGTTGATGGCGGCGTCGGTCTGGAGCATCCCTTCCAGCACGGTGCCGTCGGGCAGGGTGAGGCTGCGGTTGATGGCGCTCACCACGCCCAGGGTGGCCGACTGCTCCAGCCGGAACGGGTTGCCGATGGCGACCACGAGCTGGCCCATGCGCACGTCCTTGGGGTCGGCGAGCGGCAGGGTGGGGAAGTCGGTGCCGTCGGCGCGCAGCACGGCGAGGTCCGTGGGAGCATCTCCGCCGACGAGGGTGGCCTTGAGCTCCTCGCCGTTGGCGAGCGACACGGTCATCTTTCGCGACTGGCGCACCACGTGGCGGTTGGTGAGGACGTAACCGTCCGGGGTGAGGAACAGGCCGGTGCCGTGGCCGCGCCCGTGCTCCACGCCGACGACGGCGGGCGAGGCGCGGGCCACGAGGGCTTCGAGGTCATCCGAGAACTGTTGGAGCAGTTTCATGGTGGGGTGTGCCTTTCTGGCCGGGGGGACGGCTCACGAGCGCTTGCCGATGGTGAGGGACACCTCGCGCGCCTCGCCGGCGCGCAGCACCTTGGCCTGGACGGTGGTGCCCACCTTCTCGTCGCCCAGGAAGCCCAGCAGGTCCTCCACGCCCTCCAGCGTGTTGTCGCCGAGGCGCACCAGCACATCTCCCAGGAGCAGCCCGGCGCGCTGGGCGGGGCCGTCCGGGTCCACCGAGAGGAAGATGAGGCCCGTCTCGCTGCCGGCGGTGGCCGACAGGTGCTTGGGGATGCGCACGGGGTAGGCGCCGACGCCGAGGTAACCACGGCGGATGCCACCGTGCTCCTTCAGGGCGTTGGCCACGCGGGAGAGCGTCTCGCCGGGGATGACGACGGCGGCGGTGCGGGAGAAGGCGGCGGTGAGCAGGCCCAGGAATCGCCCCTGGGCGTCCACCAGCGGGCCGCCGGAGAAGCCGGGGGGAAGGTCCGCATCGGTCTCCAGGTAGCGGTCGATGCGGCCACCAGCGTGGGTGCGCCAGCCATCGCCGAGGGCGCTGACGATGCCCAGGGTGGCGCGGGTGGTGCGGCCGGGGTGGCCGAGGGCGAGCACCAGGTGGCCCACCTTCACGCCGTCGAGGGAGGCGGGGGCGAGCGGGGTGAGGCCCGAGGCGTCGGCCTTGAGGAGCGCGAGGTCGGTGCTGGAGTCACGGCCGACGAGCTCGGCGTTGACGGTGCGGCCGTCGGGGAGGGTGACCTGGATGTGGCCTTCGTGCTCGACGGCGTGGCTGGTGGTGAGGATGTGGCCGTCGGCGCTCCAGATGATGCCGGTGGCGCCGCCACGGCGGCGGGCCTCCACGCGGACGAGGCTGGAGGCGAGGCGCTCGACGACGGAGGAGATGGACTGGGACAGGGAGGCGAGCTCGGACATGGCGTTTCCTTTCTGGCCAAGAAGCTAAAGGCCTCGGGAAATCGGCACATCGGCGAGACGGTCAGGGAGGAGACCTGACCATTCGGATAGGTCGCCTGTCCTTTAGGAGGGCCTTAGCGCGCCCAGACTGCCCCTAACTCCAGGTCGAGCACCTCGAACGGCTCGGCCCGCACGGTGGCGTTCCCCTCGTGCGTGCCCAGTAGCAGCCACCGGCCTCCTTCCAGCCGATACACCTCCAATAGCTGCGCGACCGGGTCCATCAGCCACAAGTGCTTCACGCCCTCGCGTGCGTAGACACCCATCTTTCGCCCCCGGTCCAGCTTCATCGTGGAGGGCGAGAGCACCTCGCACACCCAGTCGGGAGCCAACGTGGCGCCCACCGTGTCAGGCAACTCTGGCATCCGCTCCCGACGCCACCCGGCGAGATCGGGCACCAGAACGTTCCGCCGGAGATGCAGCTCGGGCTCGTACAGGAGCAACCATCCACCGGGCCCTCCCGTTCCATGGTCAAACGGGTCCATCAATTTGCCCGACAGGACGATCGTCACCCGCGAGTGCTTCATGGCCGGCCTGGGACTCGCGAACAGCTCGCCGTCCACCAGCTCACCGATGACCTCGGGCGGGAGCTTCTCCAAGTCCTCGTACGTCGCTTCCCGTCGCGGCGGCTGCTCGCTCATGCGTTCAGGATGCTGGCCGCTCTCAGGCGCCGCAAGGCCCGCCACCCACTCCCCACCCAATTCCTCGTTCATACCGCCACATTACATCCTACCCCTGACATTCGATGGACGGGAGACGCCCTACCGGGTCGGCAGGTTCAGGAGGTGTGGACCAGGTGGAGGTTCCGGGCGCTTTCGAGGAAGGCATTCAGCCGCTCGACGTCCGCGTGGACCTCGGGGGTATCGAACACGTAGCACTTCAGCACGGGCTCGCCCTGGGTGGTGGCGAGGGTCAGCTTCACGAGCGCCTGCTTGTTGATCTTCGCCGAGGAGGTGGTCGCGGTCATCGGGGCCAGGGTCTCCAGGGGATGCTCCTCGATGCGGGCTCGGAACACCCCCCGGCGAAGGAGCCTCAGGGTCCCCGTGCCACGCCGCAGCGTTCCGGTGTAGCGCCTGGCGCCGCGGAACACCGACAGCCCCCCGACCGTCATGCCGCCCAGGGCGAGCATGAGCCGGAAGCCATCCAGATCGACCACCTGCACCTCGCCGTCACGCTGACGTGAGAGGGCATCGAGGTGCTCCGCGAGCTTCAGCTTGGAGTCGTAGCCAGAGCTGTACTCCGCCCGGAGGGGATAGACGCCCTGGGTGGTGTTGAGCACCACGCGGTAGTGGGTGCGTCGGCCGCTGCCCTTGCTCTCCACCCAGGCGCCCCGCATGGCGCTCCGGGGGAAGTGCTTCGGTTCCGGAGCCATGAGGCCAGGGTGCCGAAGCTGGCACGTTCCTTCGCGCGTACACTCGAGCGAGAAAGGTTCCCAGAGCGAGCCCAGCGTCACCCCGAAGATCAGGCTGACGATGCCGAAGGAGAGCAGCCCTCCCGTGGGCCGCGCCACGAAGTCCAGCTCGGAGGAAGTCTTTCGGGTGATGCGCATGGCGGGCCCTCGGCGTTCGGGGACATCATCCAAGCTTCAGCTCGAAGAACAGCGCTCCTTCGATCGGGTTTCGGTAGTAGGCCGCGATGGGCTGGAAGCCAAGCCCTCGGTAGGTGCCAATGGCGGAGTGCATGGTGGAGAGCGTGTCCAGCCGCATCGCCGAGTAGCCCAGCACCCGGGCCTCCTCAATGACCGCCTGGGCGAGCCGCTGTCCCAAGCCCTGTCCCCGGCACCGAGGCCGGACGTACAGCCGCTTCATCTCGCAGATGCCAGGCTCCAGCTTGCGCAGGCCGACACAGCCCGCGGGCCCCTGGGCATCCATGGCGAGCAGCAGGCACCCGTCCGGGGGCGCGTAGTCGCTGGGGAACTCGCGCATCTCCTGCTCGAAGTCCTGGAAGTCCAGGTCGATGCCCAGCCCGTTCACGTACTCGAGGACGAGGGTGCGCGCCTGTTCCACCTGCTCCGGTTGAAGAGCGGGGAGGATTCGGGTCTCGCTCACAATGTCACCAGCCCCATGCGCGCGGCGCGGACGACGGCCTCGGTGCGCCGCTGCACCCCCAGCTTCGCCATCACCGCGTTCACATGGAACTTGGCGGTGTGCTCGCTGATGGCGAGGCGGTCCGCGATGGCCTTGTTGGACAGGCCCTCGGCGAGCAGCGCGAGCACCTCGCGCTCCCGAGGTGTGAGCGAGTCCGAGCTGGTGCTCGGCGTGGCGGCCCGGGCCGTGGGGCGCACGGGAGACAGGCTCGGCTCGAACACGGCGAGTCCCCGCGCCACGGCCTGGAGCGCGGCGAGCAGCGTCCCCGGCGAGGCATCCCGGAAGAGCAGCCCCCGGGCGCCTGCCGCCAGCGCCAGCTCTCCGGCCGCTTCGTCCGGCACCAGCGCGAGCACGGGAGCCCCCAGTTCGGGAGCCTCCAGGCGCCCCTCGGCGTCCGAGAGGCGCAGGCCCACGTCCCACAGCACCACATCCGGAGGCTCGGCGCGGGTGGCCTCCAGCTCCGCGAGCGTGCCGGAGGCGGCGACGAAGAGCTCCTCGCCGCCCCGGTCGGACAGCGCTCGGGAGAGCGCGCCACGGGCGAGCGGATCCTCGGCGACGAGGGCGAGGCGCAGCAGCGATGCGGGCAGGTCCAGCACGGTGTCCCCCATGCCTAACCGGTCGAGGCACGCTTTGCCGCGCTACCGCGTGCCAGCCGTCGCGCATCCCACACCGCCACCGCGAGCATGGGAAGGGCGACCAGGTCCGTCGGGTCCACCGTGTTGTGTGCGCGACGGCCGAGCAGGCTCAGCACGGCCTCATAGCGCTGGCTGAAGTCGGAGGACGTCTTGATGCCGGTGAAGAGCAGCCCGAAGCCCAGGGCAGCGCAGCCAGCGAGCAGCAGCAGGGCACGGACGAACGGGCGCATGCGAACCCCCCAACGACCCGGTGACTCAGGCCAGCTCCACCCCGTGACCCGCGGTGCTCCCCGCGACGCTGACCCGGGAGGCCTCCTGATGATAGCCGCCCCGGAACGGATGCTTCGCGATGAACAGCGGCGTGTCGAGGTCCGCGTAGTGGAAGCCTCCCAGGCCCGCCGCGAGGTGGGCCGAGGTGCTCATGGCCAGGGTGCTCTCCACCATGCCGCCGATCATCAGCTCCATGCCGGCGGCGCGGGCCAGGTGCCACATCATCAGGGACTCCACCACGCCGCACTTCATCGTCTTGATGTTGATGCCAGTGGCGGCGCGCTCGCGGATCAACCGCAGCACGTCCTCGGCGGAGCGGGCGGACTCATCGGCGCAGATGGGGATGCGCGAGAGGCGGGTGAGCTCGGCCATGCCCGCGAGGTCCTCTGCGGGCACCGGCTGCTCGAAGAGGGCGAGCGGCACCCCGGCGCGCTCCAGCCCCGAGAGGAACGCGCGCGCCCCGGCCACGGTGTAGCCCCCATTGGCGTCGGCGAACAGCCGCGCCCGAGGCGCCACCTCGCGGATGGCCACCAGCCGCTCCACGTCCTGCTCGGGAGAAACAGCGCCGACCTTCACCTTCAGCGTGGTGATGCCCCGGGCGAGGATGGCGCGGGCGGAGGCCTCGGCGTGCGCGCGGTCGCCGGCCGTCACCGTCATGTCGATGTCCAGCTCCGTGCCCGCGCCGCCGAAGAACACCCACAGGGGCACACGGTGGTGGCGGGCGAGCGCGTCCAGCAAGGCGGTCTCGATGCCGCAGCGGGCCGCGGGCTCCCCGGGCAGCGCCTCCGTGAGCCAGGCGGACAGAGGGCGCCAGGCGCGGGCCTCCTTGCCGACGAGCCGCTCGCGCACCGACTGGATGGCGGCCAGCGTGCCGGCCTGGGTCTCTCCGCTGACGGCGGTGAAGGGCGCCGACTCACCCAGTCCCGTGGTGCCATCGGCGAGGGTGATGCGCACGAGCACGTTGTGGGCCACGTGCTGCGCGCCGGTGGCGATGGCGAACGGCTCGGTGAGCGGCAGATCCAGTAGCTCGGCGGACAGCGCGGTGATGAGGGTGGGGTGCATGGATGGGCGGGGACCTTACTACTGGCGCCGTCGCTCCAGCTCGCGGATGAGCGACTCCTCCAGGCCGCGCAGCACCTCCTCGACGTCGAAGGACTCCTTCTCGGAGTCCCACTCCAGGAGCGGATCGGCGATGGCCATGCGCTGGGTGAGCGCCCGGAGCTTCGCCAGGGAGCGCTCCATGGTCTCCAGCAGGACGGCGTTCTCCGGGGCGCGCTGTTGCAGCAGGGCGACCCCTAGCTCCAGCGACTGGAGGGGCGTGTTGGTCCCGTCCCGCAGCACGAGCAGCAGCCGGGCCAGGCGCTCCAGGGACTCGGCCTCGGCGCGCGCGAGCAGCAGCTTTCGTTCGATGCGCTGGGTCCTCACGCGGAAGGCCAGGAGCCCCCACCCGGTGCCCGCCCAGACGAGGGTGATCCACGGCTCCCACGGCATCTGCAGGCGCGTGTGCAGCCCCAGGCCGTACCAGAGTACGACGGCCTCCAGGGCGAAGGCGCCGATGAGGCCACTGCTCAGCGCCGGCCCGGTGGGCGCCAGCAGGCCGATGCCCAGCATCAGCAGTCGGTGCCCCGTGAGCGGCATCCACATGCGGCCCGAGGCGGCCATGGCCACCTCCGCCACGGCGAAGATGACGAGGTGGGGCAGCGCCACGGCGGTGAAGACGCCCGGGCTCAGCTTCTCGCTCGCGTCGCGTCGGCGCGAGAGCAGCAGCGCCAGCAGGACCACGGATTCGAGCACGTGCAGGGCGCGCAGCGAGGGCAGCAGGAGCCGGCCCGGGTGGACCTGCCAGTCGATGAAGATGTAGGCCGTCTCGCCCAGCAGCGAGAGGCCCGTGGCGAAGAGGGCCGCCCACCACGCCCGGCCGCGCTGCGCGTCCGTCGCGGGCAGCGCGAGTCGCCTAGGAGGTGGAGCCTGGGCCATGGGGCTCCTTCACCAGCGCCATCAGCTCCTTCGCGTTGACGGGCTTGGACAGCACCCGCGCCCCGGTCAGCTCGCGCGCCTGACGCACGAGTGGGTGGGAGCGGGCATGGCCGGTGAGGAAGACGATGCCCCCGGTGAAGCCGTGCTCCTTGAGCCAGTGGTAGGCGTCCAGCCCGCTGGGCACGCCTCCCCCCAGGTTGACGTCGAGCAGGGCCAGGCCGCACTCGAGTACCTGCTCCTTGCGGAGCACCATCGCCTCGAAGGAGTCGACGCTCACACAGGCCTTCGCGCCGGAGGCCACCAGCAAGTCACACAGCAGGAACCTCAGGTCGTCATCGTCCTCCAGCACCAGCACCCGTTGCACGACGGCCCCCGTGGTGAGATCGCGAGTGACAGGCTCCAACCGCTGGGCATGGGTCCGCAAGACGCGTGCATGCCCACCGCCTCCTATCGTACAGGCACCCGGGGAGGGGGAGGGGAGGACCCCCGGGGTTGGCGTACACGGAGCTCAGCCCCGGGCGAACACGTACTGCGTGTCGCGGCGCGGCACCTTCACCATGTGAACCGGGTAGGTGAGTGCATCGCCCGCGCCGGACTGGGCCGAGGGGGAGGTCTCCCGATAGAGCACGCACGTCACGGGAGCGCCCAGCACTCCGGAGAGGTCCACCACGCGCACCACCTGGATGTCATGGCCGGTGGTGGACTTGCGGCCGGCGCTGACGACGAGGACGACCTCCTGGGCGAAGTCCACCTCGGCGGCGCTGGGCGGGTAGCGGCGCCGGGCATGCTCGAACCAGGCCTCGTACTCCTCGCGCGAGGAGAGGACATGGTGCTCGGGCTTGTCGCTGCCGTTGAGCCCGTCACGGAACACCTCGCTGAAGGCCGTGTTCTGGGCCTGTGCCTCGCTCATGCGTTACCTCCGGAATCGGTGGGGCACTCTAACCCAAGGGTCTGAAGAGGGGGTCGCGAAGCTGTCTCTGCCCGTTCCTGTAAGTGGTGAGAGACGTTGAGCACCGCCGCCATGAGAGCGGCGAGAAAGAACACGAAGATGCCACCCTCGATGACGAAGCGGGTGCCAAAGACTCCAAGGAGGCCCAGGTACACCAGGACCGCGATCAGCCAGGCGCAGAGGGCATGCCAGGGCAAATCCAGGATCATCAGCATGGGGAGGGCGAACGTGACGCAGGCGATGACCGCGTAGTGCCACCAGGGTCTGTCGCGAGACGGCGGGTCATTCATTTAGCGGTCCAAGAAGTTCATGGCTGCTCGGAGGTCGCCGGGCGCGGGGGCTGGAGGAAGGGCAGGTAGCAGGCGCCTTCCCACTCGTAGGCGTAGTACGGGCACGGAGGCACGGCTCCTCCGTGCTTGATCCAGCACCCACCCCGGATCGCCTCCTCGCTCTTGCCACAGGGAGCGTGCTGCTGACCCGGCAGGGGCTTCTTGGGGATGTCGCGGCGGACGCCTGTCGGACGAGGCGGCGCATCCGGCGTGTCTTCCTCCACCTGGGCGCTGTCTCCCAGCGCGACCGTGCCAGCATCTTCACAGCCAACGAAGCTCCCCTCGGGCAGCCAGTCCGTGGTCTGCGTCATGCCGACCACCCACAGCGCGATCGACGCGGCCAGGACCATTATTCGCTGCCAGGAGCGCAATCGCGCGCGAGCTTGAGTCGTTGCGGCTTGGCAGCCCGCAGAGGGCAGGGGCTCCGCAGGAGGCGGAGCGGCCTCGGGGACCGGTGTCTCGGCGATGTGCTCCAGTGCTTCGGCGAGCTCTTCCGCCGTGCCGCGTGCCTCGGGCCACACAGAGAGCATGCGGAGGATCACCGCGCTCAAGCGCGGATCGACCTGGGGGTTGAGCGCCAGCGGAGGCTGTGGCCCCACGCTCTCCGGGTACCAGGTCCGCGCCGTGTCGGCCTCGGGCTCGGTGGGCGGTGGGTACTGGCCAGTGACGAGCCGGTAGGCGGTGACGCCGAGCGCGAACACGTCATCGGCCGGCCCTGCGGTGTAGTGCGCCTCTTTGTCGAGGAGCGAGCGCAGGGCGAAGTGCCACGCCTCGGGAGCGCGGTACCCATTGGTCCCGGGAGGAAGCGCCTGCCACGTCAGGCGTTCGGCTCCGGCGTAGTTCCCAGCGCCGAAATCGATGAGGAAGGGGCGGCTGTCGGAGTGCCGCACCAAGACATTGCTGCCCTTCACGTCCCTGTGGACGGCGCTGGCCGAATGGGTCGCCTGGAGGACACGCGCGAGTTGGGCAAGGAGCCGTGCCATCTGCCGGGACGTGGGGGAGTACTCCAGAGCCCAGTCGTACAGCGGAGTTCCTTCCACCCACTCCATGACAAGGCAGGGGTAGACAGCGGCCGAGGGATGCCGCCAGTACCCATGGTCACTCAGGAGCGGGACATTGGGGTGGCGGATGCGATCGAGCAACACCGCCTCGCGCTGGAAGCGAGGATCCCATGGGAGGAGGGCGAGCTTGAGGGCTACAGGCTTTGCGCCCTCCTCGCCCACGCGGACGGCGCGGTAGACAGCCCCATAGGTTCCTTGGGCGCTGCTGCCCAGCACGCGCCAGGGGCCCACCTCCGTACCCACGGGGAGCCGGGCTGGATGCAGATCAGAGTCTCGCGCTCGTCCCATGTCACCCTTGCCCGCGCCTATCGCTCGCCCCAGAGGAACGCCAACTCCAACTCGAGGGCCTCGAAGGGCTCGACCCGCACCAGCGCCCCGCCGGTATGCGTGACGAGCAGTGTGTAGCGTCCTTCTTCGAGCCGGAAGAGTTCCAGCGTGCGCAGCACCGGGTCCACCAGCCAGACATGCCGAACGCCTTCGCGCGCGTAGACGGGCAGTTTGACCGCCCGGTCCAGCGCGGCCGTTGACGTGGAGAGCACCTCGCACACCCAGTCCGGAGCCAGGGTGAAGGCCGCGGTGCGAGGAGGTTGGGGCATCCGCTCCCGGCGCCAGCCGGCAATGTCCGGCACCAGTGCATCCCCCTCGACGTGCAGCTCTGGCTTATCGAGGAGGATCCACCCCCCAGGGCCACCGCGTCCCCGATCGAACGCGACCAACAACTCGCCGCCCAGTCGGGAAGCGGCCACCGTGTGAGGCGCCGCCGGCCGAGGGCTGGCGTACAGCTCACCGGCGATGAGCTCCCCCACCATGTGCTCGGGGAGTGCCTCCAAATCCGCGTAGGTGGCTGGCTTCCGTTCCATTCCTTCCCCATGTTCCTCGACGCCCATGCCCGGTTCCATAGGAGGCAGGCATAGCGCTCGGGTCTGACGTCTTGCGTCGCGCGTCTGAGAACCGCCCTCCCAGGTTGTCTCCGGAGGACCCTGGATGCAAGGGGCCCGGCGTGCAGGGAATCGAAGGATCCGCCGATTCCGCAGGAGCATCCGCCCTGGGAAGTCCCCAGCCCGGCCCTTATCTCTTCCGCATCAGGAGGTCGGAAGTGAAGCGTGAATCCGGAGTGAAGGACGTGGTGATTGTCGGGGGCGGCCCCGCGGGCCTGAGCGCGGCCCTGGTGCTCGGGCGTGGCCTCAAGAAGGTGCTGCTCTGTGACTTCGGAACGCCGAGGAACGCGGCCGCCGAGCACATTCAGGGTTTTGTCACCCGGGATGGCACGCCTCCCAGCGAGTTCCGAAGGATCGGCCGAGAGCAGCTCCGTCCCTACGACGTCGAGCTACGGGAAGTCCGCGTCCAGCGCATCGAGCCGCTCGCCTCTGGCTTCCGAGTAACCCTGGATGGTGGCGAGGAGGTGCGGACCCGGCGCGTGCTGCTGGCGACGGGAATGGTGGACGAAGTCCCGGATCTGCCCGGCTATCGCGAGCTGTGGGGCAAGAGCATCTTCCAGTGCCCCTATTGCCACGGCTGGGAGGTGCGCGAGCGCTCCTGGGGCGTGCTGGCCACGAGCCCGATGTTCCTGGACTTCGCCCTCTTCGTCCGGGGCTGGACCCCCGACGTCGTGGTCTTCACCGAGGGCAGCTTCGAGATACCCGCCGAGCAACGGCACCGGCTGGCCCAGGCAGAGGTGCGGTTGGAGGAGCGGCGCATCCGGCGTCTGCTCGCCGACGAGAAGGGGGAGCACCTGAGGGCGGTGGAGCTGGAGGATGGCACCCAGGTCGTTCGGGAGGTCCTGTTCGCGAGACCGCCTCAGCGCCAGGTCGAGCTCGTCCAACGCCTGGGCCTTGCGCTCGATGACCAGGGCTTCGTGCGCGTGAACGAGCACAAGGAGACCTCCCTTCCGGGCCTCTTCGCGGCGGGAGACCTTACGACCCTTCTGCAGGGAGCGCTCCTGGCGGCGGCGGCGGGAGCCACCGCCGCGTACATGATGAACCACACGCTCAACATGGAGGGAGTGGTTGAAGTCGGCTCTGGCCATCGCTAGGACACAGGGGATGCCCAGGAGTCGAGCGCACGGCGAGCACCCGGCCACCCCAGCGCGCGAGGCGTTCGAGTCGGGACGCGTGCCCTTGTGGGTGGGGCCCTATCGAAGCTCGTCGTCGCACGGTGCCGCGGGCTCCTCCGTTCACTCGTACGCCGTGATCCTGTTGATCACGCGAGGACACTCGCGCATCCAGCACGCGGGGGAACTCTCGCTTCAGGAGGGGGACGTTCACCTCATCCCTCCCGGCGACCCCCACGGCCCCGCACACGCTCAGGACGCGGAGGGCTGGGGGCTCGCGTTCCGTCCCGAGGCGTTCGCGCAGGGAAGCGGCTGGGGAGAAGAGCCGGAGCTGTGGCTGCGCCCCTTCCTTCAGATCCGTGGCGGTTGCCACCCGGTGCTGCGTCCCTCGGCGGCCCAGCGTCGTCGGCTGGAGGGGTGGCTGCGCGCCATGGCGACGGAGTTCGAGGGAGAGGCGAGGGGGCGGGACGAGGCGCTGACCGCCCTCTTGAGACTCGTCCTCATCGAGCTGGAGCGGATCGAGGTCCCGGTCTCGGCCCCCGTATCGGCCGGCCTGGGCCTGACGCGCCAGGTCCTCTCCTATATCGAGCTGAACGGCCTCAAGCCCTTGTCGCTCGCGGACGTGGCCGGCGTAGTGGGGCGCACCTCCACCCATGTGGCGACCGTCGTCCGGCGCGAGACGGGCCGCACGGTGGGGGACTGGATCCTCGAGCGGCGGATGGCGGAGGCCCGCAGGCGGCTTCGGGGAACGGACGAGCGTGTGGACATCATCGCCGAGCGGGTGGGCTATGCGGACGTGACGCACTTCATCCGCCTCTTCCGGCGTGTCCACGGGCTCACTCCGGCTGCTTGGAGAAGGAAGGTGTTGGCGGTCTCGCCCGAAGCGCCGTCGTAAGGCCGTGGGCACACAGAGGGACCAGCCCCTCCGTCGGCGGGGTTCGTCAAAACCTGTCAGACAACCAGACAGGTTTGGCGAGAGTGCGACCCGAGGGGGCCCTTGAACCCACGGTGTAAAGGGAGTCCGTGAGCCGAGGGAGAGCGGGACGGCCGGCGCGGGAGGACCCGTCCGCTGACGGGGGGCCCCGCGCCGAGACGAGGGACCCGCGACCTGCGTACCCCCACCGGTGAGCCCGTCCTTCTGTTCGGCGGCGCGTGTCAGCGGCCGGCTAACGCTGGCGGGACATGTTTTGGAGGACGCGGGCTCGCACCTGCGCCTCCCGCTTGAGTCCGCGGTCGATGGCCTTGAGCTTCTCCGCCTCGCGTGTCCGTGGCGGACCGTGGGACTCCAGGGAGGCGAAGAGCCGGGTGATCGTTGCCGTGACTTCGTCCACGGCGCGGTCGAAGGCCGCCTGGTTGGCTCGCGAGGGGGCCCGCATCCCGCTCAGCTTCCGGACATATTGGAGGGCCGAATCACGGATCTCCTCCTTGGACGCGGGCGGCTCGAAGTGATGGAGCAGCTTGATGTTCCGGCACATAAATCGATCATGCCAGAGGAGGGGGGCCGTTCGCCCGGGAACGTAGAGCGTGCTCCCGAGCGAGCGCGAAGAAGCGCGGACGGATGACGGACATCCGGTACTGCTCCGCGTTGCGATAGCCCCGAGCGCGGTAGTGCTCCAGCAGCGCCGGCTCGGCACGCAGCCTGGCGAGCGAGGAGGCCAGCACCTCGGGCGTGTTCTCTCGGACCTGCAGGCCCGACTCGCCCACCGCGTCGACGATCCCTCCGCCCGCGCCGGCGTACACCACCACGAGCCCCCGGGCCTGCGCCTCGATGGTGGTCAGGGAGAACGCCTCCAGGCGCCGCGACGGGAAGACGCAGACGTCGAAGTCGGAGAAGCGCTCCACGAGCCGCTCGCGGGGCAGGTGTCCCTCGAAGTGGACGCGGGCCTCCAGCCCATGCGTGGTCACCTCGGCGCGGAGTTGGTCCAGGTAGCCGGGCGAATCCTCGCCTCCCACGACTGAGAGGGACACGTCCTCGGGCAGGTAGCGCATCGCGGACACGGCGATGTCCGCGCCCTTCCACGGCGTCAGCCGTCCGGCATACAGCACGCGCAACGAGGGAGCCCGCTGCCCCTCGGGTCGAGGCGCATAGAACCGATCCGGAATTCCATGAGGGAGCACCGTGTGCTCGAGCTCACAGGGATCGACGGCGAAGTAGTCGTCCGCCATGCGCCGAGCCGGGAAGAGCAGCGCGTTCATGCCCGCGCGAATGGCGCGCAAGTTGGCCAGGAAGAACCCGGACTGCGTCGCGCTCTGCACGTCGGTGCCATGGCAGATGCCCACCTTGGCGATGCCCGGAGCCTCCTCCGCGAAGGCGCGCGACAGGCCGAAGTTGAGGTGTTGGCAGTGGATGAGCGTGGGGCGGAAGTCGGCCACGTGGCGGGCCACCTCTCGCCGGAGCTGCTGGACGTACGCGTCGAACCCCTCCTGCGTGCGCGCCTTCCGCGCCTCCAGGAAATGCACGTCCTCCATCGCCCACCACCGGCCGGTCCCTTCCGGAGGCGCCAGGGTCAGGAAGCGCACCTGCACGCCGGGCGGCGGCTGGCTGTACCAGTCGTCGCAGAGGATGGGGCTGCCCCCGAAGGGCGTGAACGGAATGTCGATGCCGGTGAGGATCCTCATGGCGTCTCCCGGTCGAAGTCCCGGTAGACCTCCGAGGCCCGAGGCCCCCGGCTGCCCTGGTACTTGCCCTGGTAGAGCGTGATGTCGCCGAGCACGGTCCAGAACGTCACCTGCCCGATGCGCATGTTCGGATAGACGCGCACCGGCTGCACCGCGTGGAGCATCAGCGTGAACTGCCCGTGCGAGCCGATGTCGATGAGGTCCGCCGTGATGTGGACGAACAGGCCGATGCGCCCGGTGGAGGACTTGCCCCGCAGTACGGGCACGAACCGGTCGCTGCCGACCTCCTCCGCCGTGTGGCCCAGGTAGAGCGTGTCCGGTCGCAGCTCCAGGCCCTCGGGAGGGAGGTGCAGCGTCATCGTCTCGTTGCTCTTGCGCGAGTCGAGGAGGTGCTCCTTGTAGACCTTGATCGTGTTCCCCAGCCGCAGGTCATACGAGTTGGGGTTGATCTGCTCCTCGCTGAAAGGAGAGATGCGGATGTTGCCTGCCCGCACCTCCTGCTGAATCTTCGGTCCGGTGAGGATCATGGCTGTTCGTCCAGGAGCTTGTGGAACATGCTGGTCTGCGGCCCGGAGAAGCGCGCGTAGCTGTGGGCCTGATGGAGGTAGCGGGCGCCCTCGAGCAGCTCGAGCCCCTCGGGCTTCCAGAAGGACACCTGCCCGATGCGCATGCCCGCGTAGACGATGAGCGGCTGCACCACCTTGAGCTCCAGCGTCCAGCTGTGCCGCGTGCCCAGGTGGCCGAGGTCGGCGGTGATCTGCAGGAACAGCCCCAGTCGCCCCAACGACGAGCGGCCGATGAGGCTGGGCACATAGGTGTCGCTGCCGATGACCTCCAGCGTCGTGCCCAGGTAGATGCGCCGGGGCTGGAGCAGGAAGCCCTCGGGAGGGATTCGCGTGCGCACCGTGTGCTGCTCGCCGCGCAGGTCGATGACGTCGTTGTGGATCTCCACCAGCTCGGGGCCGAGCCGGTAGTTGTAGCTGTTGGGGTTGAGCCGGTCGGGCTCGAAGGGCTCGAGGTCGATCCGCCCTTCGCCCACCGCTCGGGCAATCTCTGGACCCGTGAGGATCATGCTTCGTCCCTTCCTTCCGTCATGCGTGTCTCCGCCGTCGCGCCCAGCACCCGGACGGCTCCCAGGAAGGCCAGGAACATCACCGCGCTGGCGAACAGCGTGGGCAGCGCCGGGTGGAAGCGGACGATGAAGCCCGACACCACGGGAGCCACCGCCATGCCCAGGGAGCGCACGCTGGCCATGGCGCCCAGCACTCGCCCCTGAGCCGAGGTGCCCGCCGCCTGCGAGGCCAGGGCGATGGCGCTCGGCCACGCCAGCCCCTCGAACACCACCTGGAAGGGCAGCAGCAGCAGCAGCAACTCCATGCGCTGGGGCCACAGCAGCAGCGGGTAGATGAGCGCCAGGCCCAGCAGGCACCACGGGAACAGGGCGCGGCTGGTCCAGCGGCGGCTCGCCCAGCGCAGAATCACCAGCTGCGTGAGCACCATCCACACGCCGACGTAGGCGAAGAGCTGGCCGATCTGCCGAGGGTCCGCTCCGAAGCGCTGGATGAGGTAGACGGGAAAGAACTGCACGTAGATGGGCCAGCCCAGCGTCATCACCCCCACCACCGCGAGCAGCGCGCGGACCCGGGGCGAGGACAGCGAGCCCCGAAGCCCGGACAGCGTGGCGCCGAGCCCCCGGGCCACCGAGCCTTCCGGCCGCGTCAGCGTCTCCGGCACGCCGAACCACACCAGGGCGAGGTTGAGCGCCATCAGCGCCGCCGCGCCCCAGAAGGGCATGGCGAAGTCGAACCACGGCCCGAGGGAGGCATCCGCCAGCCACCCTCCCAGCACGGGCCCGATGATGAAGCCAAGGCCGCCCGCGGCGCTGATCAACCCGAAGTGCCGTGCCCGCTCCTCGGGAGCGCTGAGGTCCGCGACGAGCGCCTGGACGATGGCGATGTTGCCGCCCATGAGGCCCGCGACGAGCCGCCCGCCGAGCAGGAGCGGCACGTTGCCCCAGCGCACCGCCAGCCCGCAGAGCACGTAGCCCAGGGTCGCCACCAGCACCGTCACGCGCAGCACCCGCCGCCGTCCGGTCCGGTCCGAGAGCGCTCCCATCATGGGAGCGCCCAGGAACTGCGCCAGCGGAAAGGCCCCCATCAGGAGCCCCAGCACCCACGCGCGGGTCGTCTCGGGAGTGCCGGGTGCGAACATCCCCCCCGACTCGCGCAGCAGCAGCGGAGCCAGGATGGGCAGCACCAGAGAGGCGCCCAGCAAGTCCAGCAAGGCGGTCATGAAGGCCGCCGCCATCGCCAGACGCGGTGCCGCCCCGCGCAACCCTGTCACACCCTGGTAATTCAAATTATCCCGCTTTGACGTTGAGTGCGGGATATCTATACGTGGGGTCTGACAGGGAGCGGGGGCGTGGAGCGGTCAGCAGTTATTGCCGCTCGGGCACTTGCACGCGCCCGCCTTCACCTTCTCCTTGCGGATCTTCTCGGCGTCCATGCGGTAGTCATCGTGCTCGAGACACTTGGTATCGCTGCCACGAGCGCTCTTCATCTTCTCGTGGTCGCGCGTGTCGATCTCACACTCGCCCCGCCCGGTCTTGTAGACGTGGTACTGGTCACCGGCGAGGGCAGGCGCCCCCACCAGCAGCACCGCTCCCACCAACAGCTTCGCCGTCTTGCGCAGCATGGTCGCTCTCCTTCGTGCAGGCTCGGGCGGCGTCATGCCGCCCGCTGCCATCGCGAAGGAGAGCCGAGCCCTCTGACATATAAAGGAGGGGCTACCGACCCGCGACCGCCGGCTTCACGTACTCCTGGGCCAGGGGCAGCAGCGCGTCCTTCGAGGCCGTGCTCAGCTTGAGCTGCGCGGCCGCCGCGTCCGCCGGCACCCCGTTGCGCATCAGGCCCGTGAGCGCCGCCAGCTCGTACGCCCGCTGCGCGTTGATCAGGCCGCCCGAGGCCGTCGCATCCTTCCACGCGTCCGAGCGATCCGTGGTCTGCGCCAGCATCTGCTTCAGGTCCGTCGGCTTCAGGCCCGGGTCCAGAATGAGCATCTTCGCCGCCACGTTCGTCATGCCCGGGGCCGCCATGGAGGTGCCGCTCATCGGCTGGTAGCCACCGCCCGGCACCGAGGAGACCACGTCCGTGCCGCGCGTGGCGTGCGTGGCGTACGGCGCGCCGTAGTTCGAGTAGTCCGCCTTCTGTCCGTTGGGGTCCGCTGCCGACACCACCGCCATGTTCGGCAGCTCGCGGAAGGGCAGGTACGCGTCCGCGTCGTAGGTGTCGATGTCGCGCCCGTCGTTGCCCGCGCTCTTCACGAAGAGCACCTCGGGGTGCCGCTTCATCGCGTCGGTGATGGCCTTCACGTCGGCCTCGGTGCCCACGCGGAAGCTCATGTTCATCACCCGCGCGCCGTTGGCCGCCGCGTAGTCGATGGCCTCGGCCACCTTCTTCGAGTCGAACGGCGAGAACACCCGCAGGGAGATGGAGTTCACGTTGTCCGTGCCGCCCGTGGCGATGCCCGTCACGTGCGTGGCGTGGCCCTGCGACTCGCTGCTGTTCACGTCCGCATCGTTCGTCGAGAAGTCCCAGCCGTGGATGTCATCCACCTTGCCGTTGCCGTCGTTGTCCTTGTCGTCCCCGGCGATCTCCCCCGGGTTCGTCCACAGCTTGGTGTCCAGGCCCTCGTGGTTGATGTCGAAGCCGCTGTCGAGCACCGCGATGGTCTGCTCCGCCTTGTCACGCCCCGCCGCCGCCGCCAGCGACTGGAAGGCCGCGTCCGCCTCCGTCACGTTGCTGGAGATGATCGCCTGCTCGAGCTCCGCCGGCTTGGCGCCCGCCGGCTTGGCCGCTGGCACCTCGTAACCGCGAGAAGACAGGAAATCCCGCATGCCGCGGCGCGCCGTGCTGTCCACCTCGAAGGCATCGCTGGCCCACAACTTCGCGATTTCACGGGCGTCGGCGCTCGCCTCCTTGGGGGCCTTGTCCGCGGCCGGCTTGAGGACGTTCTTCCACTCGTCGGCGGTAACCTTCTTGTCGGCGGTAACGGTCTTGATGGCGTCGCGGATCGTGGTCATGGCGAAAAGCTCCTTGAATACATTGTCGGATAAGGGTTCGAGGAGTTGCGTCCGGACAGTCGAGAAACTTTTCCGGGCCGATCGCAGGAAACTTCTCCCCGGGTGGTGCGACAATGGTTTCGAGGATCAACCGCCCATGCTTTCGCGGATGGGCCGAACCACATCGAGGAGTTCCGTCATGCGCGTCAATGGAAACGGTGGGCCGTACCGTCCCAAGCAGGCTGAAGTTGAGACGAACAAGCCTGCGACATCCAAGGAGACGCCCGCGCGCGGCTCCGAGACGCGGCAGACGAATCGAGTGAGTTCGGACGGTTTCGAGTCCACCCCGCGCGCTGGCGCGGCGAGCGCCACGGCGCGTAGCTCCGGCCCGGCGGCGGCGCGCAACCTGCCCGCCGAGGTTCGCACCCCGGCCAGCGACTACTACCGTCAGCGCTATGACGACTTCGTGCGCCGCAACCCGGGCATGAAGCCGCCGGACTACTACCTGAACTACGGCCAGAAGTACCTGGAGAAGTTCTCCAGCCTGGGCCCCAAGGACCTGACGCCCGCGGGCCAGGCGTGGCGCGACCGCACGCTGCAGGCGCTGCAGGATGCCATCGAGTCGAAGCGGGCCGAGGACCCCGTGGCCTTCGCGCAGCTGGAGCGCGACCCGGAGGCCTTCAAGAAGTTCGCCTATGACACGCACGCGGATGCGTACGTGAAGTCGGGCCTGTTCAACCTGCCCGCGCAGGATCTGGTGAAGATCGCCACCACGCCGGAGCTCAGGGACTTGCTGGGCAAGGACGGCGTGCGGCAGATCGTCGACGTGATTGGCCGGCTGAAGCCGGAGGATCTGGCCCGCATCGGTGGTGAGACGGTGAAGGAGCTGGGCCGGGCGATCGACGAGCTGCGCAAGAACTTCAAGCTGCCGAAGATCGAGCTGC
Organism: Hyalangium ruber; assembly: GCF_034259325.1. NCBI lineage: Bacteria > Pseudomonadati > Myxococcota > Myxococcia > Myxococcales > Archangiaceae > Hyalangium > Hyalangium rubrum. Next base: position 696,028 of record NZ_JAXIVS010000002.1, on the reverse strand, counting down.
CGCAGTTCCCGCGGCTGCCGCTGCCGAGCGTGCGCCTTCCCTGGCAGTGAGCACGCTGGCATCCTTCCGGCCGCGACTCGCGCTAGGGAGAGGATGACACGTGGCGGAGAAAGACTGGGAGAAGCTGGGTGAGCTGGCGGAAGGGCTCCAGGTAGGGGCCGTGTCCGTCAGCCGTGAGGGGTTCGGGCTGGTGGGCACGCGTACGGAGCCCACGGCGGGGACTCTTCCCGAGCGGATGCGGGGCCGGCGTGCGCAATTGCACCGGGCCACCGCCAAGGGGCTGGAGCGCGTCTACGAGGGCCTGGGCTGGGTGCAGGCGCTGGACTGCCACGGCTCGCTGTGCGTGGCGCTGGGCGCGACGCTGAAGGCCTCGGGCTCGGGCTCGGACTATCACCTGCTGGTGTCCACGGACGGTGGCACGCAGTGGAACCTCCGGGGCCTGGTGCCGGCGCCGAGCGCCGCGCAGGTGCTGGCGGTGAGCGCCGATGAGATCTGGGTGCTCGGCGCGTACTTCCTGGGGCGCACCACCGATGGTGGAGCGAACTGGACGGAGCCGACGCTGGACGGCGAGCGCAACCCGCACTCCGAGCGGCTGCGGCGCACCGAGCGCGGCGTGGCGCTGTTGGGCAAGGGCCTGCTGCTGTCGAACGACGGGGGCACCTCCTGGAGCCGTGAGGCGCAGGGCACCGCGAAGCTGGTGGACGTGGACGGCGCGTACGTGCTGGCCGCTGAAGGCAACCAGCCGAAGGTGGGCGAGCGGCGCGGCGGAGAGGTGCGCTGGCTGTCGCCGCTGCCCTCGGGCAGGGATCCGCTGCGACTGGCGGTGGAAGGCCCCACGCTGCGAGTGCTCACGCGCAACGCGGATCCGAGCAAGGGCGTGGAGCCGGCGGTCCACGTGAGCGAGGACGGCGGCAAGAGCTGGTCCACGCAGAAGCTGGACGTGGGCGCGCACGTGGACATCGCGAGCCGCCACGGCCTGGGCGCGGACATGCGCGGCCGGGTCTTCGGCCGCCTGGCCTGAGCGCGGGAACGGGTGAGGGGTTCGAGCGCCCCTCACCCATGCCTGCCGGCTACAGCTTCACCTCTTCGCGGTCCGGGTGGGTGATGTAGCCGGAGCCCGCCTCGACGATTTTGGCCATCAGCTTTTCCATGCCATTGGAGCGGCTGAAGGCCATCTCGTTGCGCGTCGCCCCCACCAGCGTGAGCAACTGCACCTTGCCCGAGGGCAGGGTGAACTCCGCCGGCCGCGACGGGTCCCTCACGAAGACGAAGCCGTTGAGCTTCGACTCGCCGCCCGTGAGCGAGCCCTCCACCGGGTAGCGGTGCCCCATCGCGAAAGCCCGCAGGCACACCAGGTTGTAGGCCATCATGTCCAGCAGCCGGAGCACCGGCCACTGCGCCTCCTCGGGCGTGTGGATGACCATCTCGTAGCCGATGCCGCTGGGCGCGTTCTCATCTACCTCCGCGCCCGGCGCCACCGTGAACGGGTTGGACAGGCCACTCGTCACGTACGACCAATAGGGGAACTGCTCACTGGGCGGCGCCACCCGAACACCCATCGGATCCCAGTTCGGATCCAGCTCCTGCACCTGCGCCAGGTCACTCTCGAGCCACGCCTGCAGCGCGCCCGTCTGTTCCAGCGTGTAGACCTCCTCACTGATTGCCCCGAAGAGCTTCGGGTACTCCACCTCGTCACGGTCGGCCCAGCAGTCCTCGTACCACTGGACGAAGTCCTCATCCGTCTCGGGCACTTTCATGGGACCGACTCTAAAGGTCCTGCCCGGTTTCACAACTACAAGAACGCACTGGGCGTACCCAAGGTGGGCAACTGTTTACACACCCTGGGAGGCCGGGCTTCCCACCGAGGGCTTCCCCCAGCCCTGGGTGTCCAGCAGAGGACCCGCCGTGTGGCGTCTCGCGGACAACTCGGGGTTTTCGGGTGTCGGTACGGGACGTGAAGAGCCCCACAGAGGGACGGACCTGGGGACGAGTCCGGAACGAATCTTCGCCACACGGGGGAAGCCTATGCACAGGGGTTGGAGGGCCGTGGTCGTCGCCGCGGCGTTGGGAGTGGGCAGCAGCGCCGGCGCACACCAGTTCGAGTGCGAGAAGACGGTCAATGACCGGCAGGTGGCTGAGGTCAGCGAGTACCCGACGACGCTCTTCTTCAACTACCGCCTCATCAACACCCACCCCGCGCACAGCTCCATCGCCACCGTGGCGGAGGACCCGGTGCTGGCCCAGCACGGCTGGAGCTTCCGCTACCCGGTGCCCCTGACGGTGCCGGTGGGCGGCTGGGTGGAGATGAAGTTCGCCCTGCCGGTGAACTCCTATGAGGAGTGCAAGGCGCTGGCGGCCGAGGACGGCCTGGCCGACAACGCCTTCGACACGAACTTCCAGGTGGTGTGGCCGCTGGGCGAGGACCAGTGCAGCACGCGCGTCGTCTGCCTGGCGCCGCCGCCTCCGCCGCCCGAGGACTGCACCGTCACCAACACCTGCCCGGAGGCGCAGATGACGCGCGACGCGGGCTTCTACAAGAACCACGAGGTGGCGCTCCAGCAGTGCCTGGACGTGGGCCCCGTGGACCTGGGGAGCGTGGGTCCGGCCACCACCCTGCAGGAGGCGCTCGGGGTGCTGTGGGGCAGCCCCGCCCAGCACAGGAACAACGAGCCGCGCAGCGCGCTCGACAGGGCGCGCTTCCTGCTGGCGCGCCAGTACCTCGTCGCGCACTGCAACTTCTGGCTCTTTGGCGCCGCGCCGTTGGATCCCGACCTGATGGAGAGCACGCACCAGGCGCTCTCGGGCACGCGCTGCCAGCGCATGGAGGCGCTGAAGACCGCGCTCGAGGCCTTCAATGACTCGGGCAAGAGCCTGCCGCTGCCGAGCTTCTTCGACCCGGGGCCCGCCACGCCGCAGCACGCCCAGAGCATCGCCCACGACTACACCCAGCCCAGCGCTCAGAGCTGCGAGTGAGCCGCTCGCCTTCCACCCGATTCCAGGAGAACACACCATGAAGAAGCTGATGCTGACCGCCCTGGGTGCCGCCGCGCTGGCCCTGTCCGCCTGTGGGGACTCGCTGCCGCCGGAGACGGACGCCTCGCCTGAGGCCGTGCAGGGCCGCACCTTCGAGCTGCGCCTGCGCGGGGACAACGCCGAGGGCTATGGCGCCGTGCTGGTGCCCATCGCCTCGATGGACGTCACCGCCGGGGGCGCGCGACTGCCGGTGCGCCTGGTGGCGCGCACGGTGGACCTGACCGCGAAGGACCACGCGCACCTGCTCGGCACCTTCACCGTGCCTGAGGGCGTGGAGCAGGTGCAGGTGGCGCTCACCTTCGATGACTTCGGCGGCTGGGAGCAGGGGCTGCGCGCCGGGGCGCTCGACACGCGGGTGGCGCCGCTGCGCTTCAGCGCTCCGGTGGACTCGCTCTCGAAGCGCGGCCGCGCGGTGGTGCAGCTGGACGTGGGCCAGTCGCTGCTGCCCGTGGCCGAGCAGGAGCGGCTGCTGCTGCCCAACCTCACGGTGAACTACTAGCCCTCCAGCGGCCAGGGCTTCAGGCCCGCGAGCTGTTCGGCCTCCGCCACGGCGGGGGCCAGGTGCGCGTTCTCCCGGCGCAGGAAGTCGCGGATGGCTTTATCCAACTTCGCATCGAAGATGTGGTGCGCGCTGTGGACCGCGGTGGGCTCGAAGCCGCGAGCCACCTTGTGCTCACCGCCCGCGCCGGGCTCGAACACCTTGCGGCCGGCGCGGATGCACTCCTCCACCGAGTGGTAGAGGCACACGTTGAAGTGCAGGAAGGGGTGCTCCTCGAAGCAGCCCCAGTAGCGCCCGTAGAGCCGCTCTGGCGACACCACGTTGAAGGCGCCGGCCACCACCTTGCCGTCGCGCACCGCCTCCACCAACTGCATGGACTCGGGCATGGCGCGGAAGACGCGGGCGAAGAAGTCCGGGGTGAGCTGCACCTGGCCCCAGGAGTAGCGCTCGCAGGTGGCGGCATAGAAGTCGTGGGCCCGCTTCGCATGCTCGCGCCCGAACTCCGTGCCCGGCACCGTGCGCAGGGTGATGCCCTGCTCCGCCGCTGCGCCGCGCTCGCGCCTCAGTTGGTGGCGGCGCTTGGAGGAGAAGCGCCCCAGGTAGTCGTCGTAGGTGCGGTAGCCCGGGTTCTTCCAATGGAACTGGAGCGTCATCCGCCGCGCCAGGCCCTGGCCCTCCAGGAAGTCCGCCTCCTCGTTCGTGGGGTAGAGCACGTGGACCGAGGAGCAGTCCGCCTCGCGGGCGCTCTCCAGCGCGGCCTTCAGCAGGGCCTTGCGCGCCTCGCCCACGTCCTCGCCCTCGGCCACCAGGAAGCGCGGCGCGGTGGCGGGGGACAGGGGTGCGCCGAGCAGGAGCTTGGGGTAGTACGGCACGCCCATGCGCGAGGCGGCCTGCGCCCAGGAGAAGTCATAGATGTACTCCCCCATGCTGTGGAACTTGCGGTAGGCCGGTGAGGCGGCCACCAGCGTGTCGCCGCGCCAGAGCGTGAGGTGGTGGGGCGCCCAGCCGGTCTCCTCCTGAGCGCTGCCGCTCTCCTCCATGGCCGACAGCCAGGCGTGGCGCACGAAGGGGGGCGCGACCGGGCTGATCAGCGCATCCCACGCGGCGGCGGGTACATCGGTGATGGACTCGAGCACCTTGAGGCGAAGAGACGGAGCACGCACGGGGACAGTTCTAACGCGCCCCGTGCGCGAGTGCTGGCTTGCCCGTCTGAAAGGAGCCGAGGCAGCGGGCGGCTATTCCCAGGTCAGCTCGTAGTCGTAGTCCATCAACCCCAGCACCTGGGTGCGCACCCGGGCGTTGCGGGCGTTGACGGACTCGAGCACGCCCAGCAACACGCCCTCGTTGTGCAGCGGCGGCATGAGGTCGCGGCGATAGGAGACGCGGGCGGCGAAGTCGCCGTTCATCGTCACGATGCGGTCGCCGTAGCTCACCGAGGAGCGGTAGCCGGAGGGCAGGTTGTTGAGGGCGCGCTTGGGCGAGTTGCCCGAAAGCAGCAGCAGCGTCTTGCCCGCCATGGAGCTAAGGAAGTCGCTGGTGGTCTGCCGGCCGATCCAGCGCTGGGTGTCCGAGGGCGCGCCCAGGTGGGCGCCGAGGACCTTCGAGGCGGCGTGCAAGAGCCGCAGGAAGTCGGAGGTGGGGTAGCTGGAGAAGTCGATGAAGCGGCGCTCGAAGCGCTTGTCCTTCAGCAGCTCGTAGCACTGACGCAGGGCATTCTCGCCGCCGAAGTTCTTCACCGCGCTGAGCGTGCCGTTGAAGAACAGGCCGCGCGAGGTGTCCGTCGCGGTGGCCAGGGCGATGCGCCGCTCGTATTCGGCTTCCCCAGCTTCGGGGGTCGAGGGCGCCGGTGAGTTCGGCTGGATCATAGGGACACAGACTCCTGTGGCACGAAGGAACATTATTCCACGAAGGGCCCACGGGAGGGATAGACCCAACGTATGGGGCTGAAAAGAACCTGGCGGCGGTAACGGGTTGCGAGCGGGCTACAGCCCAGGCAGAACGCCCCGGCGCGCAGGAAGCCTGCCGCGACCTGCCCGAGAGGGTACTTCCCGGAGGAACACGCCCGTGGAGCGAGCGGACGTCGTCACGCTGGACAAGCGGCACGTATGGCACCCCTACACGGCGATGGAGGCCTACATCGCTCGGACCGACCCCCTGGTGGTGGTCAGGGCCGAGGGACCCTACCTGGAGGATGCGGACGGGACGCGTTACCTGGACGCCAACGGCTCGTGGTGGGTGTCCACACTGGGTCATCGGCACCCCCGGCTGGTGCGGGCGCTGGTGGATCAGGCCGCGTCGCTGGCGCACACGGCCCTGGCGGGCATCACCCACGAGCCGGCCTCTCGGCTGGCCGCGGAGCTGGTGGCGTTGGCTCCGGGGGCGCAAGCGGCCGGGATTGCAGCGGATCAGCGGCTGACGCGGGTCTTCTATTCGGACAATGGGAGCACGGCGGTGGAGGTGGCCATCAAGATGGCCGCGCAGTACTGGGCGCAGAACGGGAGGCCCCAGCGCACGCGCTTCGTGACGCTGTCGGGAGCGTTCCACGGGGAGACGCTGGGGGCCACGAGCGTGGGCGGGGTGCCAGCGTTCCGGGACGTGTTCGGGCCGCTGCTCTTCGACGTGGTGCATGCGCCGTCGCCGGCGGAGGAGGGTGGGTGGGAGCGGGCGTTCGCGGCGGTGGAGCAGGTGCTGCGCGAGCACGGGGACACGGTGGCGGGCGTCATCCTCGAGCCGGTGCTACAGGGTGCTGCGGGGATGCAGGTGTACGCGCCCGAGTTCGTGCGGGCGGTGCGCGAGGCGACGCGGGCGGTGGACACGTTCCTCATCGCGGACGAGGTGTTCACGGGGCTGGAGCGCACCGGGGCGCGCTTCGCGTGTGACCTGGCCGGCGTGGTGCCGGACATGCTGTGCCTGGCCAAGGCGCTGAGCGGAGGGCTGCTCCCCTTCGGGGCGACGCTGGCGACGGAGCGGGTGTTCTCGGGCTTCCTGGGCGCGAAGGATCGGGCGCTGTACTACGGGCATTCGTACTGCGGGAACCCGCTGGGAGCGGCGGTGGCGCGCGAGGTGCTGGCGGTGTACCGGGACGAGGACGTGCCGGGGCAGGTGGCGCGCAAGGCGCCTCGGGTGAAGGCGGCCTTCGAGCGGATGGCGGCCACGATACCGGGCGTGGTGCGGCCCCGGGCACTTGGCATGGTGGGCGCGGTGGACCTCGGTGGTGGCGGGTACCTGGCCAACGGGGGCTGGCGCGTATACGAGGCGGCGCGGCGGCGGGGCCTCTACCTGCGGCCGTTGGGCGACACGGTCTACATCTCCCCCGCGCTGAACATCCCGGACGCGGCCCTGGACGAGCTGCTCCACGGGGTGGAGGCGTGTCTGCGCGAGGTGGCCGCCGGCTGACGCACCCGGTTCAAGGCATCACGGCGGCGCGGCGCTCCTGCCGGAGCAGGAGCAGCTCGCGGATGATGATCTGCACCGTGGCCACCACCGGCACCGCGACCACGGCGCCGACGATGCCCGCCAGCTCCGCGCAGAACAGCACCGCCAGCAGCGTGAGCAGCGGGTTGACATGGACCGTGCGGCGGAACACCAGCGGGGCGATGACGTTGCCCTCCAGCTGGCCGTAGAGGATGAAGTAGATGAACACCACCGAGGCCTGCCACCACCCGGCCGTCACCAGGGTCAGCAGGGTGATGAAGCCCCCGGCCACCACGGGCCCCGCGTAGGGCACCATGCTCGAGAAGCCGCTGGCGATGCCCAGCGGAAGGAAGAACGGCAGCCCCAGCAGCGCGAGCACCGTCGTCGTCAGCGTGGCGTTCACCGAGCAGATGAGCGTGAGCCCCGACAGGTAGCCGCCCGTGGCGTCGTACACCTTGCGCAGCACCCGCTCGTAGCGCGCCCGGTGCTCGGAGGGCACCTGCGCCAGCACCCGTCGCAGCAGGCCTCCGCCGAACACCAGCATGAACACCACCAGGAAGAACACGGTGAGGGCCGCGCCCGCCAGGCTCACGGCCCCGCCGATGGCGCGCAGCAGCGGCGGCATCGCCAGCATCCCCGAGGAGCGCGCCGCGGGGTTCTCCTGGCCCAACTGCGCCAGCGTGTCGAAGTGCGCGCTCAACAGCCGGAACAGCCGCAGCGAGCGGATCTGCTCCAGCAGCGTCGGAAATTGCGTTAGCAGCGCCTCGCCCTGGGTGATGGCCGCCGGAATCACCAGCAGCCCCAGCCCCGCCATCAGCACCACCACCGTCCCCATCACCACCAGGATGGCCAGCCCCCGCCGCAAGCCGGCGCGCACCAGCCGCGCCACCCCATGCTCCAGCGAGAGCGCGAGCAGCGCGGCGATGCCCGTGAGCGTCAGGGCCACCCGCGTCTTCACCACCAGTACCGCGGCCACCACCACCGCCAGCGCGGCGAAGCCCACCGTGAACGCCGTCTTGAGCGTCACCTGGGACCGCTGCCAGTTCGTCGATCCGCCCGCCGCCACGCTCGCTCCGCTCCGCCCCGGGGACACCCCGCCCCCCTGCGATGCGTCGCCTCCGGCCGTCCGGCAACGTGTACCCCTCGATTCTGGCTGCTTGCCCGCTTTGGAGCGTCCACCCCTCAACCCTGGACCTGGATTCCAGGACAGAGACCGTGCGTTCGGAAAAATCGTCCTGAGCGAGATCCACGAAAAATCCCTGGCGACAAGGGAGGGATGTGGGCGCGGTCCGCGCCATCGCCGAAGGGAGAGCCGTCCATGAAGGGGTTCAAGTCGCTGGGCCTGGTCGTCACCACCACCTTGCTGGGGTGTGGGGCAGGCCCCTCCTCGGAGCCGGCCGCCGCTGACACGTCGAGCCCGGCCACGCGCGCCTCGGCCGCCGTCCACGCGAAGAAGAAGATCGTCAACTCGCCCGTGGCCAGCGAGAGCGCCTGCTCTGCCTTCTACTCCAGCCCCCAGGCCCAGGCGGCCCTCACGCAGGCCGTGGTGGATCCGGGCCTCCAGGCCGACGGCTCGGTGCGCACCCTCATCCTCTCCTTCAATGAGGACGCCGCCCTCCCGGCCGCCCTCAACACCCTCACCGGCACGCTGGGCCTGGTGCTGGGGCAGAACCTCGGGGCGCTCCAGGAACTGCCCATGGTGGCTGTGTCCCTGCCCATCACCCCGAGCCTGCTCAACACCCTCAAGCAGCAGCTCCAGCCGCTGGGCCTCATCTCCATCTACGAGAACCGCCCGCTTCACTACTTCCTGGATGTGAGCAACACCTACATCCGCGCGGACACCGCGCGCAGCGCCTTCCAGGTTACGGGCCAGGGCGTGGGCGTGGGCGTCATCGACTCGGGCATCGACGGCACGCACGGGGACTTCCCCAACGTGGTGGCCAACGTGAAGGTGGTGGGCAACGTGCTGGGCACGGGCATCGGCGGGGCGCTCTATATCGATACGCCCAACAGCGACCTGACCAGCGGCCACGGCACCCACGTGGCAAGCACCATCGGCGGCTCGGGCGCGCGCTCCAACGGGCTGTACAAGGGCGTGGCGCCGGGCGCGAAGCTGGTGGGCGTGGGCGTGGGCGATGCCATCAACATCCTCTTCGCGCTCGAGGGCTTCGACTACCTGATGGATCCGGACGTGCGCGAGGCCCACAACGTGCGCATCATCTCCAACTCCTGGGGCACCAGCGGCAGCCACTTCGCGCCGTTCGACCCGGTGAGCATCGCCAGCAAGCGCGCGTACGACGCGGGGATGATCGTCGCCTTCGCCGCCGGCAATGACGGCCCGGGCGCCGACACGCTCAACCCGTACAGCGCCTCGCCGTGCGTGATTTCCGTGGCGGCCGGCACCTCGCGCGACACGCGGGGGGCGACCAACCCGCTGCTCTCGCAGGACGCGCCGGGCGAGCTGGTGGACTTCTCCAGCCGCGGCATTCCGGGGGACGCGCTCCACCACCCGGACATCACCCTGCCGGGCGTGAACATCGTCGCCGCGCGCGCCACCACGGCGCTGCCCGCCGTCGCCGCGCCGTACCTGGGCCTGGACGGCCTGCACCCGGAGCCCTTCTACGCGGCGCTCTCGGGGACCTCGATGGCGACTCCGCACCTGAGCGGCGTGGTGGCGCTGATGCTGGAGGCCAACCCGACGCTGAACATGGACGGGGTGCTGGCGGCGCTCACGTCCACGGCGAAGCCCATCTACGTGCAGGAGGCGAACGGCACCACCCGGCTGCGCGAGGAGTGGGAGGCGGGCGCCGGCTACGCGGATGCGTACGCGGCGGTGAAGGCGGCGGCCTCGACGGCGGGCACGCGCTACACCACGACGACTACGCCGCTGCCGGGCTGGACGGGGACGGTGAGCACCAGCGTGCGGTTGCCGGTGCTGGACCTGACGCTGGTGTCGGCCGAGCACAACCACACGCTCACGGTGCCGGCGGGTAAGAGCGCCCTGCGCATCTCGACGAACTGGGGCAACCCGGGGTTCGACCTGGACATGTACGTGTACGGGCCCAACGGCAACCTGGTGGCCACGAGCGCGGCGGGGACTTCGGCGGGTGAGGCGGTCTCCATCCCCAACCCGGCCGCGGGTACCTATCGCATCCAGCTCAAGGGCTTCCTGAATGGCCCGACGAGCTACACGGGCACCGCCGCGGTGGATCAGCTCGTGCCGCTTCCGTAGGCAGTCCAATCCCCCATAGGCAGTACCCGAATGGGGCCGAGGCCTCCGGATCACTTGAGAGGGAGTGGTCCGGAGGCCCGGAACTTTTAGGGGTCAGGATGGGGCAGAAGGGGCTGCTTCGGGCGGGCCCAGGTGCAGCGGATCCCAGGTGTATTGCTCGGTGGGGGTCAGCTTCATGTTCGTCAGTCCGTGGCGCTGGATGAACTCGGCGAAGCGCTCGGAGACGACGATGCTCCCTTGGAGTCCTCGTGGACGGAAGATGTCCTCGCCTTGCCAGGTGCCCGGCTCCAGGCTGAATCCGTGGACGGAGTTGAGTCCGCCGTAGCGACACTCGGGACAGGTGATGGGCTGGGCGCGGCGGAAGCGGCTGCGCGTTTCATCCACGGCGCCACGGCCAAAGCACGCGGTGACGGAGAGGTAGCGCGGAACCTCGATTGCCCCAGCGCTCTTGCGCTTCCTGCGCACTCGCACCACCTCCAGGGGGTGGAAGCCCAGCAATCCGATCAGCCCGTCCGTCCGAAAGGCCTCGGCCATGCGCTCGGAGATGAGGAAGTCGTAGCCAGGTCCCTCCACGAAGTCGCCGAAGTCCTTGCCTGGGAGGTCCAGTTCGACGCGGTAGGGAGGGAGCCACGTTCGCATTCCGATGGGATCGCCACATCGCTGGCAACGGGGAGCTCCTTCCAGGCGGACAGGCTCGGCTTTGCTGAATTGGGTGTCGTGGCTCCCAGACAGGTCGTGCTTGAGCAGGAAGAAGTGCTGAGCGGGCTGAGGATCAGAAGCCATTGGGAAACCTCGCGCGCATCTCGGGGCGGTCGTAGATCTTGCGCAGGAACTCCTCGAACTGCTTTGGCGTCGCCTTGCTGTTTTCCTTGAGCCACTGGATGACCTCCGCGTCTACCTTGCGGTGCCAGTCCTGGTAGCCGCAGTGCGCTTCCTCGTCCTTGGCTTGGGTCATGTAGCGCGGGTCCCTCGGCCGGTATAACCCGTCGAGGGTTTCATGCTCCTTCAGCGCCTTGGCGATAGGCCGGGAGATCACATGGTGGTTCTGGCCCGTGCATTCGGGAGGCTCGGAGGTGCTGGATGAGGCCTGGTCGTCGGACTCGGCGGTCGCGGCGGATTGTGCCTGACGGGTCCCCTCTTCGAGCTTCACCGCCAGCAGGGCCTTCTCGATGGCGTCAGCGAGCTTGGGGTCGCTCACCCTCAGCGCCGTGCAGGCGCTGGCCTGGCCCTGCTTGCAGTGGCACACCACGGAGGGTTCGTTCTGTGCGCAGGGAACCTGTGCCACCAGGAGCAGGAGCAGAACGGGGAGCATTCTCTCCAAACTATCACGGGTGTGTTGGCCGACTCGGGCTGTGCATCTCCTGAGGAAGGCGGTTCTTCCCCTCAGCGCTCCATTTCGTTCGGATGGCCGCCTGCTACGGTCCCATAAGTCTTCGGAGGACCTGATACGTGATGGATGTGCGCTGGATGTTGTGGACTCTGCCGCTGGTTGCCTTGGGTGGCACGCCTGAGACGTCTTCTGCCAAGCCTCAGCAGCCGCCTGTGAAGTTCTCCTATAAGGAGTCGGGCTGTGATCCGGTGAAGGATCGCGAGTGCCTCTGCGTGGGGAACCCTGGCACGGCGGCGACCGCGCTCGCAGAGATTGGAGTGGATCAGAGCCTGCTCCCGACGAGTGGGTCTCCATGCATCAAGGGAGACTTCGATAAGGACGGCGAGCCGGACTACGCGTTCCCGGGTAAGGGCTTCTCGTGCAACCAGTCCGTGCCCGTGCGGGTGATCTTCACTCGTGGCGGGCAGGTGCGAGAGGTCGGGGCGCTCCCGCGAGAGGTGAGCTGCCTGCAACTCTATCCCCCGCGCCGCAAGCCCGGCCCTTACGGTGTGCCCGCGACGAAGCGGCAAGGGCTGGTCGATTGGGGCGAGGGGAACGCCACGTGGGTCTATCTCTTCGATGGGAAGAAGTGGCACGCCACGTCCTACCCCTCAGAAGAGGGCTAGGCCCGCTCGTTCATCTTTTCGAGCTCTCCCTGGGCGATCTTCCGGTACAGCGGGACAACCTCCACCGCGAGCACGTCGCGCATCTGCTGACGTGCTCCATCGAGGTCCCCCTTTTCCTGGAGGCGGTACATCCGGTGCAACGCATTGCCCAGTCGGCGCGAGCCGTCACGAATGCGCGCTCGGATGTTCCGCAGCAGGTCGGTGGTGCTTTCCACCCTGGAGAAGGCAGCGACGACCTCGTGCTCGCGGATGTCCACCGTTGGGGCGGCGCGCCGGAGAAGGTCGAGAAGCTCGTCGGTGAGTTCCAGGGCGTGTCCCTGTTGAAACCGGTGCTCCAGTTCCCAGAGTTGATTCCAGAGCGAGTCGAGGTTCGCGTCCCGGGGCTCCATCGCTTTACCTTTTCTCGGACGGCGCACAGAGGGAGAACGGCCATTCCTGCTGCCCTTCGCAACGCCGGATGCAGTCGTGGCAGTTGCCCGTCCATCCCTTGTTCTGACAGTCAACGTAGTACCTGATGCACTCCTGCTTTTGCTTGCGCGCAGCCTGTGCCTCCTCCCAGCAGGACGTGTACACCCAGGATGAGCGCAAGGCTCAGGCGCCTCATGTGACCCACGATAGCTCGGCTATGCTTGTCCGCCATGAAGCGGCGCTCGCTGCACCGCGCGGTGTTCCTGGCCGCCGCGGGCTACAACGTACTGTGGGGCTTGTACTCCTCGGTGGATCCGCAGTGGCTGTTCCGCTTCGCGCGGATGCCGCCGCTCAACCACGCTCCCATCTTCGCCTGCCTGGGCATGGTCATCGGCGTGTACGGCATCGTCTACGCCGAGGTGGCTCGCCGCCCGGAGCACGGCTTCCTGCTGGCGGCGGTGGGGCTGCTCGGCAAGGTGCTCGGCCCACTGGGGCTGGGCGTCCTCATCCTCCAGGGCGAGTGGCCCCCAGCCACGCTCGTGCTCTGCCTCACCAACGACTTCATCTGGTGGGTGCCGTTCTCGCTCTACCTGTATGACGCCTGGCCGTACTACCGGCGCACCTTCGCGCCGGCGACTGCTGGAGGCGAGCCCGCCGTGAGCCCGCCTCCACCCGCCAACGGTTGACTCAGCCGCGCGAGGGGAAGATTCCCTCGAGCGCGATGATGAAGTTCAAGCAGAGGTAGGGCTGCATGTTGGGGTGCGGCTGGTTGCCGCCGGAGATGCCCACGCTCTGCGGCCCCATGACGGTGTTGACCTGCGTGCTGTAGATGTTCAGCGGCTGCTGCGTCGAGTCCACCGCCGCCGCGTTCACGGCCCCCTCCGGGGAGAAGGTATCGCCCTGGCCGTTGTGCGCGCCGAACGGGTGGGTGTGGGCCGGCATCTGGTTGCTGATCAGCGTGACGGTCTCCTGGCCGGCGGCCTCGCCCAGGGTGTGCGGCGACAGCCCAGGGCCCTGGCCCGGCTGAATCGGGACACGCCCACGCAGATCCGGCAGCGCGAAGGTGGTCTGCCCGTTGCCTCCATAGGTGGTGCCCAGGATCGAGAAGAGGGCGGTGTTCTGGGCGATGGACAGCAACTGTCCCTCGCAGAACGCCCAGCCGCGGGGGGCGAAGTTGCCTGCGAAAATCCGGATCTCACCAAGGAACGGCTCGGACATGGGGTGCGTCCTTTCACTTCAGGTGTGGGGTGCGGAACAAACCACGAAGCTCTCTGCCGGTGAAAGGACTGCACAAGTGGTGTGGCTGTTCTGGTCAGAGGAGTCCTTGTCAGGGCAGAATGAGAACGTCGCTTCAGAGACACCGTGCGCGGCCCCGCACCCACCCATTCATTCGGGGCCGTCCTTTGTCCGGAGCTGTCCCGCTCATCGCGTAAGGAGCACGGGGATGCAGAGTCCATCGAGTTGGCGACGTTTTTCAGGAGGCCGCTGGCTGCGTGCCTTGCCGGTCTCGGCGCTGCTGGCGCTGACCGCATGCACGAGCTCGGAGGGCCCCAAGGGCGACCCCGGCGAGACTGGGCCTCAAGGACCCGCGGGCCCCGCGGGACCGCAGGGGCCTGAAGGACCCGCGGGTCCAGCGGGCGGTCCCCAGGGTCCGCAAGGCGAGCCCGGGCCCGAGGGATTGAGGACGCTGGTGGCGACCACGGCCGAGCTGCCGGGAGCCAACTGCGCGATGGCGGGAGTGCGGCTCACGGTGGGCCTGGATGCGGACCGCGACGGCACGCTCGACGACGCGGAGGTCGACGCGACGCTGACCCGCTACGTCTGCAACGGCATGCAGGGGGCGCGGGGTGACACGGGTGCGACGGGCCCTCAGGGGGAGTCGGGAGCACAGGGGCCGCAAGGAGCGCCGGGGCCGCAAGGAGCGCCGGGGCCGGAGGGGCTGGCCACGCTGGTGGTGACCACGACCGAGGCGGCGGGCGGCAACTGCGCGACGGGCGGCGTGAAGCTGGAGGTGGGGCGTGACGCCAACCGGAACGGTACGCTCGATGCGGGCGAGGTGGACGCCTCGCTGACGCGCTACGTGTGCAACGGTCCCCAGGGCCCTCAGGGTCCGCAGGGACTGACGGGTGAGACGGGCCCGCAGGGCGCGGCGGGCCCTCAGGGCCTCACTGGCGAGCAGGGACCCGCAGGTCCGCAGGGCCCGGCGGGTCCGGCGGGTCCGCAGGGCGTCCCGGGTGCCACCGGAGCGCAGGGCCCGGCGGGTGCAGTGGGTCCGCAGGGTCCGGCAGGGCCGCAGGGCGCGGCGGGTCCGCAGGGAGCCCCGGGCGACACGGGGGCGCAGGGCCCGGCGGGTCCGCAGGGTCCGGCAGGTCCGGCGGGTCCGCAGGGCGTCGCGGGTGCCACCGGAGCGCAGGGTCCGCAGGGTCCCGAGGGGCCGTCGGGAGTGCCCACGTTGGCGCGGACCACCGCCGAGCCATCGGGCGCCAACTGCGCGACGGGCGGAGTGAAGCTGGAGATGGGAGCGGACAACAACCGGAACGGCACGCTCGACACAGGCGAGGTGAATGCCGCGCTGACGCGCTACGTGTGCAACGGCGCCCAGGGTCCGCAGGGTCCGGCGGGCGCCACAGGTCCGCAGGGCCCGGCGGGTCCGCAGGGCGCCACCGGTCCCCAAGGTGTGCAAGGTGTGCAAGGTGTGCAAGGTCCGCAGGGCCCCGCTGGGACACTCTCCGCCTATGGGGATGGTTCAGCGGGCGCGCTCTCCGTGCCACTGAGCAGCACGTTGGATCTCTCCAACACCACGGTGGTGAACTCGCTGCCGGGCAGGTCGAACACGCAGTTCACCAACATCACCATCGCCGGAACCCTCATCGTGCCCAGCGGGACGGTGCTGCGCGCCACGGGAGACGTCACCGTGACCGGCACCATCACCGTTCTCCCGGGGACCGAGGACACGGGCAACGGCCCCCCCGCTCCCGGCATCGCGCGAGGGGTTCCGGGGACCTTCCACGGGGGTACGGGAGTCTCGCTGCTCTCGGCGGCGCGGGTGTCGGTCTCCTCCCATCAGGGAGGAGGCGCGGGTGAAGGCGTGTTCACCGCCGGAACAGGTGGCGCAGGCGGAGGTTCCTTCGTCCTCGCGGTTCGCGGCAACGTGAGTATCCCCGTGGGTGGGAGCATCACTGCGCTGGGAGGCAACGCCACCACCACCGCCACCATGGGTGACGTCGGAGGGCCGGGGGGAGGAGGCGGCGGCATCATCTTCGTCGCGGCCAAGGGCAACCTCACCGTGGGTGGATCCATCCAAGCCACCGGTGGCAGGGGCGGCAACGCGGTCAACAGCAACGGTGGCACCCTGGGCGCGGGAGGTGGCGGTGGAGGGGGTGGTGGCATCGTCCACCTCGTCTCGGCCAATCCCATCTCCGTGACGGGAACCGTGCAGGCGAACGGCGGAGCTCCGGGAACGGATCTGCTGGTGGCCTCCCCGGGGAGCAATAACGCTGGAAGTGGCGGAGGCGCTTCCGGTGGCGATGGGGGCGATGGAGGCGGCTCCACGGCGTTCACCGGTGCCGCCAACCCGGCTCAAGCGGGTGCGGCGGGCCACATCCTCCAGGTGGTCATTCCTTCGCCGGAGAACCTGCTCTGAGCTAGCGCGGGAGCGGTCCTGACTTCAGCGGCCCGCGGGCATCCGTGCTCGCGGGCCGTTTCATTCTTGGGCCCGGATGTGTTGGGCGCTCAGTCCTCGCGGGGCGAGGGGCTCCACTCGAGCGCGAGGTATGGATCCAGCGCGCTCTCCGCTCCAGCCGCCACGGGCATGAAGCCGAGGCGCGCGTAGAGCCGCCGCGCCGGGTTGTCCTGGGCAACGCTCAGGCGCAGGGGCGTGCCGGCCCGAGCGGCCTGCTCCTGCAGTACGCGCAGCAGGGCGGTGCCCACGCCAGCGCCCCGGTGCGTGGGAAGCAGCGAGAGGTCCACCAGCCGCAGCTCGGCCGGCTCGTGCGCCACCCAGAGGCGGCCGGCGGGGTGCCCCTCCACGAGGACGAGCTGATGCTCGCCGTGCGGGTAGCGCGCCAGGTAGCCCTGCCGCTGCGCCAGCCACTGGATGCGCAGGAGGGCGCCGCGCTGCGCATCACCGAGGCCCAGGGATGCAATGTCCGGCCGGGTGCTGGCGTACAGCTCGAAGAGGAACGCGTCGTCCTCGGCGGTGACGGAGCGCAGGGAGAAGAGGTGGGCCACGGTCCGTCCACCTTAACGCCCGGGTGTGGCGCTGTCGGCACGCGTGTCTTCATCCACCTTCGGACAGCGCGGCGCCCGACGTCCGGAGGCGGACATCCGGGCTGAAGCAAGGCCTCTGCCAGGCGTCAGTACCGAGGGGAAGAAGCGTCGGACCCACATGAGACGCTTCGGGTGAAAGTGACCTGGAGAGACCATGAAGAAGCCACGACCTGGCAAGTCCACCCCGAACCTTCCGAGCCCCAGCAGTGAAGGGGAGTTGCGAGAGCTGGCGAGCCGGTTGGCGGACATGGACGACAACGCGCTGGACGCGCAGTTGTTGGTGACGTTTCGGGAGGCACGGGACAACGGCACGGTGCCGGCGGACGCGGGCTTTTTCCTGGTGGCGCACATCCTGCTGGCCATGGCGGACGAGGCGATCGCCGAGGACGCGCAGGTGCTGGAGCTGGGCCGCGAGCTGGAGAAGATGGAGCAGGACTACGGGCTGCTGGAGGATGCCGCCTGGGGTTCAGGCGAGGCGCCGGAGGAGTGGGAGGCGCTGTGCCGCCAGTACGACATCGCCTGCGACGAGGCGCGCGCGACCTTCTTCCGCGAGTACGGCGAGCAGGAGATGGCGGAGCTGTTCCTCCACGATCGGGCCTCCTTCATCCGTCGCTTCGAGAACGGGCGAGGTTTCTTCCACGGCCTGCCGATGGCGCCGGACTTCCTGAACTGAGCAGCGCCACCAACGCTTCAGGGACTCTGCACGAGAGGTCGCGCGCGCGGGCTGACCTTGCGCAGCTCTTGGAAGTGCTCTGACACGACGCGCATGGCGTTTCCCAGAGCATCCACGGGTCCGACGCCCACCATGCACAGGATCTCGGGTGCTCGGTGTTCGATGCGCAGCGGGCAGTACCAGTCCCCATTTGGATCTCCAGGGATGGGCGTTGGGCGACCGATCGTCACGCGCACGACGCGCTGGACTCCCTCGTCCGTCTCATACGACCAGAAGTCGTCGGCGATCGGATCATTGATGGAGGTCAGCTGAGGGAGCCAGTTTCCCATGGAGGTGCTCACTCCTCACGCTCTGGGCATTCGGTGGAAGCAGCGCAGAGGTGGAGCCTGTGGCACATATTTCGACAGGCCACCTTGGAGCCTTGTACGACCGACCAGCAGAGCCGCCGCTGCCAGTTCTCCACCAAACCCCGGCAATAGCTTTCGAGCGCTGCGCCACCCGCCTCGCATGCGTCGAGACAGGAATCCAGGTCGAAGGCATCGGGTTGTGAGGAAGGGGCGGGTTCAGGTGGAGGACAGCCTTCTGGATTCAGCGCGCAGAAGCTTCCGGGTCCACGATCGTAACCGGAGCGCAGCACATCCCGTGTACCCGCGTGCTGTGTCCCACACGACAGCAGGCAAGCGGTCGCGCCGCCGAGCACGAGGAGCTCCGCCAGCTGGAGGGTTCGGCCCTGAGGTCGCATCGCTGCTCCGGGCAAAGACAGCGCGAGAGCGTAGCAGTCCGGACGAGGTCTGCTGCTCGCACTCTCCTGCTCGAGGTTCACCACCCGACGCCCTGTTGAAAGTCGTTACCGTGCGCCCTTCCATGCTGGCCCGCGCACCACCCGGCCAGGGGTGGCGCCGGTGTGCTCTCCGTTCCGGAGCACCTGCACCCCGTTGACGAAGACATGGCGCACGCCCGTGGCGTACTGGTGCGGCTTGTCATAGGTGGCGAGGTCCTTCACCGTCGCCGCATCGAAGAGCACCACGTCGGCGAAGTGGCCCACCTTCAACTGGCCGCGCCGCTCCAGCCGCAGGTTCCCCGCCGGAAGTGAGGTCAGCCGTCGAATGGCCTCCTGGAGCGAGAGCACCTTCTCGTCCCTCGCGTAGTGGCCAATGACTCGCGCGAAGCTGCCGTAGGCCCGAGGGTGGATGCTCGACTTGAGGAACACGCCCTCGGCGGCCACAGACGCCATGTCCGAGCAGAAGCTCATCCACGGCAGTCCCAACTGCCGGCGTACGTTCTCCTCGGACATGAGGAAGTACACCGTGGAGATGCGGCTGCCATCCTCGATGACCAGATCGATCGCCGTCTCCGCGGGAGACTTGCCGCGCGACTTCGCCACCTCCGCCAGCGTCTTGCCCTTCAGTGGCTTGAGCGCCTCGCTCTTGAAGCCCGTGAGCAGGATGTTCTCGGGTGAGCCAGCCGCCAGGAAGAAGTTCTCCCAGGTGGTGGAGGGCGTCTCCATCTCCCGCACCACGCGCTGGCGGACGGCCGGATCCTTCAGCCGTTCCTCCCAGGCCTTCTGTCCGCCCTCCTGCACCCACGGAGGCATCGCCGCATCCAACCCCGTGGCGGCGGCCGTATACGGGTACATGTCCGTCGTCACCCGGAGCCCGTCCCGCCGCGCCTGCTCGATACGAGCGATGGCGGCATCCAGCTTCCCCCAGTTCGCCCGTCCCGCCGCCTTCAGGTGGTAGATCTCCACCGGCAGTCCCGCCTCGCGCCCGATGGTGAGGGCCTCATCGAGCGCCTCCAGCAGTCGGCCGCCTTCGCTGCGCAGGTGGGTGATGTACATGCCCCCATGCCCGGCGGCGACCTTCGACAGGGCGATCAGCTCATCGGTCTTCGCATAGGCTGCGGGCGCGTAGATGAGCGACGAGCCGACACCCAGCGCCCCTTCCTCCATCGCCTGACGCACCAGTGCCCGCATCCGCTCCAGCTCCTCGGGGGAGGGTGCGCGGTCGGCATAGCCGACCTCGTGGATCCGCACGGTGGTGGCGCCCACGAACGAGGCGACATTCGGAGAGATGCCGCGCCGCTCGAGGTGCTCGAGGTACTCGCCCAGCGTCGTCCACTTCACCTCGAACTTCAGGTCTCCCTGCTCGTCGATCATCTCCTTCTTCATCGCCGCGTTGAGGGGCCCCATGGACGAGCCCTCGCCGAAGACCTCCAGCGTGACACCCTGGCGGAGGTCACTCTGAGAGCGCCCGTCGACCAGCAGTGACTCCGTGGCCCAGCTCAGCATGTTGATGAAGCCGGGGGCCACCGCGAGGCCCCGCGCATCGACCTCCGTCCGCCCACGCGCCTCGCGCAGGTCTCCAATCGCAGCGAGGGAGTCTCCCCGGATGGCCACGTCGGAGACGAAGGGCTCGCCGCCGCTGCCGTCATAGACGGTGCCTCCCCGAAGGATGACATCGTACTCAGCGGCCTGCGAGCCGGACGCGGAGGGAGTCGTGGCGCAGGCGGAGAACAGCAGCCCGCTGGCGATGAGGAGGGTCGAGGCGATGGCGCGCATGGGACTCCCGGCTCGAGAGGGAGACTACCTAGCGGACCGAGGCCCGAGGAGCCAGGGTTACAGCTCACCCCAGAACAAGGCCACAAGCCCGGCGCGGTTGCTGGTGCCCAGCTTGCGCAGCAGGTTGGTGACGTGTACCTCCACCGTCCCCTCGCTCAGCCCGAGCGTGAGGGCGATCTCCTTGTTCGTCTTCCCGGACACCACCAGCTCCAGCACCTCCACCTGCCGGCGCGTGAGCTGACAGGCCTCGCGGGCCCGGCGCAGCCGGCGCGCCAGCTCGCTCTCCCCGTTCCCCTCGGCCGCATCCGTTTCGGAGCGGGTCATCTGCAGCGACACCGCGATCCACGGCACCAGCTCGCGCAGCAGCTCATCCACCCCGCGCCCGGAGTTGCCGTCCGGAAGCTCCACCTCCAGCCGCCCCACGGACTGGCCCGCCACCTCGAGCACGAAGTGGCGCGTGTCGCCCGCCCCTCGGTCTCCCGAGAGGCAGAGCAGCTGCATCCGCCCGTTGGGGCCCGTGGCCCAGAGCTCCATCCGAGGGCAGCTCAGCATCGAGCGCACCAGCCGCGCCAGCGCCTCGGCCAGCGCCGCCCGGTCCCGATACTGGGTCAGCTCACGGGCCACCGCCGACAGGTCCGCGCGCGTCGGCCGGGCCCCCGTTCGCGGCTCATCCGAGGCCAGCTCCAGATGAGCCCGGAAGATGCACAGCGGAGCGCCCTCGGCGCGACACTCGGGGTGCTCCAGCAGGCCCACCCGCGCACCGAAGAGCTCCATGACGCGGCCCATGTTGCCGAGCACCGTGATGCACGCGGCACGGTGGACGAGCGCCCAGTCCCGCAGCTCCGCGGTGACCTGCGTGCCCTCCTGGCGCGAGTTCCAATGTCCGGTGTCGTGCGCCCTTCGCCAGTACAGGTTCATGTTGCGGATGGCGAACGAGGGGCGCATCAGCCGCAGGAACCAGCGGAACACCGTGGACAGCTCCCGGTCCGCGTCCGCCCGCCCCATCGTCAACAGCAGCGCGTCGTCGGCGTGGAGCTGCTGGCACAAGGCGTTGAGCAGCCGCTCGTGCAGTCCCGTCTCGTACCAGGCGGCCGGATCCACCGCCTCGATGCGGGTGCGGTCCCCCTCCGACAAGGTGGCCAGCAGCGCCTGCCAGGCGGGCATTCCGAAGCGCTCGCAGACGAAGTCCCGCTTGTTGGCGATCTTGATGCCCAGGGTGAAGCCGACCTTGGCTTGAGCCAGTGCGGCTGGTGTGGCTTCTCGACGCAAGCGTTACCTGGGGAGAGAATCGGCGATGGTCGCAGGAGGTGCTTTTGGACCATCACGTCCCAAGACGCACTCCAAGTCAACCCAGGCTAAGTCATTCAGTGAAGGAGAAGCCCTGATGAATCGGGAGCTGAAGTGGGTGGTGTCCCTGGCGACGGTGCTGCTCGTGCAGGGCTGCAAGAAGGAGGAGCCGGTCCCGCCGCCGCCTCCACCTCCCCAGCCGACGGCCGCCGGGACGCAGCAGCCCAAGGTCGGAGCTCCCGCGGAGGGCCCCAGGGGCTCCAAGCCCGTGGACAAGAAGGCGCCCGAGGGCTGCAACAGCGACTTCTCCCAGCGCCTCGAGGTCCACCACACGCTCACCGAGCAGTGCAGCCCGTACACCCTCAAGCAGACGCTGAGCGTGGACGGGTGGGACCTCACCATCGAGCCTGGGGTGGAGATCCGCATCGAAGGGGATCAGCGCATCGAGGTGGGCTACAACCAGCAGTCCCGCCTCATTGCCCGTGGCACGGCCGAGAAGCCCATCCGGTTCGTGTCCAATGGCCGCAAGGAGCCAGGCGCGTGGCGGAAGATCTCCCTGTACGAGCACGCGGCTGGCTCCACGCTGGAGCATGTCCTCATCGAGCACGCGGGCCGTGAGAACGAAGGCGCCCTGGAGAACAACGCCAGCGACGTGCGTATCAAGAACGTCCGCTTCGTGGGCAACCGGGGCCGGGCCTATCAGGAGGACATCAAGGGCAGGACGACCGAGTTCTCGGACAACGACGTGTCCCAGTCGGGAGGCTCGCAGGTCATCGTCCGGATGGCGTTCGAGAGCGCGCCGGCCCTCCAGGGCGCCAACAAGTGGCCGGACAAGGCCGTGGTGCAGCTCGTGGGCCGCATCGAGAAGGATCTGCGGATCCCCAATCCTGGAGTGCCCTACCGGGTGACGGACACGGTGACCGCCGTGGCGAAGGATGCCAACGGCACCGTGAACGTGAAGATTGCTCCGGGCGTGGTGTTCGAGATGGCCGAGGAGACCAAGTGGGACATCGGCTACGCCCAGCACGGGCACCTGGAGGCGGTGGGCACCGCGGAGCAGCCCATCGTCTTCACCGGCTTCGGGGATGCGAAGGCGGGAAGCTGGCGCGGGTTGACGTTCTTCGACGGGGCGCGGGCGCCCGTGCTCGAGCACGTGCGAATCGAGCACGCGGGGCAGAAGGGAGGGGCCGCGGTGCGCTTCGAGAACGCCCGAGGGCTCGGAAAAGTCACGCACGTCACCATCCGCAAGTCCCAGGGCTACGCCCTCTCGGCCCGAGGGCCGAAGAGCGAGGGCTTCACGGCCTTCAGCGACAACACCTTCGAGGAGATCGCCCGGGCCACGCTGCGGCTGGATGCGCACCTGGTCTCCGGACTCGGCGCGGGCAACAAATACCCCCAGGATGGCGCCATCGAGTTCGACGGGAAGATCGAGAGCGACGCGGTGCTCACCGCGCAGGGCGTGCCCTACCGGGTGCTGGGCGACGTCACCATCGAGGGCGTCGAGACGACGCGGCCCACCACGCTCACCCTCGAGCCGGGCGTGGTGGTCCAGTTCGAACCCGAGGCCCGGTTCAGCTTCGGCTACGAGCGGCCGGGGGTGCTCTCGGCCGTGGGCACCGCCGAGAAGCCCATCACCTTCACCGCGGCGACCCAGGGGTGGAAGGGGCTCAACCTCTACTCGAAGGGCCAGCTCCAGCTGGAGCACGCCGTCGTGGAGAAGGTCACCGATGGACGCCCAGGCATCCACCTCAACCGCGGTGGGACGGGCGGCACGGTGAAGAACGTCGCCTTCAAGGCCGTGAAGCTGCCGATCCGCAACTGCGTGGCCGACAAGCTCACCCTGGACGAGGTCGAGGCGGATCCAGGCGTGAAGGTCGCCGTGAAGGACGGGTGCTGAGGCAGACCTCAGCGCAGGCGGCTCAAGTCCGAGGCGGTGTCGATGTCCTCGACGCCGCCCGGTAGGGCCACCTCCACCACGCGGGAGGGCTCGTGGGCAATCACCCCGCGCGCCCCCTGGTCCGCTCCGAGCGCCTCCAGTTCGGGGAAGACGGAGCGAGCAAACAGCGCGGGCACCCCGCGCGTGTCGCCGTAGCCCGAGGCCACGATGGGGGCGCCCGTGCGCGCGAAGGTCTCCGCCAACGCCTGGAGGTGCGCGGCATCCACGCGGAGCTGATCGCACAGCATCACCAGCGCCGCGTCCACCGGCTCGCCGAGCGCCCGCACGCCCACGTGGAGCGAGCTGCCCATTCCGGCCTCCCACGCCGGGTTGTGGACGGTGCGCACGGGGAGCCCCGCCAGCTCGGAGGCCACCTCCTCGGCGCGGGCGCCGAGCACCACCACCACCGGAGAGAGCCCCGCCGCCACGGCCGCCTCGGCCACGCGGCGCACCAGCGTCCTGCCCTCATGCACGAGCAGCTGCTTGGGGCGCCCCAGCCGCGAGGAGCCCCCCGCGGCGAGCACCACCCCGGCCACCCTCACGCAAGCCTCCGCATCTCCGGAGAGGCGGGAGCGTGGATGGGTGCCTGCCGCTCGCGCAGCTTGCCGCCCTCGCGCTCGGCCAGCACCGCGCGCAGCTCAGCCACGATGGAGAGGGCCACTTCCTCCGGCCCCTCGGCGCCCACGTCCAACCCGATGGGCGCATGCAGCTTGTCGAGGTGCGCGGCCATCGGCGCGGGGGACAGCTCCGCCAACAGGCGGTCCGTGCGTGAGCGCGGCCCCAGCACGCCCAGGTAGCGCACCGGCTGGGGCAGCAGCCGGGCGAGCAGCTCACGGTCCTGCGGCAGGCTGTGCGTCATCACCACCGCCAGGGTGCGCGGCGACAGAGTCACCTTCTCCAGCACCTCGACGGCCTTGGAGGCCACCACGGCGTGGGCCTTGGGGAAGCGCCGCCGCAACGTCTCGGCGGGCTTGTCGGCCACCACGGTGACGTGCCAGCCGAGGCTCACCGCCTGCGTCACCACCGGCGCCACGTCGAAGCCGCCGCCGAACACCACCACCGGCGTGGGCGGATCCACCACCTCCACCAGCACGTCCGCGCCGCCGCACGGGCCGCTCCAGGTGCGTCCCACCGCCAGCGCCTCGCCGGCCGCCGTGCGCACCGCGTCCCTCAGCGGCCCCGAGAGGTTGCTGGCCTCCACGCCGTCGTCCCGCAGCAGCAACCGCGCGCCCAGGGCGCTCGAGGGCCCCTGGTACACCGTGGCCACCACCGCGCGCCGCGACTGTCGCCGCGCCTCGTCGACGAAGGCGAGCGGATCCATCGGCCCGGGCTCCCAGCGCTCCAGCAGCACGTCCACCACGCCGTTGCACCCGAGCGCGAAGGACAGGCCGCCCTCGTCCTCGGCGTTGTCTCCCGTGGAGTCGTAGCGCAGCACGCGCGGGCCCTGGGCCGTCCAGAAGAACGCCTTGCGGACGATGTCACCCTCCAGGCACCCGCCGCTCACGCCTCCCGAGAGCCAGCCGTCCTCGCCCATCAGCATGCGCGCTCCGGGCCGGCGGTAGGCCGAGCCCGACACGGCCACCACGGTGGCCAGCACCAGCGGGCCCGAAGCGCGCGCGCGCGCCCGGAGGATGTCCTCGAGCTCCTTCACGTCTCGTCTCCTGTGGCGGTGGGGAGGGGCACTCTAGCCTCTCTCTCTATAGGTAGTCGCGGCAGACATCCTTGCCCATCGTCTTCACACACGCGCGCGCTGGCGCGCTGGGGCCACGCACCGTGGCCAGGCAGCCAGACATCTTGAGCGTGGTGCCTCCCACCGTGGTGATTTCCCACGAGCAGGTGTGCAGGCCGAACAGCTCGCCCTTCGCGTCGAACGCCTGGACCGGCAGCGTCCACCAGTTCACGTTCGGGCCCTCGGTGTCGGGCTGCGCCGCCCCGAGCTCGAGCCGCCAGGCATCCTGTTCGACCGCGACCGTCTCCATGGGCAGCCGGGAGCGGACGTTCTCGAAGGAGATCTCCGGCTCGGAGCCGGGGGCCACCACCTCGAGCAGCGCGATGTGGGTCCGCGCCACCTGGGAAGAGGACTCGATCTGGAGCAGGCCCTTGCGGTCGGTGAGCGCGAGCCCCTCGCCTCCCAGCGGCGTGGGGCCCAGGGCCGTCGTCACGGTGAGGCGCACCTCGGTCAGCACCCGGCCTCCCACCATGTAGCGTCCCGGCGTCAGTCCCAGCAGCCGCAGCCGCGTGGGGTTGTGGCACGTCAGGGTGAAGATGTCCTCGTAGCGCACCTCCGCGCCCTTCTTCACCCGCAGGTGAATGTCGTGGGGGAAGCCCGCCTCGGCGTTGCACATCGTGCGCAGGATGAAGCCCCCGGCGTCATGGCGCTCGCGGAAGTCCTGGGCCTCCTCCGAGTCCGAGTTCGTCACCGAGCTCACCTCGAAGTCGAACCCCGTTGGCGCGTCGATCTCCAGGGTGGTGTCATTGAAGTCCCACGAGGCGGTGCGCGTCGCGGAGGAGCGGTTGGCGCCGATCGGGAAGTAGCGCCGGTCCGGAATCTCCACGCGCGTCCACAGGCCCGCGGCCACCATGTAACCCGGAGGGTGGATGTAGAGCGCCTGCAACTGACCGCCCGTGCCCTGGGGTTCCTCCCCGCACGCGACGAGCCCCACCGCCAGGATGAGCGCGCAGGCTCCCCGCCAAAACAGATGACTTCTCACGGTATTGTCCCTTCAGGATCCGCCTTGCCCGAGACCCTGACCGAGAGGATCCCACGGCGGGCAGGTGGCCTCCCAGGTATGGTCCCCCCCCGCGAAGCGGAATTGGTATCCGGGGGACAGTGAAATGTCCGGGTGTTGATTGGAGGCCCAATTTTTTGGGTTGCAATCAATCGCCCAAGCGAGCAGACTGGAAGGCTAGCTCTCCATTCCGACAGGGGGACTCGTGTACCTTTAGGCTCGTCTTGAGCCGAAGGTCCCTCTGGATGTCCTCCCCGACTGCTTCTCGTTCTGTCTCCGTGCGTGCGCTGAGCGCGCCGCTGGATCGTCCCTCCGTGGCCGATGCTTCGCCACGGCCCCTGTCTCCGAGCACCTTCACCGCGCGCCTGGCGTACGAGGTGTTGATGGCGTTGGATCTCGATCGGGATGGGTGCATCACCGCGCGAGACGCGGAGCGGGCGCGGGCCAGCAACCTGCGCTTCGCGGTGGACATCCAACTGGGCCCGGGGGTGCGACTGGAGCTGGCGGGGCCCGAGCGGTTGGCGCACGCGGCGGACGTGCTCGCCGAGGAGATTCTGGAGGGGCGCGGGGATGTGCCCGGCCTGCCGGTGGCGCGGATGCTGGAGCGGCGCACGGTGGCGCTGCGGCGGCTGGTGGATCAGAGCTGGGGTGGGCTGGTGCGCCGCTCGGACCGCATCGACTCGCTGAAGGAAGCGCTGCGGGTGATGCCGGTGCAGAGTCCGGACGGGCGCCAGCGCGTGTACGTGCCCGCGGGGGACAAGAAGGCGCTGAAGAAGCTGCGGGCCCAGGCGGTGCGCACCGGCATCGAAGTGGTGGCGCTGCGTCCGCCGCGCGAGGCAGCCGACTGGCAGCGGCTCAACCAGGAGCCGGGCATGGCGTACCTGCCGCGCCCCTACATCGTCCCGGGCGGGCGCTTCGTGCAGATGTTCGGCTGGGACAGCTACTTCAACGGGCGGGGGGCGATGGCGTCGGGGCGAGTGGAGCTGGCCCGCGACATGCTGGAGAACCAGCTCTACGCCATCGAGCACTACGGGAAGATTCCGAACTCGAACCTGGGCTACCACCTGTCGCGTACCCAGCCGCCGCTCATGCCCCGGCTGGCGCTGGAGGTACACGCGGCGAGCCCGAATCGCGGGCTGCTGCAGCGGGTGGCGAAGGCAGCCATCAAGGAGCTGGAGACGGTGTTCCGCACGGGGCCGCGCGCCACGCCGAGCGGGCTGTCTCGCTACAAGGACGACGCCGAGGGGCCGGACGCGGAGGACCTGTCGGGCTACTACCTGTGGCGGCCGGACAACACCGAGTTCCACGTGCATGACCGGGCCATCCGCGAGAGCGGCTGGGACATGTGCCACCGCTTCGGCACGGCCACGCACCAGCACGAGCCGGTGTGCCTCAACTCGCTGCTCTACCAGTACGAGATGGACCTGGCGCGCATCCTCCGGTTGGTGGAGGGGGAGAACTCGCTGCGGGCGGCCAAGTACGAGAAGGCGGCGAGGGCCCGTGCGCGGACGATGCGCGCTCGCTTCTGGGACGAGGAGCGGGGGATGTTCTTCGACCACGACTTCGTGGCGGGGCGTCGCTCGGGCTACGAGTCGCTGGCGACCTTCTATCCGCTGTGGACGGGGTGGGCGACGCGCAAGGAGGCGGCCGCGGTGGCCGCCGCGCTGCCGCGCTTCCTGCAGGCTGGAGGGCTGACGGCCACCACCCGCGAGTCGCGCGAGGCGGCCGGGGGAGAGGACCTGCAGTGGGAGTGGCCGTTTGGCTGGGCGCCTCACCAGATCATCGCGGTGGAGGGGCTGCGCCGCTACGGCTTCCACGCCGAGGCGGACCAGGTGGCCTACCGCTGGCTGGCGATGATCATGGACACGGCGGGCCGCCACAACGGGATGATCAAGGAGAAGTACGACGTGGTGCGGCGCTCGGTGGACGTGCCGGTGGAGTACGGCAACCAGGGCGCGGACCGAGGGCCGTACCTGGCGCCGCGCGCCGAGCGGACGCTGGGCTTCGCGTGGACGAACGCGTCGGTGATGGTGCTGATGGACGGGCTGTCCCCGGAACTGCGCGAGGCGCTCGACGTGGGCCTGCCCGCCGAGCCGCTGCCGGGCCCCAGCGACGTGCCGTCCGGAGGCAACGAGCCCCTGCGGGCCATCGGCTAATCGGTTTGGGCGGCTTGGGACTCGCCGATCTTCTTCCGTAGCCAGCCCAGATACCGGGGCGTGCTCGTGTATGCCGACAGCACGATGGGAGGAGCGAAGGTGGACTTGGCGATCCCGACGAGTTCGAAGCCCGCGCCTCTCTTCCGGAAGCAGGGCCCGCCGCTATCTCCGGCGGTGGCGTAGGAGCCTTTCTTGCGGATGACGTCGGGCTTCTCGCCCTCATAGGTGTCCTGGATGTTGAGCTGCCTGCCGACCTGGAACGTGGACCCATCGCTCTTGATGGCCAGGACGTCGTTCTCGCCGTAGCGACGCTCCTTGCCGATGGCACCTCCCACGAGGGTCTCGGAGCCATAGCCGACCAGGACCACCTGCTCGTTCCTCCGCGCGGGCTCCTTGGCGAGGCGCACGGGTTCGACCACGCCCTCAAGCGACTGTTTCAGGAAGATGACCGCGAGATCCGCGTGGCTGGCTACCGTGTCTTTGATCCTTCTACCGGAGTCGGTCTCGACCTCTTTGTAGATGATCTGGATGTCCTCGTTGGGGTGGACCACTCCGGGGTAGGGCTCGCTCTCATCCGAGGGCACGCTCAGGACCTCCTCGGCTTCTACCTCCATGGGTCGGTAGGTAAGCAGTCGAACGGTCGCGACCTTCGCGCAGCTCGATCTGGAGTCGATGAGGGTGATGCCCTGGGGCTCCGGCGGTACCGGTTCGCGCTCGGCACAGACACAGTGCCCGGCGGTCAGGACCACGCGATGGTGGATGAGGACGCCGCTACACGTCTTGACCAGCGCCCCGGTGTCTGGATGCAGGAAGGTGGTGGTGACTTTGACGGTGGAGCGGTAGCGATTCAGGCTGTCGATCTTGCTCTCGGAGACAACGGGCAGCTCGTGGCCGAGTGGGAGGTGCTCGAACTCAGGGCCGAGTGCGGGAGCGCTCGACGAGCAGCCGTGACACACGAGCAGCATCAGGAGGAGGCGCGTCAGCTGGGCTCTGGAGTGAGGCATGGGTTGACTCCGGTCAGTCTTTCACGGTGTCCGAGCGCTGGAGTTCGTCACGCAGCCAGCCGCGGTAGCCATGGATGCTCGTGAAGGTTGAGCCTTCTCCCAGGTATCGACTCGACACCCCGACGAGCTCCGATTCCCGGGCGTCTTCGCGGAGACAGGGGCCGCCACTTTCTCCCCGATAGCGGTGCTGCCCGGGCTGTTCGATCCGGACGATTTCGCCCGTGGATGCCAGAGCCTTGTTCCGGCTGATGCGGCGGTCTGCTCCATGGACGTTGGAGACTTCGTCGTAGCCGTAGCCCACGATGGAGATGGGCTCGCCTACCCGGACGTCTGTCTCCGCGAGAGAGACGGCTCGAACCCCTTCTCCGAGTTCTTCGTTCAGAAGAACGAGCGCGAGATCCGCCTGGCTCGAGACCACGCGCCCGTCCTTATCGAGGAGAACCTGGAGCTGGGGATGGGGACGGACCCTTCCCTGGTAGACGTCCCTGCGCGAGGCGCCGGGCTCCTTGCCGAGCGTGGTGGGCTTGTAGAGGACTGTTTCCACGGTGGCGGTCGTCGCGCATGCCGACGTATCGATGGTGCCGGAGAGTTGGGACCTGCGTCGAGCACAGACACAGTGCCCTGCCGTGAGGACGAGACGACGGCCGATGGCGACCCCGCCGCATCTCATGGTCTCCGCCCCCTCCAACCTCACCGCGATCATGACAGCGGCTGAGTAGCGATTGGAGGAGTCCACCTCTCCACCCAATGCGAGCAAGCGGTTGTCGAAGGAGAGGGGCTCCCACCTCTCGGGAGTACGACTCCCGGCATCTGCCGGTGTGCGGGGGACGGGAACTTCGGCAGTGCGTTCCTTGCATCCTCCGCAGAGCAGCAGTGCGACCGCCGCCAGCAGATGCGGTGCAAGGAATGTCCAGCGGGAGGGCATGGTCGCCTTTTATCAGGTCGCGCGCAGCACCCGCCCGAAGCCGCGCTCCTGGCCGAGCTGAGGGGTGAGGGCCCCGTCTCGTACCGCCTCGCGGCCGGAGATGAGCACCGCCTTCACGGCGGCGTCGTTGCGGCGCACCAGCCGCACGAAGCCGCCGAAGTTCTCCATGGGCGCCTCGGTGGCGACCTCCAGCCGCTCGTCCAGCCCCTCGGGGTTCACCACCACCACGTCCGCGCGCTTGCCGGGCGCCAGCACGCCGGCGTCCATCCCCATCCACTGGCCGATCTCTCCGGTCAACCGATGCACCGCGCGCTCCAGGCTCATGAAGGGGTGGCCCCGCTTCTCGGCCTCGCGCACCCGGCGCAGCAGCCGCAGCGGGAAGTTGTAGTGGGCCATGTTGCGCAGGTGCGCCCCCGCATCCGAGAAGCCGATCAGCGCGTCCGGGTGCTGGCAGATGAAGTCCAGCTCCTCGGGCCGGTCGTTGGCCATCACCGTGTACCAGCGCAGCGCCTCTCCGTATGTCGCCACGAGGTCCAGGAAGACGTCCACCACGTGCCGGCCCTGCTCCTTCGCCACCTGCGCGAAGGACTTGCCCACCAGGCTCGCGTCCGGGCACTGGAGGATCTCCGACTGATTGAAGTCGCGGTGGAAGGCCTTGGGCAGCCAGCGGCTGGTCCACTCGCGCCGGAAGCGCTCCCGGTAGGCCGCATCCTTGAACAGCTCCGCCCGCGAGGCGGCATCCTGGAGGTGCAGCGCCGCCGTGCCCGCGCCGAACTCCTCGAAGACGACCAGGTCGATGCCGTCCGCCCACAGGTCGAACACTTCCGGCAAGGCCTGCCACCGGAAGTCCGCGCCCAACAGCCGGTTGAAGGCGCGCGACAGGTGCCCCACCAGCCGGTGGACGCCGCGACTGGCTCGCGGATCCATCAGTGAGATGACGGTGGTCTTCAGCGGCTTGCGCAGCAGGCCCACGCTCTCCAAGAGGAAGAGCAGCACGTTCACCTTGGTGCTGATGTTGGGCACTCCCTGGAAGACACGGCCGCGCTCGCGCAGCAGGCGGGTGAGGCGGCGGTACTCACTCCAGCGCGCGAAGGTGGAGGGCAGGGGCCGGCTGCGGATGTCGCGGCTGCCGCCCATCTTGTCCCAGCGCAGCGTCTGGATGGACAGGCCCAGGTAGCCCAGGTCCAGCCCCTCGCGTACCAGGGACTCCATGCGCGAGAGCTCTTCCGAGGTAGGGCGCTCGTGCCGGTCCAGGCTGCGGTGGAGGCCCATGATGTGCGCCCGCAGCGCAGAGTGGCCCAGGAAGGAGGTGACGTTGGGCCCCAACGGCAGCGAGTCCAGGTGCTCCAGGTAGCCGCCGAGGGTCTTCCAGCTCTTGCGCTCCTCGAGCAGCGTGCGCACGGTGTCGTAGGGGATGGCCTCCACGCGGCAGAACATGTCCGCCAGGTCCTCGGGCGTTCCCAGGGCGAGGCTCAGCGAGCAGCTCCCCAGGGCCACCGTGGTGACGCCGTGCCGCACCGACTCGGAGAGCGAGGGCGCCAGCTCCACCTCCGCGTCATAGTGGGTGTGCAGGTCGATGAAGCCCGGCATCACCCAGTGTCCGCGTGCGTCGATGACCCGCGTGCCCGGAGCGCGGGGCAGGGGGGCCTCGGACACAGCGGCGACAGTGCCCGCCTGGATACCTACGTGACACTCGCGCGACGGGCCGCCGAGCCCATCGAAGACACGACCGTTCTCGATGATGAGGTCCACGAGACAAAGCCTAGCCGGACCGCTGGCGCCCTGCGCGCGGACGCCCCATGTTGCCCCGAGGAGGAGGGCATGGAATCGGGGCAGCTCCTGGGACGGTTGTTGCTGCGGTTCGAGGAGGGCGCGGAGGAAGTCATCGAAGACCTCTCGGCCGCGGTGTTCTCTCCGGACGGCAACCTCTGGGTGGCCTCGGACGAGCGGGGCATGGTCGAGCGGCTCACCCCTACCGGCCCCCGCGCCTACGCCCAGCACACCCGCTTCGAGGTGGCGGACTTCTTTGGCGAGGTGGAGAAGGGCGCCGAGATCGACATCGAGGCGCTGGACATGCACGCCGACTACCTCTGGGTCATGGGCAGCCACAGCGCCAAGCGCAAGCGGCCCAAGGGCAAGCGGATGGGGAAGGACCTGGCGCGCCTGGCCACCGTGGCGCACGAGCCCCAGCGCTTCCTGCTCGCCCGCATCCCGCTGGTGAAGGGTGAGCTCGTCGCGGAGCTGAAGAAGCCGGGCACCAAGAAGCGCACACGCTCGGCGGCGCTGGTGAAGCCCGTGGAGACGCCGTCCGAGAACCTCCTGGTGGAGTTGCTGCGGAGGGATCCGCACTTCGCTCCCTTCCTCGCGCGCGCTGATGCGGAGGGGGGACCGCTGCTCCCCATTCCGAGCAAGGACAACGGCCTGGACATCGAGGGGCTCGTCGTCACCGACACGGACCGGGTATTCCTGGGGCTGCGCGGGCCGGTGCTGCGCGGCTACGCGGCGCTGCTGGACATGCGGCTGATGGGGGCGGGGCAGGGCGTCCTCGAACCCCGGCCGGGGAAGAAGGGGCGCCGCTATGCCAAGCACTTCCTCAACCTGGACGGGCTGGGCATCCGCGAGCTGTGTGTGCGCGGGGAGGACCTGCTGGTGCTCGCCGGGCCGACGATGCAGGTGGAGGCCCCCATCCGCCTCTTCCGGTTGAGGAACTTCCTCGAGCTCGAAGGCGACAACCTCCTGGACCAGGGGAAGGGAGTGCTCGAGCCGTTGTTCGACATCCCCCCCGTGGGTCAGCTCGACCACGCGGAGGGGATGGCCAACTTCAGCTACTTCGATGAGTCCGACAGCGTGCTCGTGGTCTACGACGACCCAGCCCCTCACCGCCGGCATGGCGCCAGGGGCGTGTATGCGGACGTCTTCCGCCTGAACCTCTGAGCCCAAAGCGGTTCGGGTGCTCGGGGGAGGTGCAGCGGGCCCGGGTTCGTAGCAGGCTCTCTTCCTGGTAACGCCATCCGGGGAGCGGAGACATGCAGGAGACGATGAAGGCGCTGGGGCAGAAGCGGTTTGGGGGCACCGAGGTGCTCGAGGAGTTCAACCTGCCCATCCCCGAGCCGCAGGGGACGGATCTGCTGATCCGCGTCAAGGCGGTGGGCATCAACCCCGTGGACTCGCTGGCGCGGCAGAACACCAACGGCTTCGGCCAGCTCCAGAAGCAGGAGATCTCCCTCACCGGCTGGGACGGGGCCGGCATCGTCGAGGCGGTGGGGCCCCTGGCGGATGGGCGCTTCCGCGTGGGAGACGAGGTGTTCTTCGCGGGGAACCTGGCGCGCCGTGGGTGTCAGTCCGAGTACACGGTGGTGGACTCGCGCATCGTCGGCCGCAAGCCCGTCTCGCTGTCCTTCGCCGAGGCGGCGGCCATTCCCCTCACCGCGCTCACCGTCTGGGAGGGGATGATCGAAGGCTGCGGCATCCCGCTCGAGCCGCGTCCCGGCAAGCCGAAGACGGCCCTGGTCGTCGGAGGGGCCGGAGGGGTGGGCTCCATCGGCATCCAGATCCTCTCACGCGTGTGTGGCCTGAGCGTGGTGGCCACGGCCTCGCGCCAGCAGAGCGCCGACCACTGCCGGAAGATGGGCGCCTCGGTCGTCATCGACCACTACAAGGACATGAAGGCGCAGCTGGCCGAGAACCGCATCGACGCGGTGGACTACGTGCTGAACACCACCGACCCGAACACCAACTTCGACGCCGTCGTCTCCCTGCTGGCGCCTCTGGGGAGGATGTGCTGCATCCTGCCCGTCGTCCGGCCGGTGAACCTGGCGGCGCTCTTCGACCGGCGCATCTCGGTGTCCTTCGAGCTGATGTTCACCCGCGGGTTGTTCAACGCGCAGCCCGAGATGCAGGGCTCCATCCTGGACCACCTCTCGGCGCTGCTGGACGCCAAGACGCTGCGCAGCACCCTGATGACGCAGACGCCCTGGACCCTGCCCGGGCTGGTCGAGGCCCACCGGCTCAGTGAGAGCGGCAAGGCGATTGGCAAGACCGTGATGTCGCCCGTCGGCTGAGGCCCCGCGCCGGACCTTCAGAGGTGGATGAGCTCCAGGTCCTTCCACTTCCGCTGAAGCGCCTCGGCGACGAGGCGCCGGTGGCAGTGCTTGGGGCTCGCCTCGCTGCACAGCAGGCAGCAGGGCTCCTCCTCGAAGAACGGGCGCTTCAGGCGCTCGATGGCGCGCCGCTCCCGCATCAGCGCCTGGAAGCGCGGCTCGTAGTCTTCCCACGAGCCCTTGTGCTTCTTCATGGAGTCGAGCAGCTCCTGCGTGGGGGCGAGGTCCGGCAGGTGGTGGTAGCTGGCGCCGCAGAGGGACTGGGCGAAGTAGCCCAGGTCATCCCGCTTCGCGAACCCCGAGAGCTGGGAGGTGTTGTTGAGCCGGATGTCGAGCAGCTTCCGGACCCCGGCCTGCTTCAGCGCCTCGAAGAACTCCTGGGCGCTCTTCTGGGTGAAGCCGATGGTGTAGAGCTTCATGGCCGCCTGCCTACCTCAAAGGTGGATTCCGGCGTGGGCGTGGGACGCTAGACTGTCGGGCCATGCAACACTTCGCACGGGCGTTGTCCTCCGCGTGGCTGCTGGTTCTCTTCGTCGCGCTGTTCCAGGCAGAGGCCGCTCCTCGCCGCCATGCTCCCTATGTCTCGGAGATTCGGGACGCGGCCACCTTCTCCGCCTACGCCCTGCCAGTCGAGACCGACGACGTCGGCAAGTTCCTCATCGATCTGAAGTCGGGGGGCATCTACTACTTCGACGTCAACCTCTACCGGCTGCACCAGGACTTCGTCATCCAGGTCCTCTTCCGGCGGCCGATGACGGACGAGGAGCGGACCGAGTACTTCCGCAACTACCGGGAGGACAAGCCGCACTACATCCTCGGTTACGTCACCCACCACCGCGCCGCGAAGCGCTGGACGTTCAGCTTCTGGGAGAGCGACCGGATCCGCCCCGCCGACGTGCGCCGCGCGCGGGACACACTGCTCAAGACGTTCTTCGTCCAGGACATCGCCTTCCGGCCCGAGTCCACCCGGCAGGAGGAGCTGCTCGCCGAGCTGAAGGACATTCCCACCGTCACCAGCGACACGCTCTACAAGCAGGCCGACTACCGGCCCTTCAACACGGGTGCGGCCACGGGCCGCCTGCGCGTCGTCCCTCCGGGGACCCCGTACGAGTCGCTGCTGTTCGACTCCGAGGACATCGTCATCCTCCAGGAGTCCTATCCGGACCTGCCGCCCGTGGCGGGCGTGCTCTCCACCCAGTTCTCCACGCCGCTGTCCCACGTGAACCTGCGCGCCCGGGCCTGGGGCATCCCCAACGCCACGCTCAAGGACGCCGCCACGCGCTACGCCGCGCTGGACGGTCAGGTGGTCCGGTTGGATGTGCGGGGCAACACCCACGTGCTGCGCCCGGCCACCGAGAAGGAGCTGGCCACCTGGAAGCAGGCCCGCGAGGCGGCTCGCACCGTCCTGGTGCCGGCCGCGGACCTGACGGCCCACGAGCTCCGTCCGCTCAAGCGCATGCGCGCCCGGGACACCCGCCTCTACGGCACCAAGGCGGCCAACCTGGGAGAAATCATTCACGCCAAGCTCCCGGGAGTTCATGTCCCGGACGGGTTCGGCATCCCGTTCGCCTTCTACGTCGAGCACCTCCAGCGCCACGGCCTGCACACGGAGCTGGAGGCGATGCTGGCCGAGCCTCGCTTTCAGCAGGAGGCAGCGTTTCGCAAGGAGCGGCTGGAGAAGTTCCGCGCGCGCATCGCCGGGGCGCCTCTGGATGAGGCGTTCCTGAACCAGGTGGAGACCCAGGTGCGCGAGCAACTGGGAGGCAAGGGCGTCTTCGTGCGCTCGTCCACCAACGCCGAGGACCTGAAGGGCTTCAACGGCGCGGGCCTGTACGACACGGTGCCCAACGTGGTGGGACGCGAGGCGCTGAGCGCGGCCATCCGGCAGGTCTGGGCCTCGCTGTGGAACTTCCACGCCGTGGAGGAGCGCAAGCGCTTCGGCATCGAGCCGCGCTCGGTGTTCTCGGCGGTGCTGGTGCAGGTGGGAATCAACGCCACCGCCGCGGGCGTGCTGGTGACGAAGAACCTCTATGACCCGCGCGACAAACACACCTTCACCATCAACGCCAAGCGCGGGTTGGGGCTGAGCGTGGTGAGCGGCGTCACCGTCCCCGAGCAGGTGCTCTACGACATCCGCTACCCGGGCGCCCGGGTGCTGTCGCGCTCGGACGACGCCACGATGCTGGTGTTCGACGCGCAGGGCGGCATCAAGGAGGTGCCCACCGGGAGCGCGGCCCCCGTGTTGGCGGAGGCGCGCGCCCGGGATTTGTCGCTGGCGGCGGCGAAGCTGCGCAAGGTCTTCCCCGACAGCGGGCCGTTGGACATCGAGTGGGTGCTGGAGGGCGAGAAGGTTTGGATCGTCCAGTCTCGCCCCTTCATCGACGGCGCGCGCTGAGGGCTCAGCAGCCGGTCTCTTCGCCCACCGCCAGCGTCGTGATGGGGCCGCCGCTCTCCTCGCCGATGGCCTTCGTCGTGATGGGACCGCCGCCCTCTTCTCCCAGGGCCATTGTCGTCATTCCCTGGCCACCCTGAACCTGCTTCAGGGTCTTCTCGGGCAGCTCGTACTGGATGAAGGACTTGCGGGGGGTGTGCTTCTTCATGGGGATCTCCTCGGATGGGGGCGCGCCGGAAGGCAGCGCTGGTGCATTCGAGAAGGGCTGAGTCCACCACCATGGCGTGTGACAGGACCGGTCGCCGTGGAAGTCCACCCTGACAGGCAGCCCGCTGATGCGTCATGCTGGAGGCGGGAGGGAGACATCCAAAACATGGGTCGCCTGGGAGTCACGGGAGCCGTGGTGGCGCTGCTCGCGCTCACCGCGTGCGGTGGCGCGCGGCAGGAACGCGAGAAGAAGGAACAGGAGGCCGCCGCCGCCGAGAAGAAGCTGTCCGACGCGCGCGCCTTTCACGAAGGGCTGGAGCGCGAGAAGACGCTGCTCGCCAAGAAGCTCGCCGAGGCCAGGGGACGCAAGGAGGAGGTGCGGGGGCTGCACCACCAGACCCTCGCTGGAGCCGCCTACCTTGCCGCCGAGAAGGGGAGTGGCCTGGTGCTCGACGCGGAGATGACCGCCGCGCGGGAAGGCTTCCAGCTCGAGGAAGCCACGCGTCAGAAGGACGGAGAGGCGCTCAAGGAATTGGTGTCCACGACTCTGGATGACCTGCGCCCCTGCGTTGCCAGCAAGGAGACGGACGAGATGGGGGACGCGTGCCCTCCGTGCGAGGTGGCTCCCTTCGAGGATGCCTGCGTGGGCGTGGAGACGAATCGCATTCCCTCTCCCGAGTGGGAGTGCGAGGCGCTGGCGCGGACGGGCGAGGGCCTGCCGCCCGCGGCCTTCTGCACCTTCCGGCTCCGGCACTCGGCGCCCGCTGGCGACGTGAGCTCGGACTATGCCGAGCGTGACTTGAGCACCTGGCTGCGGGTGGTGCGCGTAGCCTTCGCCCACCAGGGGCGCCTCCACGTGAGTGACTTCCCCGCTCCGGATCCCACCCTCTACAACCCCGCCAATGTGGAGCCGCTGGTGGCGTGCAAGGCGGAGACGAGCCGCAACCAGTGCATCCACGACTGCGAGGTGAGCTTCGACCGCTACGACGACCCGTGCGCCTGCAGCCAGCCCGAGCCCGCGTATGACACGACGAGCGAGTACTCGGAGCCCGGGGACGAGGAGGACGCGGAGGACGAGGAGCCGTACGAGGTACGCCAGGCGCGAGAGGCCGCTGCCGCCGCGCAGGCCGAGGCGGAGGAGGCTCAGGCACGCGTGCAGGAGGCCGAGCGCGAGTTCCAGTACCAGCAGTGCCTCTCCGTATGCGAGCCGGAGAAGGGCTCCGAGGCGGGAGCGTCCGACGAGGGAGGAGCGCCGGTGGCCGTGTCCACCGAGGTGGCCGTGAAGCTGCAAGCGACCCCTGCGCCGGGCATCTTCGTGGTGTCGCGAGAGCTGAGCGTGCTGGATGGGAGCGAGAAGGTGCTGGAGAGGGAGCTCCACACGCTCGTGCTGAAGCACCCGGCGCTCGTGTCGCTCTGGCTCAAGGAGGCGCTGCCGAACAAGGACGCCCTGGGCGAGCTCGAGGAGGTGGCTGCTCTGAGCGAGGTGCTGAGCGAGGGAGGCAAGCCCTCGCTGGCGCCGCTTCCGGGCATGGAGGGCCCCACCCTCATTGGACTCCAGGGGGGCAAGGTGCGGGCGTATGCCTTCAAGAATCAGCCTGGGCAGGCGCCGGTGGTGGCGCTCGAGCCCCAGGCGGTCTGCGCGGCGATGAACGCCGACCCGAAGCGCTTCCCGGAGGCCTTCCTGAAGAGCTGTGCCGAGCCGGCGCCCGTCGCGGCGGAGGTGGATGCGGGCACGCCCACGTCCCCTGAGGAGCCCGCCGATGCGGGGACGTCCGATGCGGGGACCTCCGATTCTGATGCGGGGACGTCCGATGCGGGGGAGGTGGCGCCATGAAGCGGCTGGGAGTGGCCATGGTGGTGGGGCTGGCGCTGGCGGGATGCCAGGGCGACAACCTGGAGGCGGTGAGTCAACGGCTGGAGGTGGCGCAGCGAGACCAGCGCGAGTTGGAGGCGAGGACCCAGGTGCTCACCGAGGAGGTGGGCTGGATGCGCAAGCAGATCCAGGTGGAGGAGGACGCCCGGGCGGCCGAGGAGCGCAAGCTGGAGGCGCTGCGGGACAGCCTCGCGGAGAGCTGGCGCGGGGACCCGGCGGCCATGCGAGAGCGCATGAAAGAGGCCAAGGTGCCCCCTCCGCTCCAGGCCGCGCTCCAGCAGGCGCAGGAGCAGAAGGGCGGCGTCGCCGCCGAGCGCCTCTTCATCGAGGGGACGGAGAAGGAGGACCTGAAGCAGGTGGCCACCGCGCTGAACACCTGGGAGCTGCGCACCGGGGTGACGAACCCGCCAGAGGCGTCCGAGGCCGAGGCGCCGGAGGAGACGTGCGAGCGCCAGCAGGTGACCTTCTCCTGCGTGTCCCTGCCGCTCGAGGGGCCGAAGGATGCGGTGACGCAGCTGTGCCGCATGAGCGATGCGGACTCGGTCTGGGTGCTGCGCTCGGACATGGGCTCGCTCGCGCGGGTGAACCTCATCGGCAGCCGGCATGACAACTACCGGCCGGTGCGCAAGTTCAGCCCCGAGGTGTGGGTGCTCGCGGGCGAGGACGACTCGCCGACCTCTCCCGGAACGTCCAATGTGAGCGCGAAGGCGTGGCTCGAGGTGTTCAAGCTCACGGGAGGCTCGGAGCTCAGCCGCCAGGCCGTGCGTCGGCACGCCCTCCCCCTGGAGCGGCAGGGGCAGCGCGTCGCCATGGCGGAGCTGGACCTCGATGCGGACAGCACCCCCGAGGTGCTCGTGCTCGATGGCAAGGAGGTGCGCACCCTGCGCTACGACGCGCGCCACGATGAGGTGAACCTGTGGACCGAGGCGGAGACGTGTCCCCTCATCGAGAAGCGCACGGAGAAGGAGCTGGAGCCGGCGCGCGCGCCATGCGCGGCGTGGGCCCAGGCCCGGCAGCCGAAGGACGGAGGGGCCCGCTGAGGCAGGGCGGGGGCCTCCGTCACCGAGGGGTCAGCGCAGGCTGCACAGCTGTTCGCTGAGCTCCCAGAGCCTCCGCCTCGCGCCCGTGTCCTGGGCCTGCGGGGCGGGGGAGGCCTCGCGCTGGCGCACGAAGTAGCGCCCGGTCACGCCCTCCACCTCGGGCGAGGTCGCCAGGTACACCGAGGTTGCCGCCGCTTCCTCCACCGTGTCGTTGCCCTGCATGCCGAAGCCCTCGGTCAGCAGCTTCGTGCTCACGACGCCCGGGTGCAGACAGTTCACGGTGGCCTGCTCGGCCGGGAGCCGCTCCGCCAGCTCGAAGGTGAAGAGGATGTTGGCCAGCTTCGACTGCGCGTAGGCCCCATAGGGGCTGAAGCCCCGCGCGAGCTGCGGGTCCTCGAAGGACATGCGCCCGCGCGAGTGCGCGATGGAGCTCACGTTGATGATGCGCGCCCCGGGCCCCGTCAGCGTCCCCTTCAGCAACAGGTTCGTCAGCAGGAAGGGCCCCAGGTGGTTCACCTGGAATGTCGTCTCCTGCCCATCCTCCGTCACCACGCGCTCGTTCATGTACACGCCCGCGTTGTTCACCAGTACATCCAGCCGGGGGAAGCGTCTCGCGAGCTCCTCCGCACCCTGGCGTACGCTCGCCAGCGAGGCGAAATCGAACGTGATGCCCTCCGCCCTACCCCCTGCCTCCTCGATCGTCTTCCGGGCCTTGTCTACCCTCGCCGGGCTTCGACCATGCACCACGAGCCGCGCGCCCGTCCGGGCGATGTCGAGGGCCGTCCTCAGGCCGATGCCATCCGTTGCTCCTGTCACCAAGACGATGCGCCCATCCGCCATGCGCGACTTCTCCTCGAAGCTCTCCCAGGTGGGGAGCAAGTCAGCCCCACTGGTAACACTCCCCCGCGAGCGCTGCACGGCACGGAGGCCGTGCGGCTCCCGCGTGAGGCCCGACCATGCATGAAGCTCCGGGGACACCCCCGCCCGCGTGTCCCTTTCATCCCGCGCAGGGCACGGTGGTGGCCTGCCATCGGTGTGGTGTCCTCACCTGCGTGGCGTGCCTGTCCCTCTCGGGTGCGCGGGGCTGGTGCCGAAGCTGCGAGGAGCACTCGCGGAGGGGCCCAGCCTCCCGGCGCGCCGTGGCCTCCGGGGTGCTGGGGAGCGTGGGCCTGTGTTGCGCCTTCGCTCCAGGGCTGCTCGGGCTGGCGCTCGGCTACGCGGAGCTGCGGAGCATCGAGCGGGGAGACTCACCGCGCGCTGGCCGGGAGTGGGCCAAGGCTGGGGTGGTGCTCGGGTGGATGAACGTGCTGATGGCGGTGGCGGTGGGGCTCGTGTCGGGGTGGATGGGCTTGTCCCGGAGCTGAGCGCCGGGCCCCGCGCGTCACAGCGCCCGAAGCACGCAGGAGAGGACGATGCAGAGCCCCCACAGGGTGCTGCCGCTGAAGAGGCCCAGGAGGATGAGTCCCGTGCCTTTTCGCGCATCCGGCAGCACGGAGCTGGCGCGCAGCACCACGGTGCCGCCCCACTGGTCTCCGTAGCGCTGGTTCATGATCGACCGGGACATGGCCAGGTACGCGGGCACGCAGAGGGCGTCCACGCAGAGGGCCAGGTTGCGCAGGAGCGCGCCCTTGAAGGAGGAGGGGGTGAGGTCCTCCGCCGTGACGCGCAGCCGGAGGATGAGCTTGCCGAGCGTCGCGCCACCGACGGCCTCGGCGGTCATCTGGTACAGCAGGCCGCCCAGGGTGCCCCACACGACGCCCGCCGGGCTCGCCAGCTGCAAGGCGGTGGTCCAGTTCCCCTGCACGAGGCCCCGGGCCGCGAGCACCTCGAGGACGACGCTGCCGACCATGCCGCCCAGCGTCATCACCAGAAGGCCGAACATCACGTCGATGAGCCGAGCGGCGAGGCGCAAACCAAAGCCCGCCGAGCTGTTGCTCGCCACCTCCACCACCATTGAGGGGGACAGTTCCATCGTGACTCCCGGGCCTGGGCACAGCGTACACGCTCCGGGCGTGCGTGCCCACGCGCACCGCGTCACCGCCTACGGCGGGAAGAGCCACTCCAGGCCCTGCACCACGTCATCCCGCCACGCGGGGTAGTTATGCCCACCGGAATATTCCTGGTAGCGCACCCGGTGGCCGGCCTCCTTCAGGACGGGGAACATCCGCCGGTTGCACCCGGTGAGCCACTCGAAGCGGCCGCAGTCCATCCACACCTTGAGCCGGCGGCTCGGCGCCGCGCGGGCCAGGTCGAACACGACGAAGTCCCCATGCTCGGGGATGGCGAAGGCCCCCGACTGGCTGAGCACGTGTCCGAAGACCTGGGGCGCGCGCAGCCCCAGGTACAGGGCCATGAGCCCTCCATAGGAGGCACCGAGCACGGCATGGACGCCGGGCTTGCGGCGCTCATCCACGAGGGGCAGCTTCTCTCGGGCGAGGGCCAGCACCTTGTCCCGCATGAGGCCCAGGGTGGCCTCGCTGCAGGTGTACTCCACGGTGCGTGCGGGACCGCCGTTGGCCACCAGGGCCATGGCGATGGGGCGGATGCGCTTCTGGCGAATGAGGTTGTCCAGCACCACGGCGAGGCTCGCGCGCCGCAGGTAGTCGGGCCCATCCAGCACCAGGAGCAGCGGGTAGGGCCCGGGCGCGGCGGGCTGGTAGAGGAACACCTCGCGCGTGCGGCCCACCGCGAACTCCGAGGTCTCCAGCTTGTGGCGGGTGACGCGGCCTCGCGGGTGAGCGCCACGGCCGCGTCGGGCAACGGCCGCGGGCCTGTTCTCGGGCATGCGGAAGAAGTGGTTGAACTTCCCCATGCCATTGTCGGAGAGGCAGTGGTTGAGCGGGTCCTTCACCCGGCGGCCTCGTGCGTCCACGAGGGCGTACTCGACATAGGAGTCCGAAGGCAGGGGCAGCGAGCGGGCCCACAGTCTGGGCGCGAGCTGCTCCAGCGGCAGCGGCGCTCCTTGCCAGTCCTGGAAGTCTCCCCTCACGGAGACAGGCTTGCTTCCCCGCCACACGAAGGTGGCCTGGTCCAGGTCGATGACCGGCGAGCCCTCGTCGAGGACCCGCGCCTCCAGCGTCTTCACGTCCATGGCGTGCCCTCAAAACACAAAGGCCCGGGAGTGTCTCCCGGGCCCATGAAACAAGAGGTGAGGACCCGACAGCCCGCACCTCTAGCCTTCGCCCAACGGGGCAGGGCGTGATGCTACGGCGTCACGGCGAAGATCAGATCGTCGTGGTCCGTGTACGAGCCGGCCGCGCAGGTGCCCGCCGTCCCGCCGTAGCGGAAGTTGGCGCGCACCGCCTGCAGCCCGCCCGCCGGCAGCGCGTACGTCGCCGACAACACCTGCGAGCCCGCCTTCGTCGGGGTGTACGTGCCCAGGAACACCCAGCTCGGCGCGTTCGCGTTCGCCGCGTAGTACAGGTCCAGCTTGTCCGAGGTGTAGGTGGAGTAGGCCCACACCGTGGCCTCGATGCGAACCGTCTTCCCCGCCGCGAACGGCGTCCCATCCGTCGTCAGCACGCGGATGCGGTCGTTCGACTCGTCCGAGTGGTACACGCCCTGGGTTCCATCCGCGCACGTCCCGCCAATCGTGTTCGGCTTGTTCACCTCGGGGCCCAGGTTCGCGCGCCCGTTGAGCAGCGACAGGCCCGAGTCACACACGCTGTTCACCGTGGCGCACTTGGGCGCCTTCAGCGTCGGGTCATACGTCGCCGTGGTGCTCGTGTTGCTCACGTTCACCGTGACGCCCGCGCTCGTGCCCACGTTGCCCGAGGCGTCATACGCCTTCACCACCAGCACGTGGCTGCCGTTGCCCACGCTCGTCGTGTCCCACGCGAACGTATAGGGCGACGTGTTGTCCGTGCCCTTCAGCGCTCCGTCCACCAGGAAGTCCACCCGGCTCACGCCCACGTTGTCCGCCGCGTTGGCCATCGCCGTCGTCGTGCCGCTTACCGTGGCCCCCGGCGCCGGCGCGGTAATGGCCGCCATGGGAGGCGTCGTGTCTCCCGTGTCGTCGCTCACCGTGCCCTTGGCCAGCTCCGCCATGAACGCCGCGCCCAGCTTGGAGAACTTCACCGCGTGCGTCGCCGAACCCGCGCTCCGCGCCAGCGTGTCCCCCGTGCTGT
Source organism: Hyalangium ruber (assembly GCF_034259325.1). Taxonomy (NCBI): domain Bacteria; kingdom Pseudomonadati; phylum Myxococcota; class Myxococcia; order Myxococcales; family Archangiaceae; genus Hyalangium; species Hyalangium rubrum. The sequence goes on along the minus strand of NZ_JAXIVS010000002.1, from coordinate 652,172 downwards.
GGATCGCCGAGTTGTGCTGGTTCATCAGCGCCTCGAACGGCATCGACGCCGGGAAGCCCTGCGCGTGCCACGAGGCATGGTCCGAGCACCCATAGCCGCACACGGTGGTCGCCCACGTGGCGATCTGGTACGTGTCGATGACGCTGGTGAGGAACGAATTCTGCGCCGCGTTCGTGTTGTCGGTCACCAGGCCGATGTCCACGCTCGAGCCGCGGTAGTTCGTCATGTCCAGCTGCAGCACGCCCACCACGTTCACCTGGTTGGTCTTGTGCCACTGGGCGATGGCCTGGGAGCCGCGCAGGCCCACCTCCTCGGCCGCGTAGCCCATGAACTTCACCGTGCGTGCCGGCCGGTACCCCTTCACCATCGCCGAGCGGATGATCTCCGTGAGCGAGGCGATGCCCGAGGCATCATCATCCGCCCCCGGCGCCGCGCCACCCGAGGTGTTGGTCGAGTCCAGGTGCCCGCCCAGCACCACCACCTCGTTGGGCAGGCTGGTGCCGGTGATGGTGAGGATGACCGAGGGCTGGTTGTAGCCGCTATGGGCGAAGGTGGTGACGCTCACGTCCGAGCGCCCCGCCGCCAGGTTCTGCCACGTCGTCTTGATCCAGTTGGCCGACTCCAGGCCCGTCGCCGAGGTGTAGTAGCGCGTGGTGTAGCTCGACAGCGTGCCGATGGTGGCCCGGATGTTGGGCTCCGCCATCTCACTCATCAGCGCGTTCACTGTGCCCGCGTTGTCGATGCTGTAGGTCACCTGTGTGTGGATCGGCGGCGTCGGCGAGCCCGCCTTCGTCAGCGCTGCCCGTGCCTCCTGCTCGGACTCATGCGCCAGGAAGCCGGCGCACCGGTTGTACTTGTCGTGCATCACCCGGGAGATGGTGTGCAGCTGCGACTCATGCACCTTCATCATCGCCAGGTCGTTCTGCACCTGCACCCCGACGGGTGGCTCGAAGCCCGCGGCGCGGAACTCCGACTGCACGGGCTCCAGCGCCTCGGCGCCAATGCTGATCCACAACTCGCGGTCCACCGCCGGCTGCTCGATGCCGGGCACCACCTGTGCGTGCGCCATGACCGGGGTGACACCCCAGAGCAGCAGCGCCGCGGGAGCGAACTTCTTCAAACCCATGATGCTCCTCCAACTTTTTCGGGAAAGACCTCTGCGCGGGGAACCCCGAGGCCGCCGGCACTCTAGCGCGCTCCGAGGGCACTTCGCTCAGGGTGAACCCCGAAATGAGGAAGGGACCCCCACCGGCCGCGGAGCGCGGCACGGCGAAGGTCCCTTCAGGGTGAAGCGAATGCCTGGTTGCCTACTGTCGCGCGTCCGTCTCCAGCACGGGGATGGGGAAGCGCTCGTGGACGACGTCGTTCGTCCGATCCTTGGGCAGCTGGTTCAACCGGTTGTAGCGCCGCATGTCGATCCAGCGGTGTCCGCCCTCGAACAGCAGCGAGTAGCGCCGCTCCTTGAGCAGCACGTCCACCGCGTTCTCGGTCGTGAGCAGCACCGGCTCCAGGCCGTTGATGACCCGGATGCGGTTGAGGTCCTCCTCGGCCGCCGTGAGCGCCGCTTCCGTGCCGATGTTGATGTTGGCCTCGGCGCGCAGCAGCACCAGCTCCTCGTTGCGGATGATGGGCAGCGGGGCGGTGGGCTGCTCGTACATGGTGAACCCATACGTGGAGCTGAGGTTCTGGTAGGTGCCCTGCGCCACCTGGGCGATCTTCCGGCCCACGCGGGCATCCAGGCACCGGAACGGCTCGGCGCCCACATCCACGCAGTCGGGCTTGCGCTCCGCATCCCGGACGATGGAGGGGTGGGCGTAGATGGCCGTGTTGGTCAGCCCGTTGATCGTGTCTCCCGAGCCCGTGCCGAAGGAGTAGTAGGTGCCCAGCGTCAGCTCCCGGTTGGTGTCCAGGAAGGACTCGCCCAGCGACGTCAGCGTCCCGGTCCAGTCCTTCAGGTACACCTGGGCCCGCGCCTTGAGGGCGCGGTTGAACTTCACGTAGGTCGACGGCTTTTCGAAGCCCGCGTAGCCGCTACCGAGCGTGAAGGGGAACGCGTCATTCTCGGCCGCCACGCTCGCGTCCAGGTGCCCCTTGGCCTCGTCCAGCAGCGAGACGACGCGCGTGAGCATCTCGTCCTTGGAGACGATGGGCGCCAGGGTCCGGGGGTCACCGCTCACGTCGATGGGGCCGCCGTTGGTGTCGCGCGCGGAGACGATCGTCAAGAACTCATGCGCCTGGATCGTCTTGGCGAAGCCGCGGATGGCCTCCTTCTGGGCGTCATTCAGGTCGTCCGCCGGCACCTTGTCCAACGCCTCCATCAGCGTGTTGGCGTTGCGGATGTTGGCGTAGGGGCCGGTCCAGAAGTTGCCGCCGAAGGCCGCGTTGCCCGGGTTGAGCGTGCCCGTGAGCATCTCGTTGCCGAAGCGCGGGTCCGTGGTGTCGAACGTGTACGACTCCCGGCCGAGCAGGCCCAGGTGGGCGACGTACCCGTTGTGGTCCGACTTGTTGTCCCGGTTGCCGATGAGCAACCCATGGGCAGCCGCTGTCACGCTGGAGCGCGTGGGCGTCTGCTGGAGCGACTCCAGGCTGGGGTTGTTCAGGTCGGGGATGTCGAGACCGCAGGCCCCGAGGCCCACGGAGGAGGCGCAGAGCGCCGCGATGAAGGTCTTCTTCATGGTGCGATTCCTCATGGCTTAGAACCCCACGTCCAGGGACGTCCAGAAGCTGCGGCTCGGGGGGAACGGAGCCACGTCGATGTTGCGGGCCACGGCCTGGTTGCCGAAGTTGCTGACCTCCGGATCCAAGCCCGAGTACCCGGTCAGGGTGAGCACGTTGCGGGCGGCGAAGGTGATCTGCGCGCTCTTCACCTTCGGGATGCGCACCACCCAGTCGTCCGGCAGCTGGTACGTGAGGGAGATTTCACGCAGCTTCACGAAGGTAGCGTCCTCCACGTAGATGCCGGCGTTGGTCTTCTGGTCGGCCAGACGCTGCTCGCCGGCGCCCACGTAGTCGGGCGAGGTGTGGCTGGCGTCGTAGATGTAGCGGGTCAGGTTGATGATGTCGCTGCCCTGCTGCCAGTCCACCAGGAACGAGAGGCTGAAGCCCTTGTAACGGAAGCTGTTGGAGAAGCCCATGCGGAAGTCCGGCTCGGTGTCGCCGATCTTCTGCTCCACGCAGCAGGAGTTGGGGTCGTTGGGGTCCTTCAGGCCCACGTTGCCGACGATCTGCGTGACGCTCCGGCCCTCCTGGATGCGGAAGGCGCCCAGGCCCGTGCCGAAGCCGCCCGCCAGGAAGGAGGGCACCGACAGGCTCGTCACCTTGCTGCGGTTGACGGTGAAGGTGGTGTTGGACACCCACTCGAACTCGCGGCCGTTGAACGGGTTGAGCTGGACCATCACCTCGACGCCGCGGTTCCGCAGGGTGCCACCGTTGATGTACTCGAAGGTGTAGCCCGTGGAGGGCGCCAGGGCGCGGCGCAGGAGCAGGTCGCTGATGTTGCGCTGGTAGACGCTCAGCTCGGTGACGACGTTGCCGCCCAGGAAGACGGCGTCCAGGCCGGCCTCCACCTCGCGCTGACGCTCGGGGCGGATGTCCGCGTTGCCGCGGATGCCGCTGCCGATGATGCCGGGCAGCCCGTTGATCTTCGAGTCTGCGCGGAGCGGGGAGTTCTTCCAGCCGTACTTGGGCTGGTTGCCCGTCTCACCGTAGGCCAGGCGCACCTTGAACTCGTCCACCGCGGAGTGGAACGAGGGGATACGGTAGGCGGTGGCCAGCTTGGGGAAGAAGAACAGCTTGTTGGCATCGCCGTTGTTGCTCGACTGCTCGCCGCGCACGGCGCCCACCAGGGTGAGCCGCTCGTCCAGGAGGATCATCTCCTCCTGCACGTAGTAGCCGCGGTCGCGAATCAGCTGCCGGTCCTCTCGCACGTCCGTGTTGCCCAGGTCCACGTTGGACTGGTCGGGCGGCAGGTTGCGGCTGACGATGTAGAGCGAGTCGAGCGCGCGCTCCTCGAACGAGAAGCCGACCGAGGTGTTGGAGGTGATGCCGGTGCCCGCGGGCTTGTAGTTGTAGACCGCGTTCACGCCGGTGTTGAGGTTGCGCGCCTCGCTGCTCGCCGCCAGCGACGCGCCCGGCTGGCTGCCGGTGGCCTCGAAGTAGAGCTCTGGCGGGAAGAGGATGTTGTTCTGCTGCTGGAAGCGGTCCACGCCGAAGTTGCCCAGCACGCGCAGCTCGCTGACATCATCCTTGTAGAGGTTGATGGTGGCGTCGCTCGAGGCGATGAAGCGCCACACGTCCTCGTCGTTCTTCACCAGCGCCGCCGTCTGCAGCGGGTTGGCGCCGTTGCGGAGGAACGGGTTGGACGGGTAGTTGCCGTTCTCGTCCGGCTGGATGTCCAGGAAGCTGGGCGTGGAGGGCAGCACCATGTGGTAGGTGATGCCCGTGTTGTCGTTGTTCGTCAGACCGCGGTCGCTCAGCGAGTGGACGACGTTGGCCGAGGCGTTCACGTCCACGAGGTCGCCGAGCTTCTGCCCCACGTTGAGGCGGAAGGACTGCTTCTCGTAGCCGGTGGCGCCGATGATGCCGTTGTCGTCCTTGACGAGCACCGAGCCGAAGTAGCGCGTGTCACCGGAGGCGCCGCTCACGCTGGCTACCGTCTCGCTGGAGAGCTTGCGGTTGCCGGCCAGCTCCGCCTCGTGGTCGAACGTGCGGCCCTCGACGTACTCGGCGCGGGCCTTCTCGCCGAACTCCGCGACGGCCTCTTCCAGGCTGAACTTGCGCGTGCCGAGCTTGTTGGCCAGCGTGTACATGCCCACGCGCTGGGTGATGTCCACCCGGGGCCCGGCGCCGGCGCGGCCGCGCTTGGTGTTGATGATGACCACGCCGTTGCTGGCCTTGGAGCCGTAGATGGCGGCGGCGGAGGCACCCTTGAGGATCTCGATGCTCTCGATGTCGTTGGGGTTGATGTCCGCGATGCGGTTGACCTGGTTGTCCTGGGTCGGGTCCGGGTTGGAGCCGCCCGTCGACTCGGTGATGGCGAAGATGCCCGAGGCGATGGCCACGTCGCTGATGAGCACGCCGTCGATGACGTAGAGCGGCGAGGCCTCGGCGTTGATGGTGGACACGCCGCGCAGCCGCATCTGCATGCCGCCGCCGGGAGCGCCGGAGTTCGACTGGATGTTGGCGCCGGCCACCTTGCCCTGAACGGCCTGATCCACCGTGGCGACCGGCGTGCGGGCCAGGGCCTCGGCGTTCACCGTGGCCACGGAGTTGGCCAGGTTCTTACGGGCCACCTCGGAGGCGCGGCCGATGACGACCATCTCCTCGGTGAAGCTGGCCTCGAGGGCGATGGTGACGCTGCCCTGGTTGGCGCCGACCAGCACGTCGCGCTGCTTGTAGTCCTGGCTGGAGATGTCGAGCGCCACCGGGCCGGTGGGCACTTCCAGGGTGAAGCGGCCCTCGAGGTCCGTCTCCACGCCCTGCGTGGTGCCCTTGAGGATGACGCGGACCAGGGGCACGCCCTCGTTGGACACCTTGTCCACGGCGCGGCCGCGGATGGTGCGCGTGCGCTGCGCCTGAGGCGCCGGAGCGGCCGGAGCCGGAGCGGCTACCGGAGCGGCTACCGGAGCATCTGCGGCCGGTGCGGGCGCCACGGGAGCTTCGGGCGCTGGCGCGGCGGCTTCTGTCGCCTGCGCCGGAGTACCCGTGTCTTGAGCCATAGCCTCGGATGAGAGGAGCGCGAGCGCGCACCCCGAAACCAACACCCGTCTCATCATTCGGTGTCTACCTCTTAAGAATTGGCGGCGGATGAACGTCCACCCGGATGGTTGGACCGTTCGAAACTCAATCGTCCGTGGGACAACGCATGGAGTCAATGTGTCGGGACTGGAAATCCGCCCTGTGGGGGAGGATCCAAGGCGTTGGAGCTCAAAGGACGGGCGGTGGACGCTCTGGGTTCTTTCCGGGAGGACAGGTTGTGCGGGAGTCGCGTCCTCGTGTTGGAGTCCCCAGCCCCATGCCGAGCGTTGCTGACTTCATCGAGGAACATCGCGCCCACCTGGTCCAGCGGTACGCCGAGGAGGTGGCCAAGCTGGACTCCGCCCGCGGCCTCTCCGTCTATGAGCTGACGAACACGTTCCCCGAGTACCTCGACACCCTGTCCGCCAGCTCGCGCCGGGGCGACCGGGGAGACACGGCCCGGACGAAGCGACGGTTGGAGGAGACGCACCTCTCCTTGCGCCTGCGGCTTGGCTACAAGCAGGAGGAGGTCACCACCGAGTACGCCATCATGGGGCGCCTCATCGCCGGCCTCTGGTCGGGGCTGTCGCGCGAGCAGCAGCCGTCCCCGGAGGACACGGCCCTGCTCTTCGCCGAGCTCCAGGAGGCGATGGACTTCGCCATCGCGCTCTTCAGTGGCTACACCCTGGAGGACCGGCAGAGAGAGAAGCGCACCCTGCGCCGCCTGGACGCGCTCTCCCCCAAGGCCCTGGAGCCGAGCCGCGAGCCCGCCGCCTTGAGACGGCAGCTCACGCCCCTGGTGGAGGTCATCCAGGAGGCGATAGGCGCGAGCGGGGCGGAGCTGTATCTCGCGGATGCGTCCGGTGAGCGGCTCTTCGCGATCACCGCCACGGGGAGCTGCGAGAGCCACCCGTTCAGCGCTCCGGTGGCCCTGTCCCCCGCTTCCTTCCTGGGCCAGGTGGCGGAGTCCGAGGAGCCCCTGCACCTGCCGGATGCCGCCAGCGCCTTGAAGGAGACCACCGAGGGGCTGTGTTCCTCGCGGCTGCGCTCGCTGCTGGGGTTGCGGCTCTGGCCCCATGGCAAGCTGCTCGGGGTGCTCTACGTGGGCCTCGCCGAGGTGCGCTCCTTCGAGCCCCAGGCGCGTCGCTACTTCGAGACGCTGGTGGAGTACCTCTCCGGCATCATCGACCGGACGCTGCTCTTCGGGCAGCTGCACGATGCCAACACCCAGCTGCGCGAGAGCGAGGACCGCCTGCGCCTGGCGGTCATCGCCGGGCAGCTGGGCACCTGGGACTTCCGCCCCGTGACGGGGGTGCTGCACTGGGACGAGCGGTGCAAGGCCTTGTTCGGCCTGCCGCCGGAGGCGGAGGTGACGTACGAGACGTTCCTGGCGGGACTGCACCCCGAGGATCGCTCGCGCGTGGATGCCGCCGTGCAGCAGGCGCTGGAGCCGCACGGGCGCGGCGAGTTCGACATCGAGTACCGCGTGGTGGGGCTCCGAGACGGGCAGGAGCGCTGGGCGCGGTCCATCGGGCGGACCCACTTCGAGGAAGGGCGCGCGGTGCGCTTCATCGGCACCGTGCAGGACATCTCCGCCCTCAAGCAGGCGCAGGAGTCCCTGGAGCTCAGCGAGCGGCAGTTCCGCACCCTGGCCGATTCGATTCCGCAGATCGTCTGGGCCGCCCGTCCCAACGGCCAGGTGGACTACGCCAACCAGCGGTTCGCGGAGTACGTCGGCAAGAGCGTCGAGGCGCTCCTCCGCGACGGCTGGGAGAAGCTCCTCCATCCCGACAACCTCCCCCTCGTGCTGGAGGCCTGGAGGCGGTCCATCGCCACGGGTGAGCCCTATCAGGTGGAGCAGCACCTGCGACACGCGGAGGGGACCTACCGCTGGCACCTCACGCGCGCCGTGCCCGTCCGGGACGAGCAGGGACGCATCATCCGGTGGGTGGGCACGAGCACCGATATCGATGAGCTCAAGCGCTCCGAGGCGGAGCTGCGGCGAACCGCGAGCTTCGAGCAGCAGCTCATCGGCATCGTCAGCCATGACTTGCGCAACCCCCTCAACGCCATCACCCTGTCGGCGCACGCGCTGCTGCGGGGCGAGGAGCTCACCGCGCGCCAGGCCAAGTCGGTGGCCCGCCTCGTGTCGTCGGCGGAGCGCGCCACGCGGATGACGCGGGATTTGCTCGACTTCACCCAGGCGCGCCTGGGCGGAGGCATCCCCATCGAGCGCAAGCCGCTCGATTTCCAGGCGGCGGTGCGGCAGGTGCTCGAGGAGGTGCAGGCGGCCCACCCCGAGCGGCTCATCGCGTTCGACGGGAGGGGAGACCCGCGAGGCTCCTGGGATGCGGACCGGCTGGCCCAGGTGGTGACCAACCTGGTGAACAACGCCCTGGCCTACAGTCCCCCGGAGACACCGGTGCGGGTGGAGACGCGCGGGGAGGAGCGCGAGGTCCTCTTGTGCGTCCACAACCAGGGGCCGCCGATTCCGTCGGACATGCTGCCCTTGCTCTTCGAGCCCATGCGGCGCGGCACGGAGCAGGGGAGCGCCGGTCGCAGCATCGGGCTGGGGCTCTTCATCGTCGACAGCATCGTCCGCGCGCATGGGGGGCGCATCGAGGTGCGCTCCGACGAGGCGACGGGCACGACGTTCACGGTCCACCTGCCGCGCGGCGCTCCCGGGGGGTGAGCCCCGCTTATTCGAAGCGCACCTCGCGGCGCTCCCAGTGGATGCCGCCGCGACCGTCGCGAATGACGACCCAGATCGTCGCCCCCGCGTTCTTTGTCGGTGGCTCGCGCCACTCTGCCTTGGGCCCGATGTTGTCGGGTGAAGGGTCCCTCGGGTCCTTCTGGTCCGTGCGCCCACGGCGGAACGAGCCCGCGTCGGAGAACCAGTTGAACCGGAGCCGCTCGCGCTGCGTCTCAGGCTCCCCGCTCAGGCCCCGCTCCTCGTAGAACTGGGCCTCGGCCTCGTCGAAGATCGGCTCGATGTCGTGCTCGCATACCCGCACGCGGCTGCCATCCTCCGCCTCCACTTCCTTCCGCTCCTCGTCCGGGCACTCGCCGTACCTCAGCACCCGCGGCACATCCGGCAGCCACTCCTCGCCGTTGAGCATGAGCCGCTGGAGCACCGGGTTCCGGTTGGCCTCCTGCCCCTCGGGCAGCAGCGGCGTCACCGCCACCTCCTTGATGGCGAACAGCTCTCCCTCCCCCGAGCCGACCTTGAGCTGCACCTGGACCTGCGGCGCGGGCACGTCGCGCCCCGAGGCCAGCACGCCCACCACCTCTGGGGGCAGCGGAACGGTCTGCGAGACGGCGGACAGCGGCGCCTCTCCGCTGGCGAGCAGGACGGTGGCCTCGCCCTCCGGACAGCGGGAGTCTCCCGCGCCGCTGGCGAGATCAACCACCATGCACGACCACCAGTGAATCTCTGTGACCGCATCCGGCGCGCTCGGATCCACGACCAGCGCCCGGGCCTGGACGAAGGCAGGCAGCGCGGCGCCTCCGGCCAGCTCCGGGGGCTCCACCTGGATGGCGAGGATCCGCCGGTCGGTGACGTCGGTCGAGCGGGCGAAGTCGAAGGAGCACGCCGGCAGGGCCAGGAGCGCGGCGAACAGCAGGGTCTTGCGGGCAGACATCAGAACTCTCCCTTCACGCCGAAGGTGGGCAGCAGCGGCAGGCCCCGGAGCGGGGCGTTCTCGCGGTAGCGGTAGTCCCAGAGCACTCCCTCCGGGTTGGCGGCGTTGTAGATGTTCTGGATGTCCAGGTACGCCGAGAGCCGCCAGCGCTCGAACGTCCACTGCCGCTCGGCGCGCAGGTCCAACTGGTGGAACGTCGAGCCGCGCGCCGAGCCGGGCACACCCTCCAGGGGCACGTACCGGCCCCGGTCCGCGTCGAACGTCGAGCCGATGATGGGCGTCTCCGGGCGCCCCGTGGTGAGCCGGAAGCGCGCCCCCAGCTCCCACCCGTTGTCGAGCTTGTAGGAGCCCACCAGCGTCAGGATGTGGGACTGGTCGAACTGGACCGGGGCGTAGAGCTTCGCCTCCTCGTCGAACTGCTCGGAGCGCGAGAGGGTGTAGGCCACCCAGCCGTAGAAGCGCTCGGTGAGCTCGTGCTTGAGCAGCACCTCCATGCCGTACGCGCGCCCTCGGCCCGCGTGGGTGTAGAGCTCGGGCACCCGCTCGCCATCGCGCTCCACGAACTGATCCGACGAGACGACGAGCCGCTGCCGCCAGTTGTAGAAGCCCTGCATGTCCAGCAGCACCGCGTCGGTGAGCTTCCACTCGAAGCCCGCCACCGTCTGGTGGCTGCGCGAGAGCCCCAGGTCCGGGTTGCCGAACACCGTGTCCACCTGGCCCGGCTGCGGAGCCTGCCGGTAGAGGCCCCACGCCGCCTTCGCGGTGATCAGCTCGTTCACCTCGAAGCGCGTGGCCAGGCGCGGCTCGAGCGAGGGGTGCCAGCCGCTGGGCAGCCGGTACGCCTCGAAGCGCAGCCCGGGGACGAACTTCAACCGCTCGATGGGAGACCACACCGCCTCGGCGTACGTCGCATAGGAGGCCATGGGCACGTCCTGCTCGCGGGTGACGGGAGGTGGGTCCTCCTCGCCGGGCCCGGCGACTCCCGGCACCTCGAGCTTGAGCGTGTAGAAGGTGGCGTTGACGTCCACGCCCGCCTCGAAGGAGAGCGACTTGGAGAACTCCTTCTCGGCGGCGCCGCGCAGGTTCAGGTCGCGCGAGTTCAGCCCGCCCTCGAACTGGTCTCCGATGCCGATGTTGTTGACGGTGAGCCCGACGGTGGGCGCCAGCGACAGCCTCCAGCCGGACTCGGTGGGCCGGCTCCAGGCCAGCCGCAGCCGGTGGAAGGACTGGTGCGTGTCCAGCGAGAAGGGCTGGGTCTCCTCCGAGCCGGTCTGCGAAACCACCAGCGTGTCGCTGGAGCCGAAGGCGACGACCTCGAAGCGGTCCTTGCCGAGCTTCAAGTCATAGCGGGCCTGGTAGTCCCAGTAGTACGGCGCCACCGCCGTGGAGGCCGAGCCGGGCTCGCGGAAGGCCTCCAGCACGGGAGGCAGCAGCACGTCGATGTAGCTGCGCCGCGCGGCGAGCGCCAGCGTGCCCCGGTTCTTCGTCTGGCTGAGCGGAGACTCGACGTAGAAGCCCGCGTCCAGCAGGTCGATGTCCACCAGGCCGTGGAGTCGCTTGGGCTCGGGGGGCCGCGTCCCCACGTCCACGATGCCCGCGATGGCCCGCCCGTACTTCGCCCCGTAGGCCCCGGGGAAGAAGTCGATCCGGTCGATGATGGACGGGGTGATGACCGAGGGGCCGCCGGCGAAGTGGTAGAGCAGCGGGATGGGGACGCCGTCGATCATCACCTGGCTGTCTTCCGGCTGCGCGCCGCGCACCAGCAGGGCGCCGGAGATGTAGGGCGCCCGCGCCATGCCCGGCATGTTCTGCAGCACGCGCACCGGGTCGCCGAAGGTGCCCGGCACGCTCTGGACCTCCTGCTTGGCGAGCGTGCGGCGGGCGACCTCCTTCTTCTCCCGCGCGCCCACCACCACCGTCTCGAAGCCGTTCTCCACCTTCTTCCAGATGTAGGCGGTCAGCTCGGTGACTTCCCCTTCGCGCACCTCCTCGACGGTGAAGAACTTCTTGTGCTTCGGCTCGGAGATTTCCACCCTGAGCCGGCCCGGGGTGACGCCGCGCAGCTCGAAGTTGCCGTCCGCGTCCGTCTCCGCGGAGAGGTTCTGCTCGGGCAGGTACACCGTGGCGTTGGCGACGGGGTCTCGCGTTCCTCGCTGGACGACGCGCCCTCGGAAGTTGATGGGCTTCTCGACCTCGGCGGTCGGCGCGGTCGGCGGCGGCGGCTTCGGCTCGAAGTGGTAGGCGTATTCGATGCGCACGGGGGCGGGCTTGCCGTCCACCTCGGCCGGGGAGAACTCGAGCTGCAGCACGGCCTCGCGCGCTGCCGCGTCGAACTCGGCTCCAGCCGAGCGCGTCACCTCCGCCTGCGTCACCTTGCCCGTCTCGTCGATGTCGATGAAGAAGACCACCTGGGCCGTCTCGCCTCGCGCGAGTGCCTCGGGCGGGTAGGTGGCCTCGACGAACTTGAGCACCTCGGGGGCCTTGGTGAGCTGGGGCGCCGGAGGTGGAGTTTCGGCCTCGGCGGCCTGCTGCTCGCTCGGGGGAGTCGCGCCTTCGTAGGCGCTGGCGCTGCCCGTGAGCAGCACTCCGAGCAAGAGGAGGTGCCGCGAGGCGTTCCTGGGCACACGAGTCCTACGTGTGGAGGGGGGACCGAGCAGAGGATTCATAGGTAGGGGAGCACGCCCAGGGAGTTCCGGCCGGCTCCCGCTCGCTCGGGGGGAAATGGTCGATCATTGATTCTCACCCGTCAACACTGTTGGGGCTCGTACGACCTGTCCCTCCGGTCATCACCCCGACGTGCGTCTGGATGCTTAAGTCCTGAGAAAGCGAGGTGATTCCATGAAGCTGTCTGTCTTTCGCAGGACGTTGGTGGTGGTGGGTTTCCTGTGCGCGGGCTTTCTCCTCCACGCCTCGGCCGCCGAGCCGAAGAAGAAGGTCTCCGAGGCGAAGGCGAGCCCCGGGCTGCCCGCGCCGGACTACCTGCCCGAGAGCGCGCGGGGCTTGCTGCGCAAGAAGATGGAGCGCCACGGGCAGGATGCGCGGGACCTGATGTTCGGCGTCGCGTTGCTCCAGTACGACGTGGCGCGGGCCACCGCCCTGCGCATCTCCGCCGAGCCTCGGCTCGTGCGTCCCATCGCGGGGGGCGAGGATGATCTGAACGCCCTGCTGCCCGAGCGCTTCTTCGTCCTCCAGGACGAGGCGCGCACGCGGGCCCAGGCCGTCGCCGCCGCCGCCGAGAAGAAGGACGACAAGGCTCTCGCCGAGAGCTATGGCCGCCTCATGGAGACGTGTGTCGCCTGCCACGCGGCGTACCTGAAGCGACAGTGAGGGCGGGAGTCTGAATGGCACTCTGGACGAAGCTGAAGCCGGAATGGGAAGCGGGGGTTCGCGAGCAGTTGGAGCGAGACCGCCAGTGGCTGTTCGGGCCTGAGGGCGAGCGGCTCCTGTCGGCGCTGCGGGAGAAGTTCCCAGGCCTCGCGAAGGCCTACCTCGTTTCCCGCATCCCTGATCAGGGCGAGGACCTCTACACGGTGGTCGTGGGCCCTGACCTCATCGCCTTCGTCGAGCTGGACAGGTACGAGCTCGAGGCCGAGCCGGTCATCACGACGCAGTCCGCTCGGGAGTATCGGAAGCGGCATCCCAAGCCGGGGAGAGAGATGCGCGAGGGCCTGGAAGTCGCGGTCCAGTTGATGAGCGAGTGAGATGGACTGCCGAGGCCGCTTCGGTGGCACTTTTGCCAAACCTGTCTGATGTCGGACAGGTTTGTGCCCTACCCAAAACCGGTAGCAGCCACTCAGCAGTGCCAGGGGACGCGAGCCGTTACACAGCCACTGTTGGGACTGTGGCGGGGGCGCGGCGCATGGGCTGGGCCTTGCCGTAGGTCAGCGAGCGCCATAGCCACTCGGCGGGGCCGAAGCGGAAGCGCGCGAGCCACAGGTGGCTCAGGGCCAGTTGCACGGTGAAGATGCCCACGGCGAGCGCCACGCACAGCGCGGGCCCGGCCTTGCCGAAGAGTCCCAGCCCGTATCCATAGAAGAGCAGGACGCTGCTCACGGTCTGGCACAGGTAGTTCGTGAGCGTCATGCGGCCCGCTGGCGCAAGCACCGAGAGCCAGCGTTGCCAGTGGGGACGCTGGAAGAGCAGGGTGAGGCTCGCCACGTAGAAGGCGCCCAGGCCCAGATCGCCCAGGTGCCGCAGGGGCGTTGTGATCAGGGGCAGCCAGGGCATGCTGGCGGGATCCAGCACCTTCTGTGCGGTGAGCTGGCGCACCACCAATCCGGCGCTGGTGCCGAGCACTCCGGCCACGAAGCCCCAGAGCAGCACCTTGCGGAAGAGGCGCTGGTGCTGAGAGGCATGGTGGAAGAGCCCGCTGCGGCCCGCCAGCAGGCCCAGCAGGAACCTGCCCAGGACGGCGCACGTTCCGAACAGCATGGGCTTGAGGATCTCGTGGAGGTAGTAGGTGGCGCTGGCGCTCAGCACCTCGAAGTAGCTGCCGCTCGTGAAGGCCTCCCACGTCTGGGTCCTGAGGGCCGTGGCGCGCTCCGTGGCTTCCTGGGTGGCGGCGGCCGTGGCCTCCGCGGAGCCCAGGAGCTGGGGGAAGCGCTGGATGGCCAGGATGGCGATGGGCACCAGGAAGATGAGGACGGCGGCACAGCTGAGCAACGCCTTGTCCGAGCGGCCTCGGAACAGGAGCAGCGTGAAGCCCACGAGCGCGTAGGTGGTGAGGATGTCGCCGTGCCAGAGCAGGAACAGGTGTGCGAGGCCGAGGCACAGCAGCACGCCCAGGCGGCGGGCGTAGAGTGGGACGATGGAGGCACCCCGCTTCTCGGCACGTCCCATCTGCACGGCGAAGCCCAGGCCGAAGAGGAACGCGAAGAGGGTGATGAACTTCCCGTAGACGAAGAACTGCGCCGCGTGCCGCGCCACCGTGTCGAGGAGGGACTCGTTGTCCGCGAGGGCAGTCTGCTGGGCGCGGGACAGGTAGAAGCGGCCGCTGAACCACATGAAGACGTTCGACACGAAGATGCCGCAGAGCGCGAAGCCTCGCAGCGTGTCGATGAGGACCAGGCGCTCGCCGCCATCCATCGGTTGAGACTCGGAGGGCGATGCGGAGTCAGGAGATGGAGAGGCGCTCATGAGCTTGGAGAGCGCATGGTAGGCGAGCCGCGACCTGGAGGGTAGGATGTGCTCAGGGGACGTGCGCGTCTCGCGAGAGGAGAAGTCGGATGTCTGGTCGTGAGATGGAGTGGAGACCGGATGCACTTCCCTCTGGCACGGAGATAGGCGGCTGGCGCGTGGAGGGTCTGCACGGCCGAGGCACCTACGGCACGGTGTATCGCGTGCGGAGTGTGGAGCCTGCGGAGGCGGGGTTCTTCGCGCTGAAGCTTGCGCACTTCCCCCTGGATCCGCGCTTCGAGCGAGAGGGGGAGTTGCTCTCGCGCATTCGACACGACCACGTTCCGAAGCTGAGGGAGCGCGGTTGGTGGAGACGGCCGGGCGGGGAGCCGTACCCCTTCCTGGTGATGAACTGGGTGGAGGGCGTGGAACTGTACGCGTGGGCTGCCGAGGGCGAGCGCACCAGCCGGCAGATGATGCGGGTGCTGGCGCAGCTGGCCCGAGCGTTGGAGGCCACGCATCGAGCCGACGGCCTGCACCGGGATGTCAAAGGGGAAAACGTGCTGGTGAGTCCCGAGGGGTTCGCGACCCTGTTGGATTTAGGGGCCGGGACATTCACGGGAGCGCGTCTGGTGACGCGGGAGACACTGCCTCCAGGTACCGAGCCGTATCGCAGTCCCCAGGCACTGCGCTTCCTGTGGGCCAGCTACCGTGACCCTCGGGCTCACTACGCGGCCACTGAGGCGGATGATGTGTATGCGCTGGGGGTGACGGCCTACCGAGCGGTAACGGGGCGCTACCCGCCGCCCGGGACGGACCTGGGTCGGGCCGTCGATCCGACACGTGCGCCGCAGCCTCCGCTTCAGCCGCCGAGCGCGCTTGCCACCGTGTGCCCGGAACTCGATCTGCTCATCTTGCGGATGTTGGCGGACTCGCCAGCGGAACGAGGCAGTGCGGCGGAGGTGGCGCTGGAGTTGGAGGGGGCGGCGCACTCCGCGGGTCGCAAGGCGAATGCTTCCATCGCTCCACGTTGGCACGAGGTAGTTTCCGAGAAGAGGGCACGCAGAGGCCGCCGTTTGCGCCAACGCCTCATCCTAGCAGGGCCTTGGCTCGGAGGCGCCATAGGAGGCGCCGCTCTCACTGCCCTGACATGGTGGGTGGTGCATCCATGGGAGGGACTATCTCAGGAGAGTCAGGCGGTAAGCACCGCCGCCGAGGAGGACGAGAGTCCGGTGGCGCTGGGAGACACCATCTCTCTGGTGCCTGAGGCACTTGGAGCGCGGCGAGCTCAGCCCACAGGGATCGGGCTGGAGATGCCCAAGCGGCCCTTCCCTGGACAGAGCCTTCCCCCATGTGACCGAGACATCGAGGTGGAGATCGAACTGACCCCTGGCAAGAAGGAGACGCGGAGTTGCTGGGTCCATGTCTACGCGTCTGACGAGAAGTGCAAGGTGAAGGGCTACGAGTATCGAGGCGGATGCTACCTGCCGATCTATCCGTCAGCTAAACTGCCGCAGTCCCTGAAGGAGTAGGGCGGTGTCCGAGCAGTACCGTGCCCATACACGACTCTCAATGAGCAGAGTTAGTCGCCAAGCTAGACTATGATGACGTTGGGAGTAAGGCTGCGGGTGTCGCTCAGGACCTTGTGCTGAGAAGCGGCACTTCCTTCCAGTGGTCCTCGATGGCAGCCTTGAAGGAGTCTGGCATCGGTAGGTCTGTTCTCAACGTCCTCCACTCATCGCGTATGCGGTCTACCATCTCTAGGACGATACGTTCGACCTCGTCGGGGGAGGCGCCGCTCTTTTCAGCGAAGTGTCGGAAGGCTGGAAGATTCACTTCCCTGTATTCGCGGATGCGGACCAGTTTTTGAGAGAACCTTGCCGAGCGGAATCGCTCATAAACTTGGGTCGAGACGAGATCGTATGCTGGAGAAAGCTGTGCGTGTACTCCGTCCGGGTAAACGAGTGACCAATTCTTCAAGTGAGCGTCCGAGTTACCGCTGGCCATCATGAAGACAAGTCGTCGCACGAACTGCTCGAAGCCATGGAGGTCAGGGAGGGTAACCAGCAGTCGCCCGATGTGCTGGTAATGCCGCTCCTCATCTTTCTTCTCCGGCGGTAGATCGAAGACCTGCGCCATGTCTTCGATGTGGATACGTCCACCTTCTTTAGGCCGATCGAAGCGCTGGATGACATAGGCGTAGCCTGACGTTCGTGCCACGCTTGGTGGGAGTCCTTCGACTCGCTCCATCGGGAGGAGTTCTACCTCTGGCACGTCTATGCCGCATGCACCCGCCCAGCACATCATCGAGTACTCATTCTCGGGAACATAGGGAATGTCTGGGTCGGGCAGCTTGACGATGACGTTACCGCCTCGACCACCGGAGGGGTATGTGAGGCGCTTGCCTTGGCGAACCATGGAGAACTTGAGCTGGGCCCCTGCCAGCGAGAAACGCATTACTCCCTGCTCTCTGGGGCGCGCGGGCTCGACTTCTTCCGCGGCAGAATGCATCAGGGGCTGGCGCGCACGGAGGACGACCGCGCCGGGTAGATCTTCTCCCAAGGCGGAAATCAACGCAAACTCATGGTGGCGCTTCACGCCCAGTTGATGTGCGATCAACCCACGTAGGTGACCATCCGGGTCTGGGAGTAGGTTTGAGAAGAAACTTGGCAGGGCATAGAGCTTGCCCGCATACGTTGCTCCTGGATCGTCTAAGAAAGACTGGCTCATTACGGGACGAGGGCTCTGCTCCAGGTACTCGGCCGTGAACCGAAAGGCTGTCCTCCCGTTCTGCTCCTCGCGAAGCTCTCCCACGAGCAACTCGTTCAGGAAGACGTCGAGAGTCTGCTCCTTGCTCATTCGTTCGCCTCGGCAATTAAGGCCGCTAGGGACGGTCGATCCGTTTCCCCCCACCGGGCGCGTTTGGATACGTAGATTTCGACATGGCGCGCGAGAGCTTCCGTTCGATGCGCGAAGAAACCTTTCCAATCCCCCCTGGCCAATGCAACTCTCGCATGCTCGGGCACGATGTGCCCTGAAAGACGTTCTGAGTGCGACTGGGCAAGCACTTGGAGAAGTTTCTGCAGAGGGACACCCTCTGTCCCTCGGTACACAAACCTGTTGGCGAGCGCGCCGGGTTCTATCTTCATTCCCAAGGGGCTTTGCAGGAAGACGCGTGCGAAAAGTGAAGGCCCCTGATCCAGAAGGAGCGTCTCGATATCCAGGGGAGTTCCCTGATCAAGATCCACAGGATCTTGGGCGAGCAGAGCAAGTGCGGCCATACGGCTCTCTGCTGTCCTGGGATCGAAGCGCGTGCTGATCGAGAAGGAAGGCTTCTCGTGACTTACAAGGGTGAGCAGTGCTTGCACACTTTTCTCTTCGTTGTCCTGGACGATCGCGCGCACAGCGGCGCGGAGCGGCGGCGCTCCACCACGCAGGGTCCCCGCTGCAGAGGTTCGCCAAAGCCATCGTGCAAGCAAGTCCCTGGAACGGGGCCTAGGCTGAGGAAACCAATCGAAGAACCGCACGAGAGGAACTACCAAGAAGCTGTAAGGCAGCAATCGCACATGAGGAATTCGAGCGTCCTTTTTTAGGAAGATGATGGTTCGACGTAGGGCCTGAGTAGCCTTGGCCATTGCGCCACGCAGGCTGTCTTTATCAAGGGAGAGTTCCTTCACCGGCCTTGTCGGATCGACACCCTGCACAACAAGCACTGTTTGTCTTAGCGGAAGTTCACGTGCGTCGCCGAATCGAAGGTCCGCGAGAGCTGCGGCCATTTCGTCCAGTCCCTTCGGAGTTTCTCCGGGCCGTGCTGCGTACAATGCGTGGAAGATGTCATCCTGCGTGAGCGGCCGGCCCGCGCTGTTGGTTCGCGCGAAGATTTCGCGGAGAACCTCGTCGCTGTCACTCTCCACGACGATGCCTGGGACTTGATACTCGCGAAAAGACTTCCCGAGCTCGATGGCACGGGCTTCGGTTTCTTCATTCAGTGCGTTTCCATGGGCTCGCAGCCACTTGAGCAGACGCGCTGAGTCGAGGACTTCCCACATAGGAAGCCAGTTCGGCAGAGGTTTGTTGCGGATGGCACGTCGGACGAAAGCTTCCTTTTCAAGGTCGAAGTAGAACTCGAAGTCATCCGGAGGCAAGCCGTAGTCTGGAGGAGGGTGAAGAAGGGTGCCGGTCAGCGCTGTCAGGCGCTGCTGCCCATCCACAACCCACAAGGCCTCAGCGGATTGCGGTGCATCAATCCGCACAGGCCCGAGTTGGAGAGTCTGGGCCTCTGCTGGCGTGGTGCGTTTCCAAAGCAGCAGCGTCCCGATGGGAAATCCTCGCCACACACTGTCGAGCAGCTTCCGAACGTCTGCCGCATCCCACTTCAATGCTCGCTGAAAGGGGGGGACGCGAACTTGCCCTTGGACGACGCGGTCCAACAGGGAGTCTACCATGTAGGACTGCGCAACCGGGCGCCGTGTGACCGTAGGCCTGGAGGACTTCGTCTCGTTCATCGGAACCCCGCGACTGGACGCGCACACTACCTGCGCTCCATCCTTCCTGATAACGACTGCTTGGAGAAGCTGTGCTTCAGTAGCTTCGTCACCAAGATGAACGCCCGGGCTCATCGCTTCAGCTGCGTGTCCGTTGTCCCCGCCGCTGGCGTGTCGTTCGGGCTGGTGTCTTCTTCGCGCGGGCGGGCCGGGTGGGCTTGGGTTCCTCCTGGAAGCCGGCGGGCTCGAAGAGGCGCAGGAACGGGTTGCCGTAGTGCTGGTACGCCGCCCACGTCCGCGTCCCCGCCGAGGAGGTCGCGATGTCCCGCCGCGCTTGCATCATCGCCTCGTGCATCGGCAGCACCGGGCCTCGGACGTACTGGCCGTTCCGGTACGCCAGGCCCAGCAACCCCGCGTAGAGCGTGAGCGCGAACTGCCTTGCCGCGTGGTCCTCCACCGGCCACGCCGTGCAGACGAAGTTGGATACCCCTCGCTCGAAGAAGGACTCCGCGAACGTCGGCGCCAACCCCACCGAGCGCAGGTCCGCCCGGTCCGGCGTCTTCCCCGACTCGCACGCGTTGGAGAAGACGAAGGAGGGCACCCGGTCCAGTCTCTTCAGCTCGTTCGCCGTCAGCCGCTCGGCTCGGCTGAACACCCAGCCTGACGCGCTTGGATCCTTCTCCTCGTAGACGCAGTGCCCCGCGAAGTGCAGCACGTCGTACGGCTCGGTCCGCATCAACAGGTGGCGCAGCACGTTCGTCCGCGTCGCGTCGTGCGGACCAAACAGCTTCACCACCTCCACCCGGTTGGGCCCGTCCGTGTATACCCGGTTGAACTGCTCGAACAGCTCCGCCACCTCCAGGCCTTCCTGCTCCGCTCCTGGCAGGTGGTCGTCCTCGGCCGGGTCCGCTACCACCAGCACCCGCAGCACCCGCCTCGGCGGCGGTGGCGGCTCCGGCGGCGGCGCGAACGTCGTGCGCAGCTGCCGCGTCAGCCCCCGGCTCGTGCCCAGGAAGAGCTCCATCGCCGCCTCCGCGTTGTCCGCGATCGCCTCGGATGGCACCTCCGCGTCCGATTGCGCGATGGCCTCCCAGTGGATGCGCGCCGTGGATGCGTCCAGCATCAGCACCACCGGGTTCTCCCGGTGCCGGTAGAACTCCTTGCGCAGGTCCGGCGGCACCAGCAGCCGCTCCAGGAACTGGCCGTGGTAGAGCTGTTTGGCCGTCGTTCGCTCCGCCGCCAGCTCGTCGTTGGCCTGCATCACCAACAGCGGATCAATCGATACCTCCCGCTCCGGAATGGCTGCTCCCTCGGTGATGGCGCCGAAGCGGTAGATCTTGTTGGCCAGCGCCAGCGTCACCCGCGTAGGCACCGGGTTGCGCTCGGCCGGTGGTGGTTCGTTCTGCTCCGTGCCCGCTGGAGGCCGCAGCTTGCGGCGCAGTTCTTGGGGCGAGAGCGGCACGAAGTCCAGCTCCAGCCTTGGGTCTCGCGCCAGCCGCTCCTTTTCGGCCTCCAGCGCCTCCTGGAGCAGGCGGGCCTTGTCGGCGTCCACCTCCACGAAGGTGATGCGCTCCAGCAACGTGCGGTTGGCCCCCGCTGTCACCTGCTGCAGTCCTCGCACCCACGCGCGCACCGCCTCCTTCACCTGCAGGTTCCCTTCTCCCGTGCCGATCAGCACCGTCGCCAGGTGCTTCTTCCCCATCCGACTGAGCGACCAGAACAGCTCGCGCACGGTGACCGTCAGCTCCGGCATCCCGAAGCGTCCCGGCACCCCCATGCCCGCGAGGACGATGAGCCGCCCTGGTGAGCGCGGGTCGTCCACGAAGAAGGGCTGCCCCAGGTCTCCTCGCAGCACGCCTCGCTCCGAGTATTGCGTCAGCAGCAGCTCGGACTCCGGCAGCCGCGTCAGCGTGCGGCCCTGGCGCTCCAGCAACGCCCGGCTGATGGCCTCGTCCAGCGCGCGCTCGGCTCGCTGCGGCACCACGCCCAGGTAGTGGCCCACGGAGATCGCGTCCACGGGCTGGCCCTTCCCAGGCGTCTCCTCGAAGGACTGGATGTACCCTCGGGCGATGCGCAGTTCCACGCGCACCCGCTGCGGTACCGCGCCCGTCGGGCCCTTCTGGGAGAAGGGGGCCTCCGGCGTGCCCAGCAGGGAGCCGGCCAGCAGCGTCTCGAGTTCCACCTCCTCCTTCGTCAGGTAGGGCGGCGTGGTGCCCCGCAGCGTCCGTGCCTGGAGGTGCTGCACCAGCCGCTCCACCTCCTGGTCCTGGCGCGCGACCTCCTGCTCCAGCTCCTCGCGCGCGCGACGGTCGTCCTGCTTCGAGCCGCGCTCCAGCTGGGGGAGCGTCTTCGTCAGCTGGGTGGTGCTGCCCTTGGACAACACGTCCTCCAGCGCGCGCTGCACCCGCTCGTCCAGCGCCAGCGCCGCGTGGCCTGCCTCCACGAAATAGGTTTCCACGTCCTTCAGCAGGCCCAGCGAGTGTGGCACCCGCCCATCTCCCGCCCGCGTCACCGTATAGGCGTTCGAGGACTGGAGCTGATCCACCCGCGTGAGGCCGTGCAGCGTGGGCTGGTTGTAGCCGGCGATGTAGTGCATCCGCTTCGGGTCCACCACGTCCGCCAGCCGCTCGTGGTGCGCGCGCGCGAGGTCCAGCCGCGCTTGGGCGATGCGCAGGTCCCCGTAGGTGGCTGCCTGGTACAGCGCCTTCAGGTGAGGCATCTCCAGCGGAGAAGGCAGCATCTGGAAGGTGCCCACGAAGGTGTTGAGCACCGACAGCAGCTCCACGTGCGAGTGCTTCAGGTCCAGCCGCGACAGCCAGCGCACCAGCGACTCCAGGCCGGTGATGACCTGCAGCGCGGCGAACGAGCCGTGGTTCGGCGTGCCCATCATGATGAGCCGGCCTCCCTGCGCTCCGGGCTGGCTCGGGTCCCGGTCCAACATCGTCCGCCAGCGCTGCGGGTAGGCCTGGATGAAGGTGCGCGCCACCAGCCCTCCCATCGAGTGGCAGACCAGGTGGACGGGCGCGTCCTCGGGGAACCAGGCCCGCAGCCGCTCCTCCAGCGCCGCGGCCGAGTCCCTCAAGTCCCTGCGCCAGTCGTACCAGAACGTCTGCACGTTCCAGCGCTCGGACAGCGCGAGGATCAGCTCTCCATAGAAGAGCTTCACCACGCCCGAGGGGCGCACGTCGAACTCCGGGCGGCCCTCGGAGTCCAGGCGCAGGCGGCCGATGCGGCCCCCCACCAGCCCCAGGGGGTTGACCCAGATGCGGCTCGCGTGGGTGCCTGAGTACTCGGACAGCTCGCTGCCCATGATGCCGGGCAGGACGACGACGTTGCCCTGCGCGCCTCGGAACCCGCGCCGGGTTCCCGAGCGGCGCACGGCCAGGGTGTGCAGCCGCTCGAAGCGCTCGTCACCGAAATACGACCGGAGTGCGCGCTCCTCGTCTCGACTGGGACGATAGAGCAAGGCGGCGAACTGATCCGGCTCCGAGGCTTCGACACGCGCGATGAAGGCTCTCTCGTCCAGGGTCGGCGTCATGGCCACCGAGCCTAGCGGAAGTCATCGCGCGCGGAGCATTGCCCGCTGGGATGAGTTCAGCTCTCGGCACCCTCGACGTAGCGGCGCTTGTGGTCCCGAATCTCCGCCAGGCGGAACTCTCCCGGCGCGGGGGCCAGCGCCTCCGGCGCATCTCCCGGCAGCTTCATGAGGCGCTCGTACTCCTCCACGGACACGCGCTCGCGCCGCGCCATCACCGCCTCCACGTCCGTGCGCGCCATGCGCTGGGCCGCCTGCGCTCCCACCACGCCGGAGAAGAACTCCGAGGCGCAGCCACTGCCGTAGGACAGCAGGCCCAGCCGCTGCCCGGCCAGTGCGCTGCTCTCGGCGTGCAGCAGCCCTGCCAGCGCCAGGTACAGCGAGGCGGTGTACACATTGCCCACGCGCGCGTTGAGGCTCAGCGAGGAGGCCACCTGCGCCTCGTAGCTGGCGCTCGACTTGGCCAGCTCCTCGCGCGCCTCGGCCGTCGTGGTGGCCGCGTTGGGCGCGTCCTCCAAGTCACACAGCCGCAGCTGGGTATGCGCCTTGCGCGCCATCTTGCAGAAAGGCACGTGGTAGAGGATTCGCGCCAGCTGCTCTCCCGGAGTCGTGGAGCCCCAGCGCACCACCTCGTGCGCCAGCGCCCGCTCACGCCAGCCTCGGTAGGCCCCCGAGAGCGCCTCCAGGTAGCACTGGATGGAGTAGTGCCCGTCCACCACCGCCTCGCGCCGGCCCAGCGGACGCCAGAAGTCGTACACGTCCATGCTGCACGAGCCGTTGAGCCCCACGTCCAGCGCCAGCAGGTCCGGCTGCTCGCTCACCAGCAGCGCCACCGCGCCCGCGCCCTGCGTGGGCTCGCCCGCCGTGTTCAGCCCGTAGCGGGCGATGTCCGAGCACACCACCACCGCGCTGCGCCCGGCCGCCGCTCCCGAGGCAATCCACTCCGCCGCCGCCATGAGCCCCGCCGTGCCGCCATAGCAGGCGTGCTGGGTGTCATACACGCGCATGGTGCGCGGCAGCTTCAGCAAGCCCTGGACGTGCGAGGCCACCGGCTTGGAGTGGTCCACGCCCGTCTCGGTGCCCACCACCAGCATGCCGATGCGCGAGGCGTCCACCTGGTGCGTACGCAGCAGCCGCGAGACCGCCGAGGCCGCCAGCGCCACCGTGTCCTCGCCCGGGTCGTACACCGCCATCTCCCGCGCTCCGAGGCCCGAGGTGTACTTGGCCGGGTCCACTCCGCGCGCGCGAGCGAGCTCCGCGAGGTCCACGTAACGGCGGGGGACGGCGATGGCCAGGGCTTCGATTCCGACGGGCTTCTTCATGGCGGTTGGCGGGTCCTAAAGGAGAGCGTGCTTCGTCATGCGGTGCGGCCAGGGGGGATGTTATCTAGGTCCAGCCCGAGAGGGACGAGAGAGAGAGAAAGCAGCCATGCCCAGCGAGCCCTCGCCCGCTCCGCGCGCGTCAGGCTTCGCCTACGCCATCGCGGCCTACCTGTCATGGGGCCTGTTCCCCATCTATTGGAAGCAACTGGCGCAGGTGCCACCCCTGGTGGTCATCGCCCACCGGGTGGTCTGGTCCTTCCTCTTCGTCGCAGGCCTGCTCACCTTCGCCCGGCGCTGGCCGGAGGTGAAGCGCGCGCTGAGCCAGCGCAAGACGCTGGTGGCGCTGCTCGTGTCCACCGCCCTCATCTCCTCCAACTGGTTCCTCTTCATCTGGGCCGTCAACACCGGCCATGTGCTGGAGGCCAGCCTGGGCTACTACATCAACCCGCTGCTCAACGTGGTGCTCGCCCGGGTCGTGCTGGGCGAGCGGCTGCGTCCGCTGCAGCTCGTGGCGGTGGGGCTCGCGGCGCTCGGCGTGCTCTACCTCACCGTGGGGCTGGGGGTGCTGCCCTGGGTGTCGCTGCTGCTCGCGCTCACCTTTGGTTTCTACGGGCTGGTGCGCAAGATGGCCCCCGTGGAGCCGCTCACGGGGCTGGCGGTGGAGACGGGCTTCGCCGCGCCCGTGGGGGTGCTGTTCCTGCTGCTGGTGCCCATGGCCCAGCAGGGCCAGCTGTTCGCGGGCACCGTGCGCGAGTCGCTGTTGCTGGTGGGCAGTGGCGTGGCCACCGCGCTGCCGCTCCTGTGGTTCGCCCTGGGCGCCAAGCGGCTGCGCTACTCCACGCTGGGCTTCATCCAGTACCTGGCGCCCACCGGCCAGCTCGCCCTGGCGGTGCTGGTCTATGGCGAGTCGTTCACCTCTCGCCACGCCGTCACCTTCGCCCTCATCTGGACGGCCGTGCTCCTCTACGCCGCCGACAGTGTGCGGGGTAGCCGGCTCGGAGGCACGCCCGTGCCCGTCACGAAGCCGCGGCGGACCCAGTCCGCGTAGCCCGAAGGAACAGGTGGAGACACTCGTGGCGTGGGGCCGCTTTCGTTAGCGGACAGTCGGGGGCCAGAGCGCTCCCGGCCCGCCTGCCCCTGCGACAAGGTTCGGGCCTCCATGTCCAGGGTCCAGGTCGGCTACCACGCCTCTCATGAGCAGTTTCCCCCCAGCGCGTTGCTGCGCATGGTGCGCAAGGCGGAAGGGGTGGGCTTTCGCGCCGCGCTCAACTCCGACCACTTCCACCCGTGGACGGAGGCTCAGGGCCAGAGTGGCTTCGCCTGGTCCTTCATGGGCGCGGCGCTCGCCACCACGCAGCTCTCCCTGGGCGTGGTGAACGCGCCCGGCCAGCGCTACCACCCCGCCATCATCGCCCAGGCCCTGGGGACCCTGGCGGAGATGTTCCCGGGGCGTGTCTGGGCGGCGCTCGGCAGCGGGCAGTTGCTCAACGAGGCCATCACCGGACAGGGCTGGCCCACCAAGGAACAGCGCAACGCACGGCTGCGCGAGTGCGTGGACATCCTCCGTGCCCTCTTTCGCGGCGAGACGGTGACGCACCGGGGCCTCGTCACCGTGGAGGAGGCGAAGCTCTACACCCGGCCGAAGGAGCCACCGCTGCTGGTGGGTGCCGCCATCACCGCGAAGACGGCCGAGTGGGTGGGGAGCTGGGCCGACGGGCTCATCACCATCTCCCAGCCGCCGGAGGCGCTGCGCCAGGTGGTGGAAGCCTTCCGGCGCGGTGGTGGCGAGGGCAAGCCGATGTTCCTCAAGGTGCAGGTGTCCTACGCCGCGGATGAGGCGGCGGCCCGCTCGGGGGCGCTCGAGCAGTGGGGGTCGAACATCTTCCCCAGCTCGGTGCTCACCGACCTCCGGGGACCCTCGCAGTTCGCGGAGGCCGCCAACACGGTGCGCGCCCAGGACCTCGACCGCGCGGTGCGCATCTCCTCCAGCCTCCAGCGGCACCTCGACTGGCTGGGGGAGGATGCGCGCCTGGGCTTCGATCGGCTCTACCTCCACAACGTCAACCGGGAGCAGGACGCCTTCATCGAGGCCTTCGGAGAGAAGGTGCTCCCCGCCCTGTCCCGCGCGTAGGGTCAGTCGCCGCGCGCCGGGTTGAGGCGCTCGTCGTAGGGGCGGGTCCCCGAGGGCTCCGCCGAGACGAAGGAGAGCGTCACCCCGCCCTGGGTGGACTTGAGCTTCGCGGTGACGCTGTAGCAGGTGAGGGCTGATTTGGCCTCGAGCTCCTCGTTGTTCTTCGCGTTCATCTGCTCGGAGACCGGTTCCGGTACGTCCTCGACCTGGACCGTCCCCACCAGGCCCGTGCGCTTCTGGATCGCTGGGTCCTTGGGGTCACACGGCTCGGCGTAGAGGGTTCCCGGCGAGCCCACCAGCACCCCCGAGGGCGCGACGTGCAGCAAGAAGACGCGGCCCTTCTTGGCCTTCGAGAGCTCGCGGAAGCTCTTGACCTTGGTCGCCTCGACCTTCTTCGGCTCGTCGGCGCTCGCCGGAGCCGCGAGGAAGAGGAACACGCACGCCACGAAGCACATCCACCGTCTGGACATCTGTTGCTCCTTGCCGCTTCCCATGGGTTTATCCGCCTCCGCATGCTCATCGATCCGAGACCCTCGCGGAAGTACCGCGACCTTCTCATCGTGGTGTTGGCCTGCGGCCTGACGGCCTGCGGGGGCCTCCGGATGGAGGGGCCTGGCAGTCCGGTGGATCCGCTCGAGGATGGGTGGCCCGTCTCCTCGCTGGAAGCCGAGGGCATGGACCCCGCGAGGCTCGCGGAGCTGGAGCGGAAGTTCGAGGCTGGGGAGTACCCCGCGCCGGACTCACTGCTCATCGCGCGCAACGGCAAGCTCGTGTACGAGCGCTACTGGAACGGCTTCCGCCGCGACACGCCGCATGACCTGCGCTCGGCCACCAAGAGCGTCACCTCGATGCTGACGGGCGTCGCCCTGGAGCAGAAGCTATTGCCCGGAGTGGATGCGCCCATCCTGCCTCTGCTGAGCCGGTACGCGCCCTTCCAGAATGAGGATGAGCGCAAGGGACGGCTGACCCTGCGCCACCTGCTGGAGATGCGCACCGGGCTGGCGTGCAACGACTGGCAGCAGGACTCTCCCGGCCAGGAAGAGCGGATGTACGACTCGCGGGACTGGGTGAAGTTCATTCTCGACCTGCCCATGGCGGAGGAGCCGGGCCAGTCGAGCGCGTACTGCACCGGCGGCGTGGTGGTGCTGGGCGCGCTGGTGGAGGACGCCGCGGGCATGTCGTTCCCCGAGTTCTCGCGCCGCCACCTCTTCGAGCCGCTGGGCATCACCCACTTCGAGTGGGAGGAGGCCGACGGCGGGCGCACCGACACCGGAGGCCACCTGCGCCTGCGCCCTCGGGACTTCGCCAAGCTGGGCCAGGTGATGCTGGATGGAGGCAGGTGGCAGGGCCAGCAGCTCATCCCCGAGGACTGGGTGCGGGAGTCGACCGTGGGCCGCCACCCGCTCGGGGACTCGAAGTATGGCTACCTCTGGTGGGTCAACACGTTCGGCATTGGCGACACCCCCGTGGACGCCTGGTTCGCGCGTGGCAACGGCGGCCAGTACGTCTTCGTCTTCCCCTCGCAGAGCCTGGTGGCCGTCTTCACCGGCAGCCTCTACAACGAGCCCGAGTCCGCCCTCGCCGTGGAGCTGTGCGGCCGCTTCGTCCTTACCTCCGCGCTGCGCAAGTAGAAGACACCCATGAAGCCCGCCCACCTGCGTCTCCTCATCGGCCTGCTCGTCGGCTTCGGTGTTCTGGCCGTCTCGGGCGTGCTGGCCCTCCGGTTCCTGGTGGTTCACACGTGGACCGTGCCCAGCTCCTCCATGTACCCGGCCATCAACGCCGGGGACCTCATCTCCGGGTACCAGTGGTCCTATCTCTCGGCTGCGTCGGCCGCCAAAGCCACCCAGCGCGGGGATGTGGTCATCTTCCGGCACCCCGAGCAGGGCTCCGACGTCCTGCATCGGGTCGTGGGGCTGCCGGGCGATACCATCGACGTGCTTGCTTCGGGCGAGGTGCATGTCAACGGCACGCCGCTGCCGCGCTGCCTGCTCGGGCCCTGGCCCTCGGACGCGCTCCAGCAAGTCGACTCCGTGCTCGCGTTCCTCGAAACCCAAGGCGAGCGGCGGTACGTCGTCCTCCAGAGCCTCCTGGCTCGCGCGGAGCCCAGCCATGCCGTGGTTCCCCCAGGTGACGTGTTCGTCATGGGAGACAACCGAGACAACTCCTGGGACAGCCGCTACTGGGGGACGGTGCCCTTCGCGAACCTCCGCGCGCGGGTGAGCCACATCGTCTTCGCCGGCGAGGACCCCGCGGTCTGGGAGAAGAAGCGGTTGGGGCACGAGGTCCACGCCAGCCCGCTGCTGCCCCTCTCCCTGGAGCCGGCGCTGAAGAACTGCCCGCCGTGACTCAGAACTTCTCGGGGGCGGGGCGCAGGTCCAGCTCCTGGGTCCACGCGCTGGGGTGCTGCTGGTGGAGCTGCCAGTAGCTCTCCGCGATGGCGTCCGGCGCGAGCATCGTGGAGGCCTCCCGGCCCGGCATCATCCCGCGCACCCGCGCGGTGTCGATCTGCCCGTCGATGACGATGTGGGCCACGTGGATGCCGCGCGGGCCGAACTCGCGTGCCAGCGACTGCGCCAGCGCCCGGAGCCCGAACTTGCCCACGGCCAGCCCCGCGAAGCGCGCGCCGCCGCGCAGGGAGGCGGTGGCGCCCGTGAAGAGCAGGGTGCCGCGTCCGCCCTCGAGCATCGCCGGGAGCACCTCGCGCGCACTGAGGAAGCCGCCCAGGCAGTTCGCCCGCCACGCCGACTCGAAGGCGGCCGGATCCAGCTCCAGGATGCCGCCCATCTGGAAGGCTCCCGCGTTGTAGACGAGCACCTCCGGAGCGCCCAGCTCCGCGCGAACCTTCGAGAAGGCGGCCGAGACGGAGCCCGCATCCCCCGCGTCCGCCGGGTACACCGCCGCGCTCCCGCCGTCTCGGGTGATGCTCGCCTGCACCTCGCGCAGCCCCGCTTCCCCGCGCGCCAGCAGCGCCACCGTGTAGCCCTCGCGCGCGAAGCGCCGGGCCACCGCCGCTCCCAGCCCCGGGCCCGCTCCGAACACCGCCGCTACCTTCTTGGTCGTGGTCATGGCCGGCATGGGTAATCGCTCCGCCGCCCGGATGCCATCGTCCGGAGGACCGTGCCCACCTCTCGCCTATATAAGGATGCGGGGCCTGTCCCGGAGGTGTCGGTGGTTCGCGTCGTGGAGGGAGACCTGCTGGACCAGCGCGTGGACGCCATCGTCAACGCGTGGAACCGGAACATCATCCCCTGGTGGCTGCTGATACCCCAGGGCGTGTCCGGCGCCATCAAGCGGCGCGCGGGGCACGGGCCCTTCCGCGAGCTGGCGCGCGTGGGCCCCATGCCGCTGGGCACCGCCGTGGTCACCTCCGCCGGTGGGCTGCCGTACCAGGGCATCATCCACGTGGCCGGCATCAACATGCTGTGGCGCGCCTCCGAGCAGTCCATCCGGGACTCGGTGGTGAACGCGCTCGCGCGGACCCGGGAGCGTGGGTGGCGCTCGGTGGCCTTCCCCATCATCGGCGCGGGCAGCGGGGGCTTCAACGAGGAGCGCGCCCTGGGCCTCATGCACACGGCGCTGGAGCCGAACGTCGGGGACCTGGAGGTGACGGTGGTGCGCTACCGGCGGCCCTGAGCACGCCCGGGCTCGTCTCCGGCACGCGGGCCGGCTATGACTCGCGCGCATGAACCCTGCCGCCGTGCGATTGCTCGACCTGCTGTGGGACCGCTACGCCGCCGAGGTGCCCTACGCGCGGACCTTCGTCCAGCTCTCCGGAGGCAGCTTCCGCAATGACCACGTGGCGCTGCGCACGCTGGCCCGGCCCGGCGGCGGCATCGCCCTCTTCGAGCGCGTGTTCGAGCGGCTCGGCTGGAAGCGCGCGGGCGAGTACACCTTCCCGGACACGCACCTGGCCGCCATCTATATGTCCCACCCGGAGGGACTGCCGCGCGTCTTCATCTCCGAGCTGAAGGCGGAGGAACTCTCACCACGCGCCCGGCAGCTGCTCTCCGCGCTGCCCGAGGACCCGCCGCCGCCCGAGGACGTGGAGGCACTGGCCGCCTGGTTCTCCGCGCCTCCGCCGCCGGAGGAGTCCGCGCTGCTGGAGCTGGAGAAGGAGTCCCAGTACGGCGCGTGGCTGCTGGCCTTCGGCCGCAAGGTGAACCACTTCACCGGCTCGGTGGACGACGTGGAAGTCTGGCAGCGGCGCATGCGCGAGGCCGGTGTGCCGATGAAGGCCGACATCGAAGGCGCCGTGGGTACGTCCCTGCGGCAGACGGCCACACACGCGGCGCCGCTGCCGGTGGCGCTCAAGGGCGGCGGCACTCGCACCTGGCCCTACGCCTACTTCGAGATCGCCCAGCGCTCCGCCGGCTTCGATGGCTTCCTCGGCCCGCAGGCCCGCGCCCTCTTCGACATGACCAGGCGCGGAGGCTGATCCGGACCCACAGTCAAGCCAGAATCCACTGATAGCTCAGTAAAAACAGGATTCCCATCTTAACGGGAGTGTGAGACCTAGCACTCCGTTCAAGGCATTGGGGGTCTTCGATGAAGCGTCTGCGGAATGTCTGCCTGGGGCTGGTGCTGCTGGGGGTGGCGGGTGTTGCCTCCGCGCAGCTCGGTACGAACCAGAACAGCGCGGCCTGTTGTCAGCTCACCACGTCGCTCATTCAGGATGTGCTCACCAGCAAGGAGCCATCGGGGGACGAGCGCCAGCTGGTCACTCCCGCCACGCCGCCCAACGTCCACTTCCTCGTCGACACGTCGGGGTCGATGCGGGAGCTGCCGCAGGTCACCAACGCTGACCACGTCGCGTTCTTCAACAGCACCATCAACGGGTGCTCCAACCCGAAGCTGGATGCCTTCCAGCTCAGTCGCGGCTGGGACCCCGCAATTCTCTATCCCGTGCCGGATGTGGGGACGGGCCTGGGCGCCGACACGGGCTTTCCCAACCTGTTCCAGGACAGCAAGTTCTACGGGTACATGACCTGGGGAGACAGCTCGAACCCCTCCCCGAACTGGGCCTCGAAGGAGCAGGCATGCCAGGAGCGGATACCCAACTGGAACAGCTCGCGCGCGACTGACTACATCCGGTGCCTGAGCTGCCTGAGCACCCGGGGCTATTACAAGCTGCCGGAGGCGTATGCGAACAACAGCGGGGATGTGAGCAATCTCGACTTCATCCTCTGGGGCCGCTTCCTCAACTTCAACCCGCCCAAGTACGTGACGATGCGGGCGGTGCTCAAGCAGGTCCTCAAGGATCTCCAAGGCTCGCGCGTCGGCTTCAGCATCTTCAGCAACACCACTGCGAATACCGAGCTGCGGCAGCGTCAGAACCCATCCTGCGACCAGACGCTCCTCAACCCCAACGCCTTCGATGCCTACCGCGGCAGCTACATCAACGCCATCAACGGCCTGGGTTTCACCACGGGCACCCCCCTGGCGCGCTCGCTGCTCAACATCGGCTACTACTTCACCTCGGATGATGGGGTGTACCGGGACGTGTTCGGCTTCGGCACGGGCTACATGTACCCGAGCGCGTTCCGAAACGGCTCGCTCACCTCGCCGGGCCGCAGCGTGTGCTGGGGATGCCAGTCCACCTCCGTGGTCATCATCACCGATGGCGAGCCCACCGGTGACAACCTCCACAACACCGTCGTCAGCAAGCTGCGCATCCTCAATGGTGGGCCCGTCTACTGCCCGGACTCCGCGTGGTGCGGCTCCAACTCCACCACTGGGCGCGACCGGGGCACCAATCTCGCCAGCTACACGGACGACAACCCGAACTACCTCCTGGATGACGTGGCCAAGATGCTGGCCACCCAGGATCTACAGCGCAACACGCCTGCCGTGGTGGGCGACTTCAACACCGCCGGCCGGCAGAGCCTGACCATCCACACGGTGGGCTTTGGCATCAACAGCAACCTGCTCCGGAACACGGCGCAGGTGGGCAACGGCTTGTATTACACGGCCGAGGACAGCGCCTCGCTCAAGCAGGCGCTGCTGGAACTGCTCGGCGTGACGCGTTCGCCTTCGCAGCCCGTCGCCCTGGCGGCGCCGGCCGTGGAGCTCCAGCCCGCGGCGGGCCTGAGCGCGGCCCTCATTCCCCGACTGAAGACCGCCCCGGGGAGCAATCCCTGGCAGGGGTTCCTCTACCGCTTCAAGTCCGCCGTGGAGCGGGAGCTGGGGTGTGATCCCCTCAGCCCCGGCATGGGCGATCTCAACGGAGATGGCGATTGTGAGGACACGCACCTGGTGGATGCCACGGGGGAGCCGGTCATCGAGAGCCCTGATGGGGGCTTCGTGAAGCTGTTCTCGCCCAACGTTCCCGCCCAGCCGTACTGGGAGGCGGGCCAGAAGCTGCGCCCAACGGGTGCGACCTCTCCCATGCGATGGAAGACGCGCCGCATCTACACGCTCGTGGACACCAACGGGGACCAGAAGCTGGACCGGAGGGACTCGCCCGTGGCGTTCACGGAGGCCAATGCCTCGCTGCTGATGGACTCGCTGGGCATCAGCCAGAACCCGACCGTGTGCAACGACCTGGCGGTGCTGCTCGGGGTGTCCTCGCTGACGCCCCTGGACTGTGCCCGCCTCGTCATCCGCTGGTACCGCGGCGCGGACGCCCTCAACCCGGATCCGGCCCTGCGCGACTATGACCGGCCGTTCCTGCTCGGCGACATCTTCCACTCCGCGCCCATCCTCGTGGAGCCGCCGATGCCGAAGGCCGAGTGCGGGGCTTCCGGGCAGTGCCTGCCCGCGCTCTTCAGCGGGCAGACGCCGAATGAGCAGGGCCCGCTCTACCCGAATGGCCCGTGGGGGGACGCCTATGAGCAGTACGTCTACCGCGCGTCGAATCGCGACAAGCTCGTCCTGGTGGGCTCCAACGGGGGCATGCTCCACGCGTTCCACGGGGGCAAGAGCACCGGCTGGGTCGTCACCCCGGGAGGCCGCTTCCAGTACGACGAGGGAACGGGCGAGGAGCTGTGGGCCTTCATGCCGCCGGATCAGCTGCCCAAGCTGCGCCCCAACCTGGGCAAGCACGCCGCCTTCGTGGACGGCACGGCCATGGTGCGCGAGGTGTGGCTGGACGGAGTGGACGGACCGTCGGATGGGGTGAAGCAGGCGGGCGAGTTCCGCACCGTGGCCGTGGTGGGCACGGGCAAGGGCGGGGTGCATCGCTTCGCGCTGGACCTCACGCGCCTGCTGGGCGTGGGCATGGACATTCCGTCCAACGTCCGTTCGCCCAACGTTCCGGGCGACTTCTTGTGGATGTGGCCGCAGCCGTGCGACCCGCTGGCCCTGCAGCTGGGCGAGAGCACCAGCCACTTCGCTCCCCAGCCGCCGCCGGTGGGGCCGGTGGCGCTGTCGCCGGAGGCCGATGATGCCCTGCGCAACCTCTACGGGCAGTGGGGCAGCGGGGTCGAGACGCCCTGGTCCATGGGCGGGATGCCCGCGCGCGAGCGCTGGGTGGTGGGCCTCAACGGCGGCTATGACGCGCTCCAGGTCCGCGGCCGGGGCATGGCCCTGGTGGACGTGGCCACCGGCCACACCGTGTGGAGCTTCTTCCACGGAGATGGGCAGAGCCGCTCCGAGTTCCTGCGCTACCCCCTCGGCGCGGGGCTGGCGCTGGCGGACGTGGGCAACGACACCTATAGCGTGAACGAGTCGGACGGCCTGTTCGACACCGCCACGGTGGGCGACTACGGCGGCCAGCTGTGGACGGTGCGCTTCTGGCAGCCGGGCACGTGGAACCCCAGCCGCCAGCGGGTGGACAACTGGCACGCGGCGCGGGCCTTCCGCGTCGCCCACCCGGGGCAGACGGGCAGCCCCGAGGCCCTGCGCGGGCCCTTCAGCACCATCGCCGTCAACGTGGTGCATCCGTGGGCGGGGGCGCTTCGCACCCTGGTGGGCACCGGGGACCGGCAGAACCTGGACGAGGTGGGGACGACGTGCCGGCTGGGCAACCCGCGCGCCTGCGCGGAGCAGGGCTGCATCGTACAGAACTCGCTCCAGGTGAGCCGGGGCGGCTCCACGACGTCGGTGACCAATGCCACCTACCTCAATTACAGCTACTGGAGCGGTTCGGCGATCCAGGGCTCTTCGGGCGCCTCGTGTGCCAGCGCGCGGGTGCGGCTGAACTGGGACCATGATTCCGGGGGCACGTGCTCGAGCAACGACGTGGGGACGTTCGACTACCTGTGTGATGGCACCTCTTCCACCTGGCTCTGCCGCGCGATGACCGACGGCCGGACGAAGTACGCCCTCAACGGGTCGGTGGCGCCGTACCCCCAGCGCTTCTATAGCGTCTGGAGCTATGGAGGAGGCACCCCGGGCCGCACGTTCAATACCGATGCGGAGGCGGACATGTTCGACAGCCAGATGCTCACGGACGCGGACCTTCAGAACGTGAGCCAGTTCGACGCGAGCGGCAACGTGGGGCTGGAAGAGCTGGAGGCGCCGGCGAATGGCATGGGCTGGTATGTCCAGTATGCCCAGGGCTCCGAGCGCACCAGCACCAGCGCCACCGTGGTGAACGGGTGTGTGCTCTGGAATTCGTTCGTGCCCAACAACGCCTCGACCGGGGCGTGCATGGTGGGCAACCGCCACTCGAACCTCTACCAGGCGGACTTCGTGAGCGGGAAGGCCAGCTGCGCCTCCGGCTTCGTCTCCGCGTATACCGGCACCCGGGCCCGCTACCTGAGCTTCGCGACCCAGGTGAGCCTGCCCGAGGCGGCGGTGCGCCAGGTGAGCTTCAATGGTCAGAACGTGACGAACGTCACCCTGAGCGCGCCGCTCTGGACGCGGAGCC
Organism: Hyalangium ruber; assembly: GCF_034259325.1. Taxonomy (NCBI): domain Bacteria; kingdom Pseudomonadati; phylum Myxococcota; class Myxococcia; order Myxococcales; family Archangiaceae; genus Hyalangium; species Hyalangium rubrum. Next base: position 617,396 of record NZ_JAXIVS010000002.1, on the reverse strand, counting down.
TCAGCGATGGAAGCCAGGGGCCGCTCATCTCCGTCCCCGTGTCCGTGAGCCCGTAGTCGAAACCCCCAAGAGGAGAATCCGAATGAACCTCATGTCCCATCGACTGTGTGTCGGGCTGGCGCTGCTCGGCCTGGCCGGCACCGCATCCGCCCAGACCGCTCCCCCGAACATCCACTTCCTCGTCGACACCTCGGGCTCGATGCGGGAGCTGCCGCAGGTCGTCGCCAGCGACCACATCGAGTTCTTCAACAACACGACGAACGGCTGCTTCAACCCGCGCCTGGATGCGGCGCAAGAGAGCCGTGGCTGGCACCCGGACACCGTCTACGCCGTGCCGGACGTGGGCACGGGGCTGGGCACGGACACGGGTTTCCCCAACCTGTTCCAGGACAGCAAGTTCTACGGCTACATGGCCTGGCTCGACAGCAGCAACCCCACGCCCTATTGGAGCTCGAAGGAGCAGGCCTGCCAGTCGCAGGTGCCCGACTGGAACACCACGCGCACGAACGATTACAACCGGTGCATGAGCTGTCTGGACCTCAAGGGCTACTACAAGGTGCCCGAGGCCGAAGCCGTCAACAACGGGGACCTGAGCAACCCCAACTTCATCTTCTCGGGCCGCTTCCTCAACTTCAACCCGCCCAAGTACGTGACGATGCGGGCGGTGCTCAAGAAGGTCATCAAGAACCTGCAGCAGACGCGGGTCGGCTACAGCTACTTCTCCAACTCGGCGCCCAACACGGTCATGGGCAGGGGACAGAACGCCACGTGCGATGCGGCTCGGGCGGACCCCTATGCCTTTGACTCGCACCGCATCAACTATGTCCAGGATCTCAACGCGCTGACCTACAACACCAGCACGCCGCTGGCGCGCTCGCTGCTCAACATCGGCTACTACTTCACCTCGGATAACGGGGTGTACCGGGACGTGTTCGGCTTCGGCACGGGCTACACCTACCCGCTGGGCTTCCAGAACCCGCTGCTCACCTCCTCGAGCCGCAGCGTGTGCTGGCAGTGCCAGCACTCCGCCGTCGTCATCATCACCGATGGAGAGCCCACCAGCGACTCGCTCAACGCGACGGTCGTCACCAAGCTGCGCACCCTCAATGGTGGGCCCGTCTACTGCCCGGACACGGAGTGGTGTGGCTACAACAGCAGCAGCGGGCGCGACAAGGGCACCAGCTCGACCAGCTACACCGATGACAACCCGAACTACTACCTGGACGACGTGGCCAGGCTGCTGTCCCAGCAGGACCTGCAGCGCAATACCCCGTCGGTGGTGGGAGAGTTCGACACCGCGGGCCTGCAGCGCGTGACCGTCCACACGGTGGGCTTCGGCATCCAGAGCAACCTGCTGAAGAACACGGCGGCGGTGGGCGGCGGCCTCTACTACTCGGCCGACAGCGCGGCGACCCTCCAGCTGGCGCTGCAGGGCATCCTCAGCAACGTGCAGACGCAAGCCGCGACCTGCACGCTGCCGACTCCGTAGTCCGTTGGAGCAGAGACCCGGACGCCGCACCCGCTCGGGCGCGGCGTTCGGGGCCTGCGGCGGTGCTCGCTCAGAAGCGCTGCGCGGCGAACTTGAAGGCGGTCGCGCGCTCCTGCCAGCCGAACGGGTTGACCCGGATGTACGGGGTGACCCAGGGCGGGAAGTCGCCGAGGTCCTGATCCGGTCCGATGCGGCCTCCCACGACGTCGGCCAGGTGGCTCTCGTCCAGCTCGCTGAGGGCGTAGCCCGCCGGCGACTCGGGCAGCGCGTCGCGCTCCTCGGTGGACAGACGGGCGCGGAACTCCGGATCCTTCCACGCGCGGATGATCAGCTCTCTCTTCATGGTGCATCTCCTGGTGAGGCCCTGCGAGGGGTTGCTCCGGTAGAGGACCCCGTCGTGATTTGTGAGGCAGTCGGGCCGCCAGCGCCCGCCTGTCACAAAGCCCTCGGCGCTCACTCCTTCCGAATGCCCACTCACGGGCAATGCAAGGAGCAGGGACATGAAGCGAGAGACTGTAGTCCGGGCCTGGAAGGACCCGGCGTTCCGCGCGAGCCTCACCCCCGAGGAGCGCTCGGCGCTTCCCGAATGCCCGGCTGGTACCGCCTTCACCGAGCTGGATGACGCGGAGCTGGCGGACGCCGTGGGTGGGGCGCTCCTCTTCATCGAGGATGGGTGCATGTGCACGGACTGGACGGTGCCCTTCACCACCAAGACGTTCACCTCCGTGCGCATCAATCAGCTCGAGCTGGTCAACCCGGTCGTCCTCGACAAGGCCGTGCTGAACACGCGCGGCTTCTGAAGTCTGGGGCACGGTGAGCCCCTCTCGAGTCGCGTGAGAGGTGCTCACCCCGCCCCATCACAAACGGCCTCGTCGAACTCTCTCCTCATGTCCGCGCCAGTGAAGGCACGGCCCACCCCCACAGGAGAATTCGATGGACCCTCGCAACATCATCCAGGCTTGGAAGAACCCCGAGTACCGCGCCCGCCTCTCCCCCGAGCAGCGCGCGTCGCTTCCGGAGTGTCCCTCGGGCCGGCCGCTGACCGAACTGGGTGAGGAAGAGCTCGGCGACATCATCGGCGGGCGTCCTGCTCCCATCGACGTCGCCAACACGGGCTGCACCGGCGAGCCCAAGCAGACCTGCGGCATCATCAACTGCGACATCAAGATCCTCTTCCCCGAAGTGGCGTGACGGCTCCCGGCACCCTCCGCTCCGCTCCGCTCTTCGTAGAGGCACGCATGCAAGCCCCCGTACCGGTATTCCCCTGGAAGAAGGCGACGTTCCTCCACGAGCGAGCGATGGCGGAGGCAGGCGGCTCCGAGCGCCAGAGCGAGGCCGCCCTCCAGCAGGCTGAGCAGCGCGCGAGCGCCTGGCGACAGGTGATGTCCGTGGACGAGCCGGTGCTCGAGGAGCGCCTGCGCAGCATCGGCCTGAGCCGAGAGGACTTCCTGCGGGTGCTCGCCAGCGAGGAGCAGGCGGAGGGCTCGGCCCCGGGCGAGCCCTGGGAGCGCCTCATCCAGGAGGTGCTCGAGGACCGCTACGCCGGGGAGCCGCTGCCGGACTCGCTCCAGGCTCCCGTCAGCGCCAATGCGGCCGGGCTGCCGTTCTCGGGCTTCTTCCAGCCGTTCCTGCGGCTCGGGGCGGCGAGGCTCCGGGCGGGGCTGGCGGCGCTCCAGGCCCGGCAGGCTTCGGGAGAGCCCCTCGTGGCGCCCGAGCTCGAGGCCACGCTGCTGGAGGGGCTGATGCAGCGGCTCCACGAGCTGGCCTCGCGGGTCCTCATCCTGGAGCTCAACGTGGCTCGGATGATGGATCAGCTCTCGGGGAGCACGCCGCGCGAGCGCTTCCACCACTTCTCCACGGTGCGGCTCCAGGAGCCGGGCGTACGCGCGGCGCTCCTGGAGGAGTACCCGGTGCTCGCCCGGTTGATGGCCACCTCGCTGGAGCGCTGGTGCGACACCCGCCTGGAGTTCCTGGGTCACCTCGCCGAGGAGCGCGAGCTGCTCGGCCGCACGTTCCTCGGTGGCGGGGCGCTCGGTCCCCTGGTCGCGATTCAAGGAGGCGTCTCGGACATGCACCGGGGAGGCCGGGGCGTGTTCCTGCTGCGGTTCGGCTCGGGGCTGCGGCTCGTCTACAAGCCGAAGTCCCTCGCGGTGGACGTGCGCTTCCAGCAGCTCGTGCAATGGCTCAACGCGGAGGGCATGCGCCACCCGCACCGCGTGCTCACGGTGGTGGACCGCGGGGACCACGGATGGGTGGAGTACGTGGCGTGTACCGGGTGTGACTCCCGTGAGGCGCTCCAGCGCTTCTATTGGAGGCAGGGCAGCTTCCTGGCGCTGCTCCACCTGCTGTCCGCGGTGGACTTCCACCTGGAGAACCTCATCGCCTCGGGCGAGCACCCGGTGCTCGTGGACCTGGAGGCGCTCTTCCACCCGCGAATGCCGCCGGAGCCGGGCGAGCGGGCCCGCGCGCGTGCCTGGGCGATGCTGGACCAGTCGATCGTCTCGGTGGGCATGCTGCCCATCTTCCTCTACGGCCGAGAGGGCAGGGCGGGGCTCGACGTGAGCGGGCTGGGCGGCGAGGCCGGGCAGCTGTCGCCCCAGCGGGTGGCGATGGTGGAGGACCTCTGGAGCGACACCATGCGCGTGGTGCGCCGCCAGGGGACGATGGAGGGCTCGAACAACCGGCCCCAGCTCGGGGATGCGCCGGTGGACCCCACCGACTTCACCGAGGACATCGTCCAGGGCTTCCAGGACACGTATGCGCTGCTGGCGAGCCGGCGCGAGGAGCTGGCGCCGCGCCTGCGCGCCTTCGCCGACGTGGAGGTGCGCCACATCGCCCGCGCCACCCAGCGCTATGCGCTGCTCCTGCACGAGAGCCACCACCCGGACTTCCTGCGGGACGGGCTGGAACGGGACAAGGTGCTCGACCACCTGTGGGTGGAAGCCGGGCACCTGCCCGCGATGCGGCGGCTCGTGCCGTTCGAGCATGAGGATCTGCGGTTGGGAGACATCCCCTTCTTCACCGCCCGCCCCGGCGCGCGCCACCTGTGGAGCAGCACCGGCGAGTGCATCCCGGACTACTTCCCGCGCGACAGCCTGAGCGTCGTGATGCGGCGGCTCGAGGGCCTGGAGGAGCGGGACTGCGCCAACCAGGTGTCCTTCATCCGCAAGGCGATGGTGTCGCTCGACAAGGGGCGGGGCCCGGCGCGGACCGCCACGACTCCTGAGGCGCAGGCGCTCCTGCCCGAGGCCACGGCGGAGGAGTGCCTGGCGGGCGCGGTCGCCATCGGCGAGGCGCTGGCGGCCAAGGCCGTGCGGGGCGCGACGGATGCCAGCTGGATTGGCCTGAACCTGGAGGACATGAAGCAGTGGCGCTGGAGCCTGTCGCCCGTCGGCATGGACCTCTACGAGGGGCTGGGCGGCATGGCGCTGTTCTTCGCCTGCCTCGCGAAGCGGACGGGGCGCGCGGACTTCGAGGCGCTGGCACGCGCGGCGGCGGAGCCGGTGCTCGAGAGCTGGCGCGAGCCACGCCCGGAGAGCGGCTCGGGCATGGGCGTGTTCGTGGGCCGGGGCGCTCCCGTCTATGTGCTCGGCCACCTGGCGGCGCTCTGGAACGAGCCCGCGCTGCTGGACGAGGTGCGTGACGGGCTGTCCGCGCTGGAGCCGCTCATCGACGCCGACATGCGCTTGGATCTGCTGAGCGGCTCGGCGGGGCTCGCGGTGGCGCTGCTGGGCCTGTACCAGCGGACGAAGGAGCCGCGATACCTGGAGGTGGCGGAGCGCTGTGGGCGGCGGCTCATGGCCACGGCGGTGACCCTCTCGGAGGGTGTGGTGGCCTGGAAGTGCGAGGTGGGAGAGCAGCCGCTGGGAGGCTTCTCCCACGGCGTGACGGGCATCTGCTGGGCGCTGCTGGAGCTGGCCGCCGCCACGGGAGACGCGCGCTACGCGGAGCTCGCTCACCGAGGCCTGGCCTATGAGCGCTTGCTGTTCGTCCCGGAGCAGGGGAACTGGAAGGACCTGCGCGCCCCTGGCAGCACGGTCACGGGCCCCGCGGGCCACTTCATGGCCATGTGGTGCCATGGGGCCGGGGGGATTGCCCTCGGGCGGCTGCTCTCGCTGCGGCACATGGATGGGCCCGAGGTCCGCGCCGAGCTCGAGACGGGGTTGGAGACGACGCTGCGCACCGGCTTCGGCGGCAGCCACTGCCTGTGCCATGGCGACGTGGGCAACCTGGAGGTGCTGCACCTGGCGGGCGAGCGGCTCGGCGAGCCGCGATGGACGCAGGCGGCGCTGCGGTGTGCCACCTCCGTCCTCCGCCAGGGCCAACAGGGCGAGTGGCGCTGCGGGTTGCTCCGAGGCAGTGAGAGCCCCGGCCTGTTGATGGGACTGGCGGGCATCGGCCACGGCCTGCTGCGGCTATCCGCGCCGGAGTGGGTGCCGAGCGTGCTCGCGCTGGAGCCCCCGCGCTGAGCGGGCCCCTCAGCGCAGGATGCCCTCCCAGTGCTCGCCCCAACGATGGCGGGCCAGCTGGAGGGTGCGGGCATTCTCCGGCACCTGGCGCATGAAGCGCTCGCGGGCGTCCGGCTCCGGGATGTCCTCGGCCTGCTGGCGCAGGCACCGCACGGCCTGGCGCAGGGCGTTCTCCCCGGGGGCGGCTTCCTCCTGGGCGAAGCAGGCCTCGGCCAGCGCCAGCCACATCCCCACGGCGGCGGCGCCGCGGCCGCCCATCTGCTCCAGCACCTGCACGCCCTGCTCCGCCTGCGCCTGGGCCTCCGAGGAGCGTCCCCGCGCCAGCAGCGCCGCGCACAAGCTCATCCGCGCCATGAGCTGCAGCGGCTTGAGCATGCCCAGCAGCTCGCACGCCTTGCGGGCTTGCGCCTCGGCCTCCGAGGGCAGGCCCTGGAAGGCGGCGACCCGGGCCAGGGCGATGTGTGCCATGCCCAGGTGCACCAGGTTCACCTTCTCCGTGCGCAGCACCTGGAGCGCCAGGTGGCGGGCCTCCTCCTGGTGGCCGGCCTCGGGGCTGCTGGTCAGCACCAGGGCCAGGTGGAGCTGTGAATAGGTGATGGCATACATCTGCCGTGCCCGGAGGGCGCCGGCCAGGCTCTCGCGGGAGATGTCGATGGCGCGCGGCACGTCTCCCAGCGCGACCAGCGTCAGCCCCAGCAGGCCTCGGGGCGCGGCCTGGTTGCGGTCCGAGCCCACCTCCTGGAACGCCTGCACGGCCTGCTCCAGCCAGGACTGGCACTGCCAGAGCCGCGCATCGAGGAAGTAGTCGAAGTAGCTCCGGGCGTTGTACGTCCACCCGCGCGCCATGGCATCCCGCGCCACCGTCTCGGCGCTGGCCGCGTTCAGCCGCTCCAGCGCGGAGAGGGCCTCCTGCCGCTGGCCACTCCACGTGTACATGGCGACGAGGTAGCTGACGGCCTCCACGTAGATGGTCACCGCCTCGGCGTCCGGCGGAGTGCTCAGCAGCACCTGGCTCAGCTCGGGCAGCTCCGCCATGTGCCCGCTCTGGGGGCCGGCGAGAATCATCCCGCACATCACCCGTCCCCACTGAGCGCTGCCGGCGACGAGGTGGGGCCGCACCTCGCTGCCCAGCCGGTAGGTGCGCGAGAAGTCCTCCATCCAGAAGGCGATGGCGGCCTCCAGCGCGCGCAGCTCGATGAACGTGGCCCCCGTGGGCTCACAGGCGAGCGCCGCGTCCAGGCACTTCTGGGCCCCCATCAGGTCCTGCCGCTCGAAGAGCCGCTCTCCGGCGCGGGTGAAGAAATAAGCGGCCCGCTCCTTCTGCTGCCCCAGCTGGTAGTGCTCGGCCAGCACGCGCGGGTCCGCCTCGCCCACCTGCTCCAGCCACGCCCCGGCCAGGCGGTGCCCGTCCGGCTTGAGGCTGTCGGGCACCAGGCTGTAGGCGGCGTCTCGCACCAGCGCGTGGCGGAAGCGGTACTCGGTCTCGTCCGGGAAGCGGCTGCGCGGGTGGGGTTGGACGACCTCCAGCTCCACCACCTGGCGCAGGCTCTGCTCCAGCTCCTCGGTGGAGAGGTCTCCTTCCAGGAGCGCCCGCACCCCGCCGGCCCAGAAGGTGCGGCCCAGGATGCTGGCGGCCAGCAGCACGCGCCGCAGGGTGGGCTCCATCCGCTGGAGGCGCGACTGGAGCATGGCCAGCACCGTGCCCGGAGGCGCCTCGCCTCGCCCCTCCGCCTCGCCGCGGATCAGCTCCTCCAGGAACAGCGCGTTGCCCGCCGCCTGCTCCACCAGCCGGGCCACCACCGCCTCGGGGAGCTTGGTGCCCAGCACCTCCTGCACCAGCCGGGTGCTGGCCTTCTGGCTCAGCCCGCGCAGCGGCACCTCCTGCAGGAAGCGCGACCACAGGCCGGGGAACAGCTCCTTCACGTCCGGCCGCGCCAGGGCCAGCACCATCAGGGGACACTCGGCCAGCTCGCGCAGCACCTCCTCCACGAGCCGCACCGTGGGCGCGTCGCTCCAGTGCAGGTCCTCCAGCACCAGCAGCACGGGGCGCTGGGCGCAGTGGGCCCGGAGGAAGGCCACCATCGCCCGCGTCACCTGGGCGCTCATCAGCCGGGGGTCCTCGTGCGCCGCGCGCAGCTTCGGACTGTTGTCCACGGGGAAGGGGATGCCGCACAGCTCCCCGAGGAACACCCCGGTGTCCTTCACCTGCTCAGGCGGCAGGTGCTCGGAGACGTAGCGGGACAGCCGCTCGCGGCGGGCCTCCAGCGGCTCGCCGTCCACCGCGCCGCACAGCCGGCGCACCGCCTGGCCCAGCAAGTCATAGGCGGAGCCGGCGTTCATCGGGTCGCCCCGCCCGAGCAGCACGAGCGCCGATTGCTCGCCCTGCTCCAGGCGGCGGAGGAACTCATGGCGCACGCGCGACTTGCCCATGCCGGCCGGCGCCGTCACCAGCAGGGCCCGCGCGGCGGAGTCCTCCACGCAGGACTGGAAGGCCAGCTCCAGGATGGCCAGCTCCTGCTCGCGCCCCACGCACGGGGTGGGACGGCCCAGCAGCGGGCGCGTCTCGTCCACGCGCAATTGGCGGCTGCGCAGCAGGAAGGTGCCGGACACCAGCTTGTCCAGCTCGAAGCGCGAGCCCAGCAGGCCCGCGGTCGTCTCATCCAGCATGACCCGCGAGGCCAGGGTGGCGGCGCTGCCCTCCAGCCGCCGGAGGAACTCACCGGCCCGGTCCATCACCTCGCCCACCGGCAGGCGCTCTCCCCGCAGGCTCAGCCCCGTGGCCAGCACCACCAGGCTGTCGGGCAGCCGCTCCTGGATGGACAGGGCGCAGTGCGCGGCCAGGGCGGCCTGGTCCGTGGCCGTGCCGCGCTCCAGCAGGAAGGTGGCCAGCAGCGAGCCATCCCACAGCAGCGCGGTCTGCCCGCCATGGGCCTGCAGCTCGCGCTGGAAGGGGGCAATCATCCCGCGGATGCGCGCCGCATCCTCTGCCTTCATGGGAGCGCCCCCCGAGCAGGGCCCCTCGGAGGTGGCCAGCAGCACGCTCACCAGGTGCTGCTCGGCGTTGGACAGGCCCGTGGGCACCGAGGCCGTGCTGGGGCTCGGAGGCAGCAGCTCCTGCGACACCTCCAGGGACTCCACCGCGCGCGAGAGCTGCTGCCCGTCGGCGAGCCGCTGCCGGGGGTCCTTCACCAGCATCTGCTCCACCAGCGACTGCAGCGCGGGGGACAGCTCGGGGCGCAGCGAGCGCAGCTCCAGCGGCTCGGAGAAGAGGACCTTCGCCAGCATCGCCGCCAGGTGCGGGGCGCGGAAGGGAGGCTGGCCCGCCAGGCACTCGTAGAGCACGCAGCCCAGGGAGAAGATGTCCGCGCTGGGGGTGATGTCCGGCTTGTTGGAGGCCTGCTCGGGGGCCATGTACCCCGGGGTGCCCAGCACCATGACGCTGGCGGTGAGCGCCTGCGAGGTGGCGTTGACGCGCGCCAGCCCGAAGTCCAGCAGCACCACGTCCTCCACCTTCCCGCCGCGCAGGAAGAGGTTGGAGGGCTTGAGGTCTCGGTGGACGATGCCCCGCGCGTGCGTCTGCGCCAGCGCCTGGGCGACGCGGCGCAGCATCTGCAGCGCCTCGGCGGGGCTCAGGGGCTGGCGCGTGAGCCGCCGCGCCAGGTCCTCCCCCTCCAGCCAGTCCATGGCGAGGTAGGGCTGGCTCTCGTTGGTGAGGCCGTGGGCCACATAGGAGACGATGCCGGGGTGGCGCAGCTCCGAGAGCACCCGCGCCTCGCGCTCGAAGCGCCGGGCCGCCTCGGAGCCGCTCCGGGAGTTCAGCAGCTTGAGCGCCACGGTGCGCTCCGTCAGCAAGTCTCGGGCCTGGTAGACAAAACCCATACCCCCGCGGCCCGTCTGGGCCTGGAGCACGAAGCGGCCGGCGATGACGGTCCCCGGGCCGAGCGCGGCGGGCGGTGGAGAGGCGTGAGACATGTCGGATCAGGCTACCGGAAATCCGCTAGGGGGTTGAGGGGCCCCCCGGCCCCCGGGTCAACCTCTACCCACGCGCGGCTACTCGGTGATGAGGGGCAGGTGGACGGAGAAGGTGGTGCCCTGGCCGAGCTGGCTCCGCACTTCGATTCGGCCCTTGTGGCTGTTGATGATGGCGTAGCAGATGGACAGCCCCAGGCCGGTGCCCTGGCCCGCGGGCTTGGTGGTGAAGAAGGGGGTGAAGATGCGCGAGAGCGTCTCCTCGCTCATGCCCGGGCCGTTGTCGGTGATGCGCACCACGGCCTCGTTGCCCTCCTGCCGGCTGGAGACGCGAATCTCCCCGCGCTGCTCGATGGCCTGCACGGCGTTGAGCAGCAGGTTCATGAACACTTGATTGAGCTGGGTGGGGAAGCAGCGCAGCAGCGGCAGCGGCGCCAGGTCGCACTGCACCTCGCACTTGTGCTTGAACTCGTGGCGCAGCATGCGCAGGGTCATCATCACGCCCTTGTTGAGGTCCGAGAGCTGCGGCTCGCCGGACTCCTCGCGCACGAACGTCTTCAGGCCCTGGATGAACTCGCGGATGCGGGTGGTGCCCTCCTTGGCGTCGCCCAGCAGGTCATCCAGGTCCCCCAGCAGCTCCTCCAGGCGCTCGTGCTCGCGCAGGGCGCGCGTCTGTTGCAGCAGCCCGGCCACGGCCTCGGGGGGCTGGGCCTCCAGGGCCTGCTCCACCTGGAGGTAGAGCGCCAGCAGCCGGCGCAGCACGGAGATGTAGTCCTCCAGGGTGCCCAGGTTGCTGGAGACGTAGCTGACGGGGTTGTTGATTTCGTGGGCGATGCTGGCGGCCATCTGCCCCAGCGAGGCGAGCTTCTCGGACTGGATGAGCTGGGCCTGGCGCGACTCCAGCTCGCGGGTGGCCTGGCGGACGCGCTCCTCCAGCTCCTCGGCGTGGCGGCGCCGCTGCTCCTCGGTGGCCTTGCGCTCGGTGATGTTGCGCACGATGCACATGGCCTCGTCCGTGTCGCTGCGGACGATGCGCGCCTCGTAGTGCTGCGGGCCGGCGGGCGTGTCGACGGCGTACTCGAAGACCTCCAGCGGGCTGCCGGTGAGCACGCCGATGAGCCCCCGGCGAAGCTGGGCGAGCACGGGCTCGGGCAGGGGCAGCGTGTAGAGGCTCTTGCCGATGAACTGCTCGGGGGACATCAGCGGCGCATCCAGCGTGGAGGCCTTGAAGCCCAGGCAGGTGCCGTCGGCGCGCACCTGGAAGATCATGTCCGGGATGGCCTGGATGAAGGCCTTGAGCCGCTCCTGGGCATGCTTGCGCGAGGTGATGTCCACGTTGGTGCCGACGATTCGCAGCGGCTGGCCCTGCTTGTCGCGGCGCACCACCTTGGCGCGTCCCAGCACCCAGACCCAGCGGCCGGACTTGTGCCGCAGGCGGTGCTCGAACTCGTACATGGGGCTGCGGCCCTCCTGGTGCTCCAGCATCCGCCGGTCGAGCTCGGCCCGGTCCTCGGGGTGGCACAGCTTCTCGCGCAGGAAGCCGGGGCTGGGGTCCAGCTCGCCCAGGGCGTAGCCCAGCATGCTCAGCCAGCGAGGGCTGACGGTCAGCCGGCCGGTGCGCAGGTCCCAGTCCCACATCCCGTCCTCGGCGCTCTCCAGGGCGAGCTGGAGCCGCTCCACGCTCAGGGCCACCTGCTGCTCGAGGTGGCGGCGCGGGGTGACGTCACTCTCGATGGCGACGAACTGGACCAGCTTGCCCTGCTCGTCGTGTACCGGCTGGATTTCGATGAGGTTCCAGTACGGGTCGCCCGCCTTGGTGTAGTTGAGCAGCTCGACGGAGACACCCTGGCCCCGGCGCAGGGCCTGGCGCATGGTCTCGACATCCCGCGCCTCGGTGCCGGGCCCCTGGAGCACATCGCCGGGCCGGCGGCCTCGGACTTCCTCCAGCGTGTAGCCGGTGGTGCGGGTGAAGCCCTCGTTGACCCACTCGGTGAGGCCCTGCGCGTCGGTGATGATGACGGCGTTGCTGGTGCGGGCGGCCACCAGGGCCAGCTTCTTCATCTTCTCCTGCTGGAGGCGCAGCGCCTGCTCGGCCTCCTGGCGCCGCGTGTCGTTGCGCCAGGCGTGGAGGATGTTGCCGCAGGTGATGAGCAGCGGCTGGAGGAACTCGATGAGGGACTCGGGGTAGCCCTCGTCGCGGTTGGCGATGCCCACCATGCCCACCAGCTCGCCGAAGGCCTTGAAGGGCAGCCCCAGGAAGGACTGGAGCAGCGGGTAGTCGACGGGGAAGCCCTGGGGGTGCGGCTCCAGGGCGAGCCCGTTGGCGCGCACGGGCTGGCCCGAGGTGAGCACCGTGCCTGGGAGTGTCTGGAGGTCATACACCGCGCGTGCCTCCTCGGGGCTGGCGGCCAGGTGCGTGCGCAGCTCGCCCGAGGGGGTGATGTGGATGATGGCGTGGGCGCGCAGGTAGGGGGTGCCCTCGGGGGAGCGGAGCACCTCGCCGATGAAGCCGTACTGGCTGCGCGTCAGCTCGAGCACCAGGGCGAGCAGCTGCTCGAAGAGGACCTGGGGGTCGCCCTGGCTCACCAGGTCGGCGTGTACCTGGGTGAGGGCGTGCAGCATGCGCCGGCTGGACTCCAGCTCTTCTTCCAGGAGCGAGCGCTCCGGGGAAGCGGAGGCGGAGGCATGAGCGACGGAGGCGCTCTGCTGCTGCTGGAGGGTTGGGGATCGCTGGGGAGCCATGTCTCGGGTTCCACGGTGCCGCGCCGCGAACGATACCGTCCTGGCCCGCCTCGTCGGAACCCGTCCGCGTGAAATCCGGCACGCCCGCGTTTTTCGGAAGGCAGTGAGCCAGAGAGCGCGTAGCCGCCCGCCGTCTTGCCTGCCGCTGCCGGGGGGCCGAGGGGGCCTGGACTGTTCGCCACCCTTCAAATAGCCCTTGAGGGGAGGGGGCGCGGCGTGGGGGTGGGGGAGGAGGGCGGGGTGGGAAGCACTGGCGGTCCTGGCTGCGGATAGGCTCGGAGTCACTCTCGAGGAGGCGCGATGCGAGCGGTGTGGCGGATCACCGGGGTGGGGGTGATGTTGGCGGTGCTGTCCTCGCTCGGGCAGGCACGGGCGGCCCGGCCTTCCCGGGAGACGGTCATCGACGTGATGCAGCGGGTGGTGCGCTTCAAGCAGGTGGCGCTCTCGCCGGACGGCTCCCGGGTCGCGTGGGTCGAGACCGTGGCGGATCCTCAGGGGCTCTCGCCGGACAAGCCGCGGATTCAGATGATGGAGCGCGCCGCTCCGGAAGCCGCGCCCCGGCGCATCACCGCCGCGTCGGATGGTGTGCTGCCGGATGAGCGCGAGCTGGCGTGGAGCCCGGATGGGCGACAGCTGGCGTTCCTCTCCGACGCGGAGAAGAAGGGGCAGGCGCAGCTCTACGTGGTGGATGTGACGAGCGGCCAGGCGCGCAAGCTCACCTCTCTCTCGGGGATGGTGAGCCAGCCCCAATGGTCGCCGGATGGCCGGTCGATCGCGCTGCTGGTGATGGAAGGGACCTTGGACGCCAAGGGCCCGGTGGGGCCCGCCCCGCGCGAGACGGGCGTGGTGCAGGAGTCCCACGTCTCGAAGCGGCTGGCGGTGGTGAATGTCGCCGAGGGCAAGCTGCGCGTCGTCTCTCCCGCGGACCTCTTCATCTATGAGTACGCGTGGAGCCCGGAGGGGAAGCGCTTCGCCGTCACCGCCGCGCCGCCGCCGGGGGATGCCAACTGGTGGGTGGCGCAGCTCTATCTGGTGGCGGCGGATACCGGTGTGGCTCGGGTGCTCCACAAGCCCACGTTCCAGGTGGCGGAGCCCACGTGGAGCCCGGACGGAAAGGAGGTGGCGTTCCTCGAGGGGTTGATGAGCGATGAGGGCATCAACGGGGGCGATGTCTTCATCGTCCCGGCGCGGGGAGGCAAGGCGCGCAGCGTGACGCAGGGGCTCGAGGCCTCCGCGGCGCACCTCCACTGGCAGGAGCCGGGTCGGCTGGTGTTCAGCGCGGTGGTGGGAGGCGAGGCGGCGGTGTCCGCGGTGGATCCGCGAGGGGGCACGGTCTCGGTGTTGTGGCGCGGCGTGGATCGCATCTCCGACGGCTCGAAGAACGTGGGCCTGTCCCTGTCACGCGATGGGGCGATGAGCGCCGTGGTGCGCGAGTCGTTCTTCCAGCCACCGGAGGTCCATGTGGGGCCCATCGGGGAGTGGAAGGCGCTGAGCCGCCGAAACGTGGAGGTGAAGAGTCCGGCGGGAAGCGCGCGCAGCCTCACGTGGAAGAGCGACGGGTGGGAGATTCAAGGCTGGCTGCTGGCGCCTCCCTTGGTGCCGGCGGGGACGCGGGCGCCGATGGTGACGGTGGTCCACGGGGGCCCGGCGGGGGTCTTCACGCAGGGCTTCCACGTGCAGCCGTTGCTGCTGGCGAGCCAGGGGTACTACGTGTTCATGCCCAACCCGCGCGGCAGCTTCGGGCGGGGGGCGGCCTTCGTGGAGGCGAACCGGAAGGACTTCGGCCACGGGGACCTGCGAGACATCCTGGCGGGGGTGGACGCGGTGCTGGCGAGCGAGCTGGTGGACGGCGAGCGGCTGGGCATCATGGGGTGGAGCTACGGGGGCTTCATGACGATGTGGGCGGTGACGCAGACGCGGCGCTTCGGGGCGGCGGTGGCGGGCGCGGGCATCTCCAACTGGCAGAGCTACTACGGTACGAACCTCATCGACATGTGGATGGTGCCGTACTTCGGAGCGTCGGTGTACGACGCGCCGGAGCTCTACGCGCGCAGTTCGCCGATGAACTTCATCCAGCAGGTGCGCACGCCCACGCTGGTGGTGCATGGCGAGCGGGACGCGGAGATCCCCGCCTCGCAGGGCCGCGAGTTCTTCAAGGGGCTCAAGGCGCAAGGGGTGAAGACGCAGTTCGTGGTGTACGAAGACGAGGGCCACGGCCTGCGCATGCCCGCGCATCAGCGGGATCGGCTGCGGCGCACGGCGGAGTGGTTCGACACGCACCTGGCGCCCGTGGCCGCGCCGAAGGTGACGGCACCGACGCGGTAGTCGATTGATTCAACCCGGTGGTGGTGTGGAGGGCGGCCTGGAGACGAACTCCTCGACGAAGTCGAGGAACTTCAGGGCCGCGCGCTCATGATCCCCATCGCAATCACGCAAGTACTTCACGTGCCAGCCTTCACCCGGAAACTCGCCCTTCACGTCTCGAAGCCAGGTGACGAACTCCTGCCACTGAGGCTCGCTTCCGCCGTTGAACTGGGTGTTCGCGCACCAGCCAAGGATGAAGGATCGGAGTGCATCGACCGTGGTGCCGCCTGTGAGGAACCAGAGGCCCCTTCCTTGTTTCAGCTGCCCGCGAAAGTAGAGAAGAGCATCCAGCACGCCAACCCTGCGTCCGCGCCAGGCTTCGGGGAAGGCCGTCTCTCCGCCTGTGCTCATAAGTGCTCCACTGCTTCAGTGATCAACTTTGACCCGGGATAGGGCACCAATCGCTTCAGGTACTCCTCTTCAGGCAGTCCCGCCAGGCCGGTGTATGCGTCGATGATTCGCCCTTGAAGCTTTACGGCGAAGTGGAGACCGTTGTCTGAAACCTGGTGGGTTCTGACGAGCTTCCCGTTGGCGATCTCATCGAAGCCTATCAGTTGACCGTCGCCCTGGACGGTGAAGCGAACAAACGATGGATGTTGGCCCAGGCTGCTCAGCCCTCGATGGATGGCCTTTGCAACCTCCACGCACTTGCCGGCCTGACGATTGGCGGCGGCGAATGCATTTTGGAACTGCAGCAGCCAATCGGGGAGCTTGCTGGTGCCCGTCAGTGCCATCCATTGCGTAAGGACGCAGGACAGATCGCCCGTGAGCAGGCAGGCCTTGAGCTTCGAGCGGATCGACTCCTCACCCGGAGCGGGAAGCGCGAGAATGGCCTGAGTGAAGGGGGATGCTGGATGCACCGCCTGGGTGGTGGATGTCACCACCGTGGGGAGCGATGCCCGCTCCGCGCCCGCCCAAGCCGTCCCCGAGATGCCCTGGAGTGAAAGAGCCAGGACCAGCATCGTCACGAGCCGAGAGTTCATACGCCTCTACTCCCCGCTTGGGTCCGAGTCCCTGGGGGCCACGAGCGATGTGAGGACGTGGTCCCTCCATTGCCCGTTGATCATCAGGTAGTCGCGGGCGTAGCCCTCCACGGCGAAGTTCAGCCGGCGCAGCACCGCTGCGCTGCGCAGGTTCTCCGGCAGGTGGTTGGCCTGGATGCGGTGCATCCCCATGGCGCTGAAGACATGGGCGCACGCTGTGCGCAGCGCCTCCGTCATCATCCCCTTGCCCTCGTAGCGGAAGTCGAGCCCGTAGCCCAGCTCGCACGCCTGCAGCGGACCCCGGCGGATATTGGTGAAGCTCACCGTGCCGATGATCGGCGCCGAGCTCAGCGGCTGCTCGCGCGGCAGCAGGTACAGCCGCAGCGCCAGGTCATTGCGCAGGTCCTCCCGGTCCTGCGCCAGCCGCGTCCGCCAGTACATCAGCGTGAAGAAGGTAGGCGGACGCGCGGGGGAGACGGGGCCCAGGTGCTCCTCGTTGACCTGGTGGTAGGCCAGCACGCGCCCGGCCGCATCCGGCGGCAGCATCGCCAGGTGCAGCCGATCGGTCGTCAGCAGGACGGGAGTCGTGTCGGTGGACATGGAAACGCGCCAAGCCTAGCGCGTCCCAGTCGGTCGGAGAGCCCCTTGTGCTTCCAGCCAGGCTGGAAGGCCTGGCTCAGCGCTCCCGCACCTTGCCACTGCCGCCGATGCCCGTGGGGGCGTCATCCCCAGGAGCGCGCTGGAGGACGATCTCCACCCGGCGGTTGTTCGCGCGGCCCTCGGCGGTGGAGTTGCTCGCCACCGGGCGGTACTCACCCAGCCCGCGCACCGAGACGCGGTCCGAGGAGACGCCCTGGGAGACGAGGTAGTCGCGCACCCGCTCCGCGCGCCGCAGGGACAGCTCCTCATTGAAGCCGTCCGGACCCTGCGCGTCCGTATGGCCCTCGATGGTGAGCTGGTTGTCCGACTGCTTCAGCGCATCGGCCACCTCGGAGAGCCGGTTACGCGCCGAGGGCAGCAGCTCCGCCGCACCCGAGGCGAAGAGCACGCTGCCGGAGAGCGTGAGCACCGTGCCGCGCGCGTCCTCCTGCACCTGCACCTCGCCCGCGCGAGCCAGCTCGGTGAGCGCCTCGGAAGCGCGAGCCTCCGCCTCCTCCCGCGCGCGTCGCTCGGCCTCCAACTGGGTCTCGGCCTGGGCCAGCCGCTGCTGCGCCTCCTGGCGTTGGCGCTCCTCGGCCGCCAGCCGCTCCGTCTCCTCCTGCTGGCGACGGGCCTCCGCCTGGAGTCGGGCCGCCTCCGCCTGGAGCTGTCGCGCCTGGGCCAGCCGCGCCGCCTCATCCCTCATCCGCCGCGCCTCGGCGAGCTGCTGCTGGGCGGCCT